>NZ_JACMOO010000118.1 GCF_014377975.1 Ferruginibacter sp.
ATCGTCCGGTTAATGCCCCATTGGGTTCCAAATGCCCCCCAGCTGTTTATAAATTGCTGTTTTGCTTCATCCAGTTTCATAAAATGAAATTACGGCTTAATATTGAACTTTCAGTAAATAATGAAAGTATATAAGTATGATTTTTTCAGGCTCAGTTAGCTCAATGTTATAAGCGCATACTTTTATATCATCCTTTTGTACAGTATTATAAATAGGAGACGATGATAGTTGTTTACAACTTATCATACATTGATCAATTGTATTTATTGTAAAAAAACTCCTCTCCACAAATCTTCATTAATAATCGTAATCAAAAGGATACCTTTTTTAATTCTGAAGTTTTGTAACCCATCAAAAAAAATTACTAACGCTGAAAATATATTTATAAAATAGAAAAGTCTTTCCCATTCAGGAAAGACTTTCTTAAAGTTCATAATAAATATTTATACTAACATAGTAACCGGATTTTCCACAAACTTTTTTAAAGTCTGTAAAAATGCAGCGCCTACAGCGCCATCTACACTTCTATGGTCGCAACTTAGGGTAACTTTCATTACGTTGGCTGTTTCAAATTTGCCATTGCGGCTTACAACGGTTTCTTTAATTTTTCCAACCGCTAATATGCAACTGTCCGGCGGATTAATAATTGCCGTAAACTCTTCAATATCCATCATACCGAGGTTGGAAATGGTAAATGTGTTGCCACTAAATTCATTTGGCTGCAGTTTTTTATCTTTTGCTTTTGCATACAATTCCTTTGCAGCTGCTGCTATTTGCGACAATGATTTTTGATCAGCAAATTTTATCACCGGCACAATTAAACCTTCCGGCAAAGCCAATGCAGAACCAATGTGTATGTGGTTATTTTTTCTGATAAAATCGCCCATCCAACTGCTGTTTACATCGGGGTGTAAACGAAGGGCTGCAGCACAGGCTTTAATGATCATATCATTAAAAGAAACCTTTACAGGACTCACTTCATTTATTGCAATGCGGGCAGCCATGGCATTATCCATATTCAACTCCATAGTTAAATAAAAATGCGGTGCCGTAAACATACTCTCACCTAACCTGCGTGCAATAACTTTACGCATTTGTGTAAGTGGTACATCGGTGTAGGATTCAGTTGATGGTTGATAGTTGATGGTTGATGGTTGTGCACTTGCCGTAGCAATTGTTGTCTGTGGTCTGTCGTCTGTGGTCTTCTCTTTGTACCCTTCAATATCACTCTTCGTAATTCTACCACCATCGCCGGTGCCACTTATTTTACTAATATCCAAGCCTTTTTCAGCAGCTATTTTTTTAGCCAATGGAGATGCTTTTATTCGGCCATCGGTATTATTTACGGGTTGTGGGTTATTGGTTTCTGGTTGCGGGGTTGTTGTTGGGGGTGCTGCCACAGTCGTCGGTTGTCCGTTGTCGGTCGTCTGCTTTGTACTATGTTGTCCTTCGTCCGTTGTCTTAACACTTGCTGTTGTACCTGCTGCACTGTCCATTGCTTTCTCTGCTGCTACATAAGCAGCTACATCAGTTCCTGCTTTACCTACAATGGCTATGATCTGGTTTATTTTTGCTGCTTGTCCCGCCTCTACACCAATGTATAACAGTGTACCTTCTTCGTAGCCCACCACTTCCATGGTTGCTTTATCCGTTTCTACATCAGCCAGTACATCATCAGCTTTCACAATATCTCCTACATTTTTATTCCATGCAACAATTTTGCCTTCCGTCATGGTATCACTCAACAAAGGCATTCTAATTTCTTTTGCACCTTCGGGAAGTGGGACGAGTTGTGGGTTAGTCGTCTGTTGTCCATCGTCCGTCGTCTGTTTAATCGTCTGTTGTCCATCGTCAGCGGTCTTCTCAGTGGTCTGCGGTCCATCTTCCGTGGTCGGCTTTGCCTTCTCATCATCCAACAATGCTTTATAATCTTCCCCTTCTTTACCTACAATGGCAATGATCTGGTTAATTTTTGCAGCCTCACCTTCAGGTACACCAATGTATAAAAGGGTTCCATCTACATAACCGTTTACTTCCATCGTGGCCTTGTCTGTTTCCACATCAGCCAATACATCATCAGCTTTTACTTTATCACCCACTTTTTTATTCCATGCCACAATCTTTCCTTCCGTCATGGTATCGCTCAGCAGCGGCATCCTTATTACTTCTGCCATAATTGTTTTTTATAAATATTGAAATTCGAAATTAATGTAAAAAAAATAAATATTTTTTGCCCGTTGATTTAAGTTCAGTTTAATAATCAATTTCAAGCCTTAGTCTGTCTTTTAATTCCTTTATTAATGGATATTTTACAATCATTAACTCATACTGCTGTTTTGATGAAAGGGTTTTTTTATCATCTTCAGGCATTGCTTCCGGCTCAATAATTTCTATAGAATATTTGAGCAGTTTATTACCAAAGTATTTTTGCATGTATGGAATAAGACTTGATCTCTCCATTTCAATGAAACGTTGTTGTAACACACCTTCCGTAACAACTGTAAAATTAAATTCATTGTCTATTCTTAACACGGCCATTTTAAACTGTGTTACAACAGGATATTTTTTTTCGGAGAACAGGGTTTCAGTATAATCTGTCCAGGCTTTTAGCAGGTTGGCATCCGTTAATTCCAATAATCTTTCTTCCTGTTTTGTTTCAAGTAATAACCTTGCCCGTATTTTTTCGAGCGAACCAAAACCTGATCTTTTTTGAACAGGTGCAATAATTTCTTTTGTAATTACCACGGGTGGAGGGGCTGGTATTTCTTTTTTTATAAAAAGAGCAGCTTCTTTAACCACAGGCTTTTTTTCTGGCAGCGGTGCAGCCGGAGTTTCTTTAATTTTAATGAAAGAAATTCCTTTAAAAGAAACAGGTTTTGAGCTGTCAACTAATTTTTTTTTTACCAGCATTTCATTTGTTCCTTCACTAAATTCTACAGCCTGGTTTAAATAGCAAAGTTTAATCAATGCCATTTCCACACACAATCTTTTATTGCGGGCCTGTTTGTAATTTAACGCAGCTTCATGGGTTGTATTGAGGGCAGCAATCATCCAGTTTGCCGAAATTTCTTTTGCAGCCTGTAAATATTTGTCCCTAAAATCTTCAGCAACTTCCAATAAAATGGCAGCTTTTACATCTTTACTTACAAGCAGGTTTCTAATAAATTCTATAAAGCCTTCTAAAAATGTATCTCCTTCAAATCCTTTTTGGTTTATATCATCAAACAATAAAAGTGCATCACTCAGTTTTTGATCTGTAGCAAATTGTAACAGCTTAAAAAAGTAATCTTCGTCAAGTATATTTAAATGCTCAAGCGTGTTGCTGTAGGTTAACTGGCCACCTGTAAAACTGACAATTTTATCCAGTATACTCAATGCATCTCTCAAACAGCCTTCACTTTTTTGAGCAATTACGTGAAGCGCAGCATTATCCGCAGTTGTATGTTCTTTGTCACATATTTCCCGAAGATGTTCAACGGTATCGTTGGTAGTAATCCGCTTAAAATCGAATATTTGGCAACGGCTTAATATGGTAGGTAATATTTTATGTTTTTCTGTTGTTGCCAATATAAAAATGGCATAGGGTGGAGGTTCCTCCAGTGTTTTTAAAAAAGCATTAAAGGCAGATGCACTTAGCATATGAACCTCATCTACAATATAAACTTTATAATCGCCGGCCTGTGGTGCAAAACGTACCTGGTCCACCAGGCTTCTAATATCATCTACCGAATTATTGCTTGCTGCATCCAGCTCATGAATATTTAAAGAAGAACCGTTGTCAAACGATACACAACTGTTACAGGTGTTGCAGGCTTCACCATCTGCTGTTTTGTTGAGGCAGTTAATGGTTTTTGCAAGTATTCGGGCACAGGTTGTTTTTCCAACACCTCTTGGCCCGCAAAATAAAAATGCATGGGCAAGCTGGTTGTTGTTAATGGCGTTTTTTAATGTGGTTGTAATATGCGCCTGCCCCACTACCGTCGTAAAATTTTGCGGTCTGTATTTTCTGGCCGATACGATAAATTTTTCCATAATTGCTAATGACTATTCGTGTGGGCTTGCAGGTTGTGAGTATTTGTGCGAATTTAATTATTGTGGGTGGTAATTTCTAATTTAACTAAAGGATTGGATGGCGTTTAAATTCTTTGCTCCTGTCAAATAAATAACGGTAGGTGCAAAGATTCCTGCTGCGGTGCACATCGCCCAAGCCGGTAGCAATGTTCAGCATTTTAGGGTTAAAGTCGCCAATCCACTGCATTTCATATTCTGTATAAGGACTTGCTGCAGACTGTACATATTTAGCAGATTCACCTATTATGTAAGCATCTACACCTTTGCCATGCCACTCAGGCACTACCCCAAACACCAACCCTGTAAATTTTTTGTTTTTCTTGAATTGCTTTACCCATAAAAATTTTAATTTTTGCAACAGCCCAAATTTTCCATTTAGGTATTTAAACCACTGGTTAAGATCCGGGATATTAATAAAAATAGCAATGGGCTCCCCTTTGTAATATGCGTAATGAAGAATTTTTTCATCCATTACAGGCTTCATTTTTTTAAACATAATGAGCACCTGTTCGTGACCCATTTCTTTTAAGCCGCCATGGCCGGCCCATGCTTTATTGTACACCACGGCAAAATCTTTTGCATATTTCTCAAGGTTATTTTTTTGTAAATGTGCAGCTGAAAAATCCTTATCTGCTTCTATGGCATCGTGGCGGTTCCACATTTTTTTGTCAAGTGGCGATTTTGGATCCATGCTTAAACAAACCTGCTCAAAAAATATTTTAAACCCATAGTTTTCAAACAGGGTTACATAATAAGGTGGATTATAATTCATGCAGTAGAGTGGTTCCATAAATCCTTTTGTAACCATGCCCCACCACCGGTCTCTCTCACCAAAATTAATAGGGCCATCCATTGCCTGCATACCTTGTTGTTGCAACCATTCTTTTGCAGTGTTCAATAATAAATCTGCAGCTGCCTGCTCATTAATACATTCAAAAAAACCAACCCCACCAACGGTTACATCGTCGCCTTTGTTTCGGTATTTTTTATTGATAAATGCTGCTATCCTACCAATCGTTTCTGACGCTTTGTTTTTTAAAATCCAGCGCTGCAGGCTGCCATGCCTAAACGATTTATTTTTTTTGGGATCAAAAACTTCTGCAACATCTTTATCCAAAGGCTGTATCCAGTTAGCATCATTTTTATATATAGAAAGCGGTAATTGGTAAAACGCAGCTTCGTCTTCTGCTGAAGAAACGGGAAAAATTTGCATGTGGTAAAATTAGTAAAAGCAGCTCTTTAGATGGCAGATTTCTTAAGTTCTTTTCTAAGTTGAACAGCAGTTTTTGTTGATCCGTCATGGCTCCAGCCGGGAGGCATAAACAAATATTTTATTTTGGTAGTAAATGAAACCTTTTTCTTTAGGTCGCTGGCCATTCCTTTCCATTCATGCAAAACATGGTTAAACGGATTATGAGGATTATCCAATGGTTTTGTCAAGCCATATTTTACAGGTTCGCCCGGTAACTCATCCTGAAACGTGCCAAACAACCTATCCCAGATAATTAGGCACATACCCATATTTTTATCGAGGTAAACAATGTTGCTTGCATGGTGTACCCGATGGTGCGCCGGCGTTACAAAAACTGCTTCAAACCACCGGGGCATTTTATTAATATATTGCGTGTGAACGAGTATACCATATGTTTGGGTGATGGAATACATAAATACAATATCGAGTGGATGAAAACCCATTAATGCAATAGGTATAAAATACACAAAACGGTAAACAGGCTGTAATACTGATGAACGAAAGCCTGTTGTTAAATTAAATTCTTCCGATGAGTGGTGGGTGAGGTGAACTGCCCAAAAAAGCCGGCAGTAATGATCTATTCTATGCTCAAGATAAAATGCCAGGTCTTCAAAAATGAATAGTAGAAACCAATACAGGTATGGATTTTCAATCTTAAAAAAATGTTGCTCATAGGTCCACATTAGTATGCTCACATAAAAAGCCCAACGTAAAATCAGGTCCAGAGACCCATTCATTAGGGTTAAGTAAACATTTTGTAATACTCCTTTTACTGTGTATAATTTTTTCTCCCCCCAATTGCTCAACAATATTTCAGCACCTATAAAAATAATATAGATGGGCACTGAAAGCAGTAAAAACCATGTTTCCTTAGAGGATTGCATATTTAGTTAGTTACGGGTTTTTCTGTTACGAGCAGGGAGTTAAAGGGTTAAGAAAATTCCCCAGGCAATAATCAAATTTCTTTAACTTTCAATATACGCTTTCTTTTGTCTTTAATCTTGTGTCTCATATCTAATCTACACCGCCATAATTTCAACTTCTTTTGCTGCAAGATGTTTTTCTACTAACACAATGTGCCTGTCTGTTGCAACCTGTGCCGCTGCTTCTGCATCTTTGCATTCATCTTCGCTGGCGCCGTCTTTCTGAAGTTTTTTTATCTGTTCAATGGCATCTCTTCTAATATTGCGAATAGATACTTTGGCATTTTCTCCCTCTCCATTACATTTTTTTACCAGTTCCCTGCGTCTTTCTTCTGTTAATGGTGGTAAAAATAATCTAATAACCACACCATCATTTTGTGGATTTATGCCAATGTTTGCTGCTATTATTGCTCTTTCTATTACCTGTAACATATTTTTCTCCCACGGTGTAACAGAAATCGTACGTGCATCAAGGGTTATAATGTTTGCAATTTGGCTAATCGGCGTGGGACTGCCATAATAATCAGCCACAATACCATCAAGCATTACAGG
>NZ_JACMOO010000119.1 GCF_014377975.1 Ferruginibacter sp.
AACGGCGATTACACCAAACCACCGGTTAAAGGATTGCAGGCTTTTGGTATCGTATGGACGGCCTGGCTTTACTCACAGGAGTGGTGGCGCAAGGAATTATGGCGTACGACATCCGCACCGGGCACCACATTTGCACAAGTACTAAACGAATACAAAACAAATTTTATTCCGGGTGCTGATGCCAATAACCTTATACTGCAAATGCGTACCTGGGAGCAGCACGATGTTGGTACTACAGCCGGTTTTAATGGCAATGTAGAAGCTGCGCTTCGCTCCATTAAAGTGCCTTTTTTATACATGCCTTCTGCTACAGATTTATATTTCCCAATTGGCGATGCCACTTACGAATCGGCTTTTATTAAAAAGGTAATATTCAAACCTATCCCTTCACTTTGGGGGCACACAGCGGGAGCGGCAAGCAACCCTGCAGATGAAAAATTTTTAAATGATAATATCCGAAATTTCTTAAAAAATTAAAACCAGTTATTATTGTATTCCCTGACCTTCATTAATGCCCACACTTCAATATTAAAGTACCAAATCCTGGCCATTGTACAGCAGACCTAATTACAAGGTTTTAATTATTTATGAATATTTTCCATTGAGCCATCTTATCAAAGACCAAGCTCAGGCTATAAAAAATAGCATAAGCAAAAATTAGATTTCACTTACAATGTTATGGGTTAGCACCAATTTAATAAACAAATAAAAACTACATACTTTACCAACCTTTGCTATTCATCCGCTTGGCATAATCTGAATCACTTTCAATAAACACTTCAAAAACTGCTTTTTGTTTCCCAGCAATTCCGTTGCCAATATTGTATTTATTGCTTTCTTTAAAAGCTTTTTCAGCGGTAGTTTTCAGCACTTTTACCCAGGGAAAATACTGGCTGGGGTTAGATTTTTTTGATAATAAACTTTTTATTGTTTTTGTAAAACTATCAGTAAAAATGCTACCTATCTCATTATCTGTAATGGCAGGCTGGCCTTGGGTGGATGAGGATACCATTATACTCACCATATTATTATTATCAGCATACAATTGTTGGGTAAATTTTTTACTGACCCTCACCATTACATCTTCTGCTATTTCCATATCAGTTGCACTGGCTTTTTTTCGCTTAAATGGAATGCTGGTATTGCAACAATCTGCAATAGCTATGTTTACCCTGCCGGCTCTCCACATCATCATAAGCAATAATGCTTTCAGGTTTTCAGTATGCTGTTCTATAAAATCTATTTTATTAAAATCCGCTTGGGTATTATGGCTTCGCATATCAAGTTGGGGGTATCTATACCTGCTGTCATTCTGGTAACTGTACCCATGCCCTGAATAATAAAATACCGTAACATCATTATGAGTACCCATATTGTCAAAGGCTTTGAAGAGATTTTTATTGCTGTAATTTTTTCCTGATATTTCTATACAACAAAAATTATAATCGGTTTGGTCACAAATTTCTTCAAAGGTTTTTTTTATTGCAGCGGCATCTTTTTCGCAACCTATACACAAAGTTGGATCGTGCGTATTAGACATAATAATGAGCACCAGCCTGTCTTTTTTAGCAGCACGTAATCCTTCTATTTTGGTTTTAAAATTCTTTAATGTACCAGAAAAATTTTCAGTTTTATCGCCAAACATTATTGATGTCATTTATTTTTTAGCAAAATAGCAATACATACATATTAAAAAATATAGATGTAAATTTAAGTTATAATTGTTACGGGGAAATTAAACTTAACAAAATAGTTAAACCCATTTACCCTCATGGTAAAGCATTTTACATTTTTGCTATTAGTATGTTGCAGCATTGCCGCCACGGCGCAATCTGTTAAGATAGACAGCCTAAAAAACTTGCTTGTAAAACCACAGGCAGATAGTAACAGGGTTACGCTGCTTTGGAAATTAGCTGAACAATATCAATTTTTTAAACCGGATACAACCATTGAACTTGCGCAACAAGCGCAGTTATTATCTAAGCATATAAAATATATTGAAGGAGAGAGCCGGTCTTTTGCTGTTATGGCTACGGGGCAATATTTATTGGGCAATTACACAGCATCGCTTAATAATTATATGCAGAAATTAAAAATTGAAGAAAAAAGAAAAAGCGTTCGTAATTATGCAAGCGCCCTTAACAACATAGGGTTAATTTATATTTTATTGTCAGATTACGAAAAGGCATTAAACTATTTGTATAGGGCTCACTCTACTGTGATTGCCGCTGGTGGAGCTGTAAAAAAAGAACTGGAAAACGGCATCCTAACCAACCTTGGTGAAACGTTTTATAAACTGAAAAATATAGACTCTGCCAAACATTATTTTTCTGCTGCATTAAAAACAGGGATTAAAAATGAAAGCAGCTTTTACCAGGGAGTGGCTTTCCTTGGCCTTGGTAATGTATTGGCTGCTGAAGGAAACGACAGCGTTGCAATGATGAATTACCGAAATGCTGTACCTTTTTTAAATGATGGTACCAATAATGATATGCTTTGTGAAACTGCCTTAGGTTTTGCCAATATTTTTCAAAGAACAACTCAGCCCGACTCTGCATTAAGGTATGCAAGACTTGCATTTGACATAGCCCGCCATGATGGATTTTTAAGCCGGGAACTTGATGCAGCAAATTTCCTAAGCAGTTTTTTTAAAAGACAAAAAAAACTTGACAGTGCTTTTGTTTACATGGAGCAGGCAGTAATGCTGCAGGATTCTTTAAAAGGTCAGTCAAAAACAAGAGAAGCTATGATTATAAGCACGAACGAACAGATACGCCAGGCTGAAATAGCGGAACAAGAACTTCGTGAAAAAGAAACCAGACTGCAACAGTTGCAGATACTTGCTATTTGTATTTTTATTCCTATATTTTTTATTTTAACCGTTGCTTTCAGCAGAATAAGAATATACAAAAATGTGGTTCGTTTTATGGGTGTAGTATCGCTCTTGCTGTTCTTTGAATTTTTAATACTCTTATTACATCCGCTTATTGAAGAACTAATGCACCACAACAAAATACTGGAATTACTGATGCTGGTGCTGATAGGTGCAGGCCTTGTGCCGTTACACCATAAATTAGAGCACATTGTTCTTGAAAAACTTACAAAAGAAAAAAACCTTAAAATTGAAAAATCAGAAAATTTAAATGAAAATAATTGTATTGGTGAACAGAAAAATAAAGAGCCCGAAACCAAAGACCTATTATCTACATCGGTGATTGAGGAAGTTGGGAATGATTTAAAAAAATCATCTTCTGTAGACAACACTACAGAAGATGATAGCAATAATGTAAATACTTAAGAGAAAGGAACTACAGGCTTTGTAATCGCATTTTTTAGAGTTGATTTTTTAGCCGGTGTTGATTTTTTGGCCGTTGCAGCTTTTTTTGCAGGCGCTGCTTTAGTAGCTTTTTTAGTTGCCATAATTTATAATTTTAATACTTAAATTTAAGAATAAATTATATACGTAATGTTGAATTTTTGATTATTTTATTTTTATATCATCAATATTATTTTGACGAAGTATTGATACGCACCATGTTTGTGAGTTAATTGTAGCGCACTTACAAATTATATATTACATAAGTATTTTAATATAATTTTGATTTTACTTGCTGAGTTAGTTACACTTTCGCCTTGTAACCTCACAAAATTTATACTAAAAATAAACCACCGGCAAACTCTTGCGCTCGTTTATTAACCCTAAAGTTTATGTTCATTTACTATTACAATATTCGTCACTTACAGGTCATCTTATCATACTAAGTGTGGTCTCAGAAAACAGGCCATTATATGCAATATTTTAGTTTAAATTAATTGTAGCCAATTCTTATTTTAAACTTTATGGTGGATAATTTAACTGCAAAATAATTACACTCATTTATCACCCTTCGTGGAAACCCAAACCTTAAAGTAGTAAGTGTGAGGAACGTGTCTATATCTAACTAAAGAATGTATTTACATTTTTTTTGTTGAGGCTTTACTGCAATTGATTGCTTATATAAAAACAAAAAATGATTTGCATCATTTAGATAATATTTTGATAACTCATTTTCTTTTAAACAAAAAAACCTACCCTTTTAATTAACAACAGTTACTTTAATACTTTTTTTAAAGCCAGCCTTATTTGTAATTTCCAGGTTATAATTTCCTGAAGCATGATTTTTATTAATTAATATTTCTTTCTTAATCATAGCAGAACTTACCAGTATGTTTCCCTTAAATATCGTTCGCCCCGTGGTTTCTGTTAGACTTAAATGGTAATTACCAAATGGTATTTCCTTAAAATAAAGCATTACAGTTTTATTGCCTACAGGATTGGGATATACAAGTATAGAACCCTCTTCCTTTAAAGCTTTCACTTTCACTATCGTGCTATAAGTTACCTGCATATCATTCTGTACTGCTTTAATTCGGTAGAAAATGTCCCCACTGTTTTTTGAGCCATCAACCTTTAAATAATTAGGACTCCCACCGGTGTTATCGGTTGCAACCGTATTTATTCCAAATGATAAAAAATCAACTGCATTGGTGCTTTTTTGGGTTTCATAATGATTGATTTTTGTTTCATTTTCCGCTGTCCATTTCAGCGTAATAGCATCATTTGGCATTCTGTTAGCCGCTAAACTTATATGCTCAATTTGTAATACTGCCGTTTGCCTAAAAACGACCAAAAATCTATTAACATTAGAAGATCCTTCTTCACCTGTTACCGTAAAATTATAGTTTGTTATGCTGTCCAGATTTAACAACATTTCTGTTCCGAGAAATTTATCTACCAAAACTCCTGTTCGTCCCGGTTCATTTAAAGAAGTGTTGATTATCGTCCAGCAATAATTTTTTGGAGCTAAATTTATGCTGTTAATCAGTAAACTGTCATTACACAACATGGCACTGTTGCGGTATTCCATTACAAGCAGCGTGCCCTCCCGGTTTGAAGCAACACTTTCAAAACTGCCTGTTCTTTTTCTGGCATCATTGGCATCTAAAGCTGTGTTATAGTTAGAAGACATTCTTACCTGAAAAGCATCCGCCATAGTCAGAGAGTCGTTTGCATCCCGTACAGATAATTTTACATACATTTTTTGTGGAACTACCGTAGTACGGGATAAAATATTTTGTGATGGTGTTTTTGCCGTTTCCTTAAACGTTAGCGTCCTGCTCGTTAAAGAACCCTGTATAAAAAAACCAAGCCCTGACTCAATTGTATTCATTGTTGACTGCAAACCATAACTGCCACCACCAGGCAATATTGTAAAATGTTGATCAACTTTAGGATCACGACTAAGCGTTTGAAAACCACCCTGCCCGTAACCACCTCCAAGGTTTGGATCCCACACAAATATATTAACGTTATTAGAATCGGAAAATGCTACTTTACGCAGGTCAATGGCACTTGCATAGGGATTTCCAGTACCAATTCCATTTATACCTACAGGAATATTCACTATTTTATCACCCTGAACTAAATTTCCGAAAGTGCGCAAAACTGTTGTTGATAGAAGGCCGTTTGCTGCAGTGCTGCCTCTGTCACCTCTTATGTAAGTAAAATAAGCAGCATGGCTTCTAATATCGTATGTTATTGGATTACCAATTCCCATGTACACTGTTCCGTTAAACCATTTAATGGAGGGTGTAAAGGATAAAGCATCGTAATTACCGGGGTTAGAAGTATATCCTACATCTGTTATCCACAACCCTTTTCCTTCACCACCGCCATTTACACCGGGAGCCTGTCCTTCCATCCAGTTTTCCTGAAAAGTGTTTTTACTTCCTGTACCGGGTAGGGTATTTACAGCCAGATATCGCCATCTTTTTAAAGAAGGTATAAA
>NZ_JACMOO010000120.1 GCF_014377975.1 Ferruginibacter sp.
AGTATGTAAAAGACATGGCAGAATATTTTCCATTGGCAGATGGTTCCAAACTTTCTGCGAGCATGTTCATGGAAAAATTCGGTTTCAATGCACAACAACAGTTTACACCTCTGAGCAAACTAAGCGGTGGTGAGAAAAGAAGGTTGCATTTGATGAGTGTTCTTTTTCTTAATCCTAATTTTTTAATTCTGGATGAACCGACAAATGATCTTGACCTCCAAACATTGCGTACGCTGGAGGAGTTTTTAATGGAGTTTCCCGGTTGCATATTAATTGTGAGCCACGATCGTTATTTTATGGACAGGATGGTAGAACATTTATTTGCCTTTGAAGGCGAAGGCGTGATAAAAGATTACCCCGGAAACTATTCTCAATACAGGGCTTATTTAAAAGAAGTGGAAGCAGGTACGAAAATAGATGATGGCAAAATGAATATGAGTGCCCTGCCGGAGAAAAAAGAAGAAAAGGTACAACCTGTTGAAAAACCGGGCGTCTCAAAAAAACTTTCATTCAAAGAGAAGACAGAACTGGAAAAATTGGATAAGGACCTGCCGTTGTTGCAAAAAGAAAAAGAAGAGCTGCAAACAAAAATGAGCAGCAATATTTCTTACGATGAATTGCAGAAAATATCCGGGCGTGTAAATGAGATCCTTGCTGCGCTGGATGAAAAAGAAATGCGGTGGTTGGAATTGCAGGAGCGGGGTTAATTTTATCTGCCATTGTTTTAAGTCGTACGTAAATTACCACCATTTTAATCGGGTTCGCTGTGCATCAATAACAGTCATGTTACCTGCGCTGTTTAGAGTATGCGTTGATATCAGATTCTTATCCCAATCACTGTAAATAAATTTTACGCTCTCCGTTTTATAAATATTTTCATTAAGGACTTTTATTTTTTCAATCTGCATGCCCCTTCCGTAATGTTGCGTAGAGTTCTGGCCGGGACGATACATTTCACCGAGTGAAACAAATATTTTACCGGCAGACCGTGCATTTTTTATATCCATAGATACGGGATTTTGTATATGTGGCTGCCAATCAGTACTGTCAAAACTAACTGCAAAAAATAAATGGAGCTCACTGAAAATGGAAGTTCCCGGATCTTTATTAATATTAACAAACATCCAATATTTATTTTCATAAAAATGAACAGTTGCGTCAGCTGCCTGCACATTGCTCATTAAAGTTTTACTGAATTCCCATTCATACGGAAAGCTTGTACACCTGTACAAATCAATAGTATTTTTTTCGTTAGTTTCCGGTATCATGTAGTGTACTCCATTCTTTTCAAAAATGAAAGGGTAAGACAAGTGGTAATCTTTAATCAAAATGGTTTTTGGTGAGGTAAAATTTTCATTTTCGTCCATCTCCATAACACTTAAATGACCTTTATTTTTTTTAAAATATACTTCCTCAAAAAAAATAAAATATTTATTGTCTTTGTAAACAACAAAAGGATCAGCCCAAAATCGGTCCGGGGGAGGGACAATTTTTTTAAATTTTGTGAACTCAAAAGAAACCTCTCCGGGCTTGCTTATCAGGTAATACAGGATCCATTGATCTTCGTATGTAAACCGGGTTATCAGCTTTTTTATCTTTCGGAAATACATAGAAAAAATTTGCATTAAAAATTTAAAAAGGCCGGGTTTAATAATATTAGCCGGCAAAGATTGGATGACTTCCTTTTCCTTCAGGTATAAAACAAATTTTTGCTGCCCCATTCTGTAAAATCTTTTAAGGTTTGCCAGAATTACAGAAGCGGCTTTTCCGTTGAACGTATGTATGTTTCTTAAAATACTGAAATCACTTGTGAGAAACCATGCGCTGTCAATAATCCTTACCTGATTCGTCTCTATTAGGTATTCTCTTAATTCTACACAGGTTTCTCCTTTACATGAAAAAACATCCTTTTGCGGCGAGGTTTCCCAACTCTCATTTTTTAAATAAGGAACGGACCAAATTGCATATGCAGGAATGGAAAGCATTTCCAGTGATATCTCCGCCGTGCTCATATTAATCAAAATATCAGGACGCTGTACAGGGTTTCTTTCATTGACAGAACCTGCATATTGCGATATACTCTCTAATGAAATAAAGGTCTTATCTCTGATGAAATCTTCTATATTATATGCTTTCGCACCCGCCGACATACCCGGATGCAAAAAGCTTTCAAGCTTCATATACAATTTATACAATCGATCATTAAAGTTATCATGAGAAGCTTCAGAAGCAGCAGGAACTGTAATTATAGAAACGATATCTGCAAAATCGCTATTTTGGATACCCTCTGCTATTTTGAAATCATATCCTGTAAAAGAATTTTTTTCAATCAGGAGACTAACCTTTATTTTCTCTGACACTTAAATAAACTTATGTTTGATGATAGCAAGATGGTCAGAAAATATAGTTTTTAAAAGCTATAATTTTTCCCTGCTTAAACTAAAAAGGTTCTGGTTTGTACTACAGATGGTGCAAATATATTAAAAGAAACTTTAAAGAGTGGAGAGTAATACTGACATCATAAAATAGTATTCTTAATGCTAAAAATCAACGAATTAAGGCAAAAGTTTTCACGTGAATGCTCGGATATTTGTGAACTTTACCGTTTTGTCTTTGTGTTTTTTAAAATAAATATTCTATAGAATGAAAATTATTATTTCCGTGCTCTTGTGTTTACTTTATTCAATAGCAAATTATGCACAATCTGAAAATCCTTTCATCAGGCTGGTAAATCCCACAAAAGCGAATAATACTGTGACCGTTTCCCGTCAATTCATCATTGGCAGCACTTGCAAAACCTGTACAGTAAAAATTAATGATATGCCGGTGAAGGTTTACGCCACCGGAGCTATTGCATACGAACTAAATTTAAGGGCAGGGGATACCGCTTTTAATATTATCGCTTCAAATACTGCGGGTAAAACTATTGCCAAAACGATCAGTTTTTCTTATGCCATTACTAAGCCCGCAGAACCCGTAAATACACTGAGCATAGAAAGCATCCAGACTTTCCCCGAAGGAAATCTCGTACTTGTGCCCGGTGATAAAATACAATTTAAAATAAAAGCATTGCCTGCTTCGAATGTTACCACGATAAACAATACTGTATTGTATGAAATGTCGCTTGCACAAACAAAGGGAATGGCAGGTATTTATCAGGGAGAATACATTATAAAAGCTTCCGATAATTTTTCTGCAATGAAGATTCCGATAACGCTTACTGGTAGCGACGGGCAAAAAATTATAAAAGAAACATCCAACACATTTGCGGTAATGTCCCTTTTAAGTTCTGATGTCTGTGTTACAAAAGGCAGGCTCGCTCATTTGGAATACGGTCTTGGAGATGACAGGCTTGGCGGCGCAAAGATCGGTTACCTGGATAGCCTTATCCCTTTAAAAATAATCGGCAAAGTTGGGGATAGTTATAAAATTTTACTGGCCCCTAATCACAATGCATATATTCCGGATGATCTTATAACACTTATGCCTAAAGGAAGTTTTGCAGGAGATGCATTAACAGATCGGTGGCAGGTTTTCGGAGATTCTGCTTATGATTATGTAACAGTAGGGCTTACTTCGAAATTGCCTTATCAATCCATGCAGGAAATTGATCCTTCAAAAATAATTGTAGATGTTTTCGGTGC
>NZ_JACMOO010000121.1 GCF_014377975.1 Ferruginibacter sp.
ATAAGAGTGACGATGGCGGAGATACCTGGAAACTGATTTCGGAAAACCCAGGTATGCCCAGGGGATTAATGGGTAAAATTATTTGTACTATTACACCCGTTAACCATCAGAGAATATGGGCAGTAGTAGAGAATACTAACGCCGGTGTTTACAAAAGTGAAGACGGTGGAAAAAGCTGGGAACTGGTAAGAACAAAAAACGATCTCACACAAAGACCCTGGTACTTTAGTCAAATATTTGCCGATACAAAATATGAGAATACTTTATACATTCTGAATGTTGAATTTTTTAAATCGATTGATGCTGGTGTAACCTGGAATAAAATTTCGAACCATCATGGTGATAATCATGATATGTGGATTAACCCCGACAATCCTAAAAACTGGATAATGGGAGATGATGGAGGGCCGGAAGTAACCTTTGATGGAGGAAAATATTTTACGGATATAGATTTGCCTACTGCACAGTTTTACCATGTAAACTTAGACAACGAATTTCCTTACAATGTATATGGAGCGCAGCAAGACAATAGTAGTATAAAAATCGCTAGTCGTACCAACGACAACTCTATCGGAGCGGCTGATTGGTATCCTGTAGCAGGTGGTGAGGCTGGATTTATTGTACCAGATCCTTTAAATGCCGAAGTTACTTTTGGTGGGGAATATGATGGACAACTTTCTACCTACAATAAAAAGAACAAACAGACCAGGGCTGTTTCTGTATATCCTGAACAACACAGTGGCGCAGGTGCCGAAGATTATAAATATCGTTTTAACTGGACATACCCAATTGCATTTTCTCCACACAATCCTAAAATGATGTATGCCACTTCCAACTATGTGCACCGTACAATGGATGCAGGACAAACATGGGAAAATATTAGTCCTGATCTTACCAGACATGATCCTGCCACATTAAAACCAAGTGGCGGACCCATTACTTTAGACAATACCGGTGCAGAAGTGTACGCCACTATTTTTGCCTTTGCAGAGTCTCCAATAAAAGCTGGCGTATTGTGGGCTGGCAGCGACGATGGGCTGGTACATGTAAGCCAGGACGATGGAAAATCATGGCAAAAAGTTACTCCTGCAGGGTTACCCGATTGGGCCATGATCAGCTATGTTGAGCCTTCACATTTTGATTTGGCTACCTGTTATGTATCCGCTACAAGATATAAGCAGGTGGATAACAAAGCCTACATTTATAAAACTAATGACTTTGGTAAAACCTGGAAGCTTATCATCAAAGGATTACCTGCCAATGTATACAATCGTTGTGTGAGAGAAGACCCCAATAAAAAAGGATTATTGTATTGTGGATTGGAAACAGGTATTTATGTCTCGTTTGATGATGGTGCCAACTGGCAAAGTCTGCAACTTAATTTGCCCAATACGCCAGTGCATGATATTCAAATTCAGCAAAGGGAAAATGACCTGGTCATCGCTACCCACGGCCGCTCGTTTTGGATATTGGATGATATAACCCCTTTATATCAACTAACCGATTCCGTAGCAAATGCTGCCTTTCATTTATACAAACCAAGAACTACCTACCGAACAAGAGGAGGAACAATTGAAGATCCGAAAAGCCAGGAAGGTACCAATACACCTGACGGCGTAATGGTACGCTATTTTTTAAAAAACAAACCTTCTAAAGAAATAAAATTAAAGTTTGAAACGATAGCGGGAGACAGCATCATTACTTTTTCCAGCCTTAAAAATATAAATGGTGAGCCAGGTGAAATATCCAAAGATTTTTATGAAAGTAAAACCAAAAAATATGGTGCGCTTTCTATTGATAGTTTCATCAATATGTTTGCATGGGACATGCATTTTCCCCCGGCAAAGGGAGATACAGGTGTAACTTTTGAAGGATCTTTTGCAGGACCTTACGCAGTACCCGGGAGTTATAAAGTACGCATGTTTGTGGGTGATTCTTTGATTGGTACACAACCGTTTTCAATTATTGCAGATCCCAGAAACCCCTTTACCACTGCGGATTTGAAAGAACAGTTTGATTTGGCGATGCAGGTACATAATACATTGAATGAAGTAGGTAAGGCAACCAAACAAATTACTTTTGTACGCAACCAGCTCAAAAAATATTTAGAAGATACGGAAGACTCTATTGAAGTAAGGGCAATACGGCCAGTGGCAAAACCAATCATAGATTCACTCACTAAAATTGAAGAAGCATTGTATAATCCAAAAATAAAAGCCAATGAAGATGACCTGCGTTTTCCGATGCGGCTTGAAGAAAAATTAGGTGGATTAAATGCGGCCATACTTTCTGCTGATGCAAAACCTACTGCTTCTATGCACACATCTTTTTTATCATTGAAAGACAGAATTGATCCTTTATTGGCACAGTTGAAACAGTTGCTGGAAAAAGACATCAGTAAATTTAATGAGCTGGCAAAATCAAAACAGCGGTTACAAATTGTTACAAAAATGAAAGAGTAAAATAGACACCTGATTCATCCTCTTTAAAAGGTGCAGCCAATCTGCGCACTGATAAATGAACCATGAAAAACCTCGGTATATTATGAAGGATAAGACAGAACATAGAGCCTGTAGTTTTAATAGGCAGACTAAGAGGCCGTGTAGAAAAGATTGAGTAAAATTCTTCTGGCAGATAAAAGTATCCCGGCTATGCTGGTATCATTTAATTGTTTATAGTTTTTCGGATTATGGCAGTTGGTGTTAATTGAGGTAAATAACCTTTTAATAATTCACCTCTTCTGCAATATTTTAAATGGGTGTAACTCATCTTTTTTATTATGGAATATCATAAATTATCCTAACTCTTGAGTGTAGGTTAACCAAAAATTAGTCTATCATCCCTCTCGACGGTGTAATGCGTTGTGAACCGGCGCAGGAATGAGGGTGAACCAGGCGGGCAGGTGTCCTATGCAGGGCTGTACCAACGTTTCTTAATAAAATGAATCATGAACCAGCGATACAAAAAAAGTACAACAGGTTTTATTTTACAGCAGCATAAGCTTTTTTAGCTTTACGATTTCTAGGGTTATCGATCATCATTGTGTAAAACAACACCGTTATAAAATGCCTGGCATCCGCAAATGGTTTCAAAAAAATTAGTGCATGCAGGTTTTGCTTTATCCGGAATAGCAGATCAATTTTTTTATAACTATTATTTAATTACGGTCATAACTTAGCCTTCAAACAAATATATATAAATTGTACAAATACATTTTACAGGTACAATATTCTAAACTTTTTTTGTGTAAACCAGTATGATATTAGGAAGCAGTAATTTACAAAGAGGCTAAGTTTACGGAATAATTGCTCAGTTTTTTTTCTGTTGTCGTAACAATGCCGGTGATCATTGGAAGCGTTTCTTTTCACATCTTTTATTTGCATTACTCAAAATAAAAAGATCATCTTAATTTCTTGCTGATAACATATTGCTGGTTGGCGGGTGTTGGTTTGGTTGCAACAAATAGGGGTGTTTCTGTGGCCGTCAATTGTACTATGCCATTTACTACGGCTATTGTTTCAGTTTGTAAAATGTCGCTGCCGCTAACCGGCCTGTATACAATTACGGAATCATCAGCAGGAAAAGATAGGCTGCAGGGGATTGTCGTTCCTTTTTCATCCGCAACCCAAACCGCATAAATTAACTTCCCCTTATTTTCATATTCATCAATAACCGGCATTTGTTGAAGGCTTCTGTTATAATGAAAAGAGCCCATCAGTTGGCTGGTTTGAAATAAGTAATCCATAGGTAGTTTTCTTTTAAACAATGCATCGGTTAAACCCATTGAGGCATATTTGGT
The DNA here is from genome assembly GCF_014377975.1 of Ferruginibacter sp. GTDB lineage: Bacteria > Bacteroidota > Bacteroidia > Chitinophagales > Chitinophagaceae > Ferruginibacter. The sequence continues at coordinate 3,800 of NZ_JACMOO010000121.1, forward strand.
AGCACTGTTTACATTACCATCATTCAATTCAAAAAAGAACAGGCTGCTGATACCTTCTCTTAAAAAAGTAAGTACTGATCGTAAGCTCCAGTCGGCTTGTGTTTGCGATGCTGATTTGTCACCAATGGCAATGGCTTTTTGCCGGCTTCCCTGGTTAATATCAAAACCGGTTTCGGTAACCCAAACGGGCATGCTGTTACAATATTTTTCAGAAAAATTCACAAATGCCCGGGCCACACTAATTGTATTTGATACTTCAGGTGCAGCTCCCCTGGGTGAAGTAATAGAAGTATCTCTTGAGTAGAAATGGTAATTGATAACATCCCAGCAAAGATTAATTTGGCCATCAGCTTTATAGCCCCTGTTTTGTCTGCACCATTCAACCATTGCTCTTATATAGGATGGATTATTGGATGCCAGTCCGCCAATAACGACCTGCATGGTAGTATCTGCATTTTTTACGCCTACATCTGCACCCAATAAACCTTTATGCCCGTCATAAAAAGCAGACAATAACGTGGTGTATTGATATGCGTTCATATACCCGTTGGCACCTCTCCACCATTTGTCGAGTTCGTTACCACATTCAATGTATTTTACCAATGCCAGCCCCACTTTTACCGTGTTTACCGGATCACCCGTCCACCGGGGTTGTGTGCTTACTTTTAATAAGGATAGTGGCACGTTGCTGTTGCGTCCATAACGGGAGCAAACTGAAAAGCGATCTTTCCTTTTCACTATAAGACTGTACAGAATTCCGCGGCAAGCCGTACCGTAGTGGCGCATTATCAGCAAAACGTTGGTCTGCGGGGTAAGTGTTTTTCATCCAGTCTGGCGTATTTTAAATACAGGCCAGTACCTCAATACTATCTCTCTTGCAACGTTCATAGGTAATATCATAACTCCAGCCGCCACCATAGCTGGGATTAAAATAATACTTTCCTTCTGCGCCTTCCAGTTGCCGCCAATCAAGGTAATGCCTGAAACCCCTGAAATTTTTAATGGCTGCATATTTATCTTCTGCAATAATGCGGGCATTGGTGTTACTGGTAGGCCGCACAAAGTCCCATTCAAAAGCGTTCATTCCAAGGGTTTTGTTAAAGGTTGCATAAGTTCGTAGTGGTAGGGAAGCAGGTGCAGACGGGGGTGTATAATATCCGTAAAATTCAAGTTCTGTAGGCAGGTCGCTTCGGGTGCAGGTAAAACCAATGTACTGGATATCGGTAACTACGGTATCTAAATTAAACATTGCGTTGCCAGCAGTATTTCTGTCAGGAGAAGGCCCTACCCATTGCATATAGCGGGTGCTGGTAAAGGTTCCCAGTGACACTCTTTGACCATCTTTTTTTTATGGCGTATAACTGAACCGGGTCGGCAGAAAATATTCCCTGGTAATCGTACATTTTTACCTGACCAATGGTGATGGATTCGCCATCATTTAAAGGATAAATACAGTCGTAAGTTTGCATAAAGCCTGCAGACCCTACATTTATTTTTTCATTTACAATGCTGTCAAACATAGCACCAATGCCAATGGTAGCATAATTTAAAATATACCACCTGTTTGCATCAAGCGGAATTTTAGAATAAGCTGCAGCCGGAATGCTGTCAACCGCTTTTACAGGAAGTGTTGCAGGAGCACCTGTTGTTTTTGTAAATACTCCTGCAAACAGCAGTAATAAAAGTGGAGGTAAAAATTTCATATTAAATTCTTTTTTCGTGCCGGCGCCTTCACCAAAACATGGGCACTGTTAAAATACTTTTTGGATTGATAATAGCGTTTGACTATAACTTACTCATTTTTATTCATTTGCAACCCTGGTTTCGGCTAAGCGAATATGGATGGCAATAAAACTTTCATTTAAATATTCTCTATTGGTTTGAAATATTCTATGATACAAATAAGCGCTGACATCATTAGAGCCGTCTATACCAATTGTAATTTGCGGGTTTCTTTGCAAACGTACTAACGAGAAGGGAGAATTATCGAAAACACCTTGTCTTTATTCCGGTGATGAGGCTTTGCGCTTCACCCTTCGGCTGTTGGTGAAATACACAACAACGTCTATGGGGTTTAGTTGTTGTATTATAGTTGAATTTGAATATATCAGCAAGGGAAAAAGTATGGGTCTTCCTTATTTAAAGTATCAAATCGAAAGCGTTTTAAAAACTGAAAAGTCAAAGTGTTCGCTCCTAATGTACCGCAAAGCTTCTTCTGCACGGACAATAATTAAAATCATGAATGCTTACAAAATTGATTTCACCCTTATTGTATTTTAACCCAGCTTTTTCCAGATAAAATATTTTTAATCTACATCCGTCAGCCGGTATACAAGCCACTTGTCAATTAAAAAAAGACCTCCACAGGATGGTAAGTTTTTTTTGATTATTTTTCCGCATTATTAATCCCCGAATAACATGACAAAAAAGGCTGATACTTCCGGTAAGGATGCGCAAAAAGGTTCCAGCGTATTTAGCTTACTTGCACCTTACAGGGGCATGGTTTTTTTACTGCTGTTGTTTGCTTTGATCAGCAATGGCATCAATCTTTTTTTACCAAAAATAATAGCCAATGCTATTGACGCTTACCCAAAACACTATGTCTTGCAGCAGGTGCTGGTGAAATATTTAATGGCTTCGCTGGTAATTTTTATTTTCACCTGGTTGCAGGGGCTGGTGCAGGTGTATGCCTCAGAAAAAGTTGCGAGAGATCTGCGTTCCAGACTGGCGCATAAAATATCAATACAAAGCCATGCATACATTGAAGAGAGCAATCCTTCAAAACTGCTTACCAACTTAACGGCGGATGTAGACAGTATTAAAATGTTTGTCTCGCAGGCCATCGTATCCATTTCATCTTCCATCATCCTTATTATTGGTGCCTGTATTTTGCTTTTTTCCATCAATTGGAAACTGGCGCTTGCCGTGGTAGCCATTGTACCCATCATTGGCGGGGCATTCTTTTTTGTGTTAAAGAAAGTGAGGATAATATTTTTACAAAGCAGGCAGGTAATTGACAGGCTCAACAAAGTAATCAACGAAAGTATTTTGGGTGCGGCTATTATTAGGGTCATTAACTCACAGCAGTTAGAGTATGAAAAATTCCTGGATGCCAATACAAAGGCAAAAACTTTAGGCATGAGTATTCTTATATTATTTGCAGGCTTAATACCGGTAATTATTTTTACGGCTAACATGGCAGGACTTGCTATATTAACCATGGGCGGGCATTTTGTAATAACCGGCACCATGTCGCTTGGAGATTTTTCAGCGTTTAACAGTTACCTTGCGCTGCTGATTTTTCCGATACTGGTGATAGGTTTTATGAGCAATGTAATTGCACAGGCTACCGCAAGTTACCAGCGCATCAGCGTAATGATGGATACGCCGGAAATACCCGATACCACCACCATCAAAGTTCCATTGCAAGGCAATATTGAACTGAAGAATGTGACTGTAATGTATGGTGAAAAAGCTGCCTTGAAGAAAATTAATTTTTCTGTAAAAAGGGGTTCTTCCCTGGCGGTAATTGGCCCCACTGCTGCTGGTAAAACACAATTATTGTACCTGTTAACCGGCCTGATAAAACCTGCTGAAGGCATGGTGGAGTTTGATGGTGAAAACATAGAAAAGTATAACAAAGAAAATTTTCACAGCCAGGTAGGTTTCGTTTTTCAAGACAGTATATTGTTTAACATGAGCATCAGGGAAAATATTGCATTTAGCAACCTGGTTACTGATGAATCGCTCGCCAAAGCCGTTGCCACAGCGGAGTTGAAAGATTTTGTTGATTCGCTGCCCAATAAATTAGATACGGTGGTATCAGAAAGAGGAACGAGTTTATCAGGCGGCCAAAAACAACGGATCATGCTTGCAAGGGCGCTGGCCATTAATCCAAAAATAGTATTGTTAGATGATTTTACGGCCAGGGTTGACACAAACACAGAAACAAAAATATTGCAAAACTTACGGAACAATTATCCCGGCATTACACTTATTTCAGTAACACAAAAAATTGCCACGGTTGAGCATTATGATCAGATAATTGTACTGATGGAAGGCGAAATTGTTGCCCGTGGTATACACGCAGATTTAATGAAACAAAGTCCTGAATACATACAGATTTTTAATTCACAGCAGAGCACAAGCAATTATGAATTACAACCTCAATGATATTTCTGAGCAACAGCAAAAAACATCCACGATGGGTGCCTTACAAAAATTGCTGCAACTGATAACAGAGGAGCGCAGCAATATGTTATGGGCGCTGGTGGCTATTCTTGCCAACTCGGGCCTTAACCTGGTGGCTCCTTATATTATTGGCCATGTAATTGACAGGTACGTGGTACCCAAAAATTTTCATGGTGTGATGGTATGGGCGGGTATTTTGTTGGGCATGTATATTATAACGTTTGGTACAAGTTATTTGCAAACAAGAATGATGGGAGGTGTTGGTCAGCGGATGTTATTTAAATTGCGTAACACCATCTTTAATAAACTGCAGGAGTTGCCGGTTGGCTTCTTTAATCAAAACAAGGCAGGTGATTTGATTTCAAGGGTGAACAATGATACAGATAAAATTAATCAGTTCTTTTCACAGTCGCTGATGCAGTTTATCGGTACAATTACTACCATGACGGGTGCCGGTATTTTTTTACTGGCAATTAATTTTAAACTGGGGGTTGCAACTTTGTTACCAGGGCTGCTAATATTTATTTTTACCAAATTTAGTTCACCATGGATAAAGAAAAGAAACGCCCTAAGTATGCAACGTACGGGCGGTCTAAGTGCCGAGATACAGGAAAGCCTGCACAACTTTAAAGTCATCATTGCCTTTAACCGCCGGGATTATTTCCGCAACCGGTTTGAAGCTGCCAATGATAAAAACTATACAAGTGCCCTGGCTGCCGGCATTGCCAATAATGTATTTATACCAGTGTATGGATTTTTTGGTGCGGTTGCCCAGCTGGTGGTGCTTACGTTTGGTATTTATTTGATTAGTACGGGTCATTTTTCTATTGGTCTGCTGGTGAGTTATCTTGCCTATGCGGTAAACTTTTACAATCCCTTACGGCAACTGGCAGCGTTGTGGGCAAACTTTCAGGTAGCCATGGCAGGGTGGGACAGGATATCCTACATTTTAAATATGGAAACCAACCTGAAGGTTTTACCAGAGGCTGCGGTTGAAAAAAGCAATGGAACCATCATGGAATTCAGAAATGTTTCTTTTGGATACGATGAAGGGAAGGAGATTTTACACAATGTAAATTTCACGCTGGAGCCTGGTAAAACGTATGCCCTGGTTGGCCCCACAGGGGGAGGTAAAACAACTACTGCTTCGCTCATAGCTAGATTATACGATCCGGTAACGGGACAGGTGTTGCTGAATAATAGAGATATCCGTACCTATCAACCTGCGGAACTTACCAATAAGATTGGATTTATTTTGCAGGAGCCCTTTCTTTTTAGCGGAACTGTAAGAGAAAATATTTTATACAGCAACCAACAGTATCTGAATTTTAGTAATGAGCAACTGGAAGAAACAATCAAAGCCGCCGGTTTGCAAAGCCTGTTGGATATTTTTGAAAAAGGATTGAATACAGAAGTAAATTCCGGGGATAGCATCAGCCTTGGCCAAAAGCAACTGATTGCCTTTATGCGGGCAGTATTGCGTAGCCCTGCCTTACTGATATTGGATGAAGCTACCGCCAACATTGATACCATCACAGAACAAATACTACAGGACATACTGAATAAACTGCCCGCCACTACTACCCGTGTTATCATTGCACACCGCTTAAATACCATTCAAAATGCCGATGAAATATTTTTTGTAAACGCCGGTGAAGTAATTCGTGCCGGATCTTTTGATCATGCGGTAAACATGCTGCTGCACGGGGACAGGCAGAGTTAACTATGTTTCACACAAAGAGCGCCAAGGATATAAAGCAGACAAGGTCTTTTCACACAAAGATTACAAAGAATACAAAGTACACAATTTTGGTTTCTTTATTTTTCGTTGCGTACTTTGTGTGAAACAAAAATTGCTGCATGAAAAAAATTGCCCTTCTTATTATAAGTATATCTACGTCACTCGTAATACTTGCACAAACAGGGAAAGTATATGATAACCTTTCTCTTAAAAGCAAGCTGCTGAACATGGACAGGAAGTATGCCATTTATCTTCCGCCCGATTATGAAACATCACAAAGAACTTATCCTGTATTGTACCTGCTTCATGGCGGTGGAGACGACCAGACAGGCTGGGTACAATTTGGCGAAGTATAGTACATTACAGACAAAGCCATCCGCGAAGGAACGGCCACACCTATGATTATCGTAATGCCGGATGCAAATACCGGGCGAAGAGGGTACATGAATGATGCCACCAATACCTGGAAGTATGAAGACTTTTTTTTTCAGGAGCTCATGCCTTTTGTCGAAAAGACATATCGTATAAAAGCTGACAAACATTATCGTGCCGTATCAGGTTTGTCAATGGGTGGAGATGGAACGTTCACCTATGCGTTACATCATCCTGAATTATTTGCTGCTGCCTGCCCTTTAAGTGCAGGAACAGGGCCGGCAAGTATTGATAGCACCAGAGCACGATTGAAAAGAGAAAATAATAACATAGCTGATACTGCTGTAACAGCATTTTACAAACGGCAAAGTGTGGTTGAACTGGTAAACAATATGCCGGATAGTTTAAAAAAATCAGTGCGTTGGTATATTGATTGTGGTGACGATGATTTTTTGTATGAAGGAAATTGTTTGGTGCACATTGCCATGCGTAAAAAAGAAATACCACATGAATTCCGCATCCGCGACGGGGCACATAACTGGACGTATTGGCGGGCTGCTTTACCAGAAGTGTTGCAATTTATATCCATGTCTTTTCATCAATTTTAAAGAGAAAATAAAATAAAAAAATCAACAAAATCTGTGAAATAAATGGCAAAAAAGAATTAAACAACCCGATACCATTCAATCCTCAGGCGATACACATAAAGGGTATTTTCAATTTTCTGTTCAGCTACCAATTGACTATTTAAGTAAATTAGACATCATAATTTTTTTCTACTACTATCCAATGGAAAATCTGATTACGATAAATTTAACGGGATAAAGTTGCCGAAGATTGGAGGCATTGGCTTAATAAAAAATAAAAGGCTATTTAAAACCGATAAACGAACGTTTGAATTTTTGGGGTTTCTGCCATGTTTGCATTACCTGTAAATACTAAGTGATATTTGTAAATGGGATACTTGTTACAATGTATACTTTTAAACTTTCCCGGCGATAATCATAAACGATGTTCACAAACGTACCCGTTAACAAATAACCTTTCCTTAATCTTTTGTTGATGGCTTGTTTACATTGGGATGGTTTCTTTGTAAAACCTCTTTTATGAAAGCAATCTATTGCATTTGTATTTTCCTAACACTTACCAGTATTACCCATGCACAGCCTGCTGCGCAGAATGTTTTTATCATCACTATGGATGGTACCAGATGGCAGGAAATTTTTAAAGGTGCAGATGAGGCGTTGTTGCGGAATATCAATTACGTAAAAGATACCACGCTTATGCTGCAGCAATACAGTCATACAGACCCCGAAGAAAGAAGACGCAGACTGCTGCCATTTTTTTGGTCGGTACTTGCACAACAGGGTCAGTTGATGGGTAACCGCAATTTTGACAATGATGTAAATGTTGCCAACCTCTACAAAATTTCTTATCCCGGCTACAGTGAAATATTTACCGGCTTTGCCGACAAACTTTTTATACCCAATCTTGCAGTAAACAATCCAAGAAGTAATGTATTGCAATGGCTCAGCACCCAACCACTATACCAGGGAAAAGTTGCTGCGTTTTGTTCCTGGCGTGTACTGCCGTTTATACTCAACGAAAAAGATGGAGCCTTTCCCGTGAACGGTGGGTATGAAGCGCTGTATGAAAAAGATAGTACCAGTACATTGATTAATGGCGTTCAGCAAAATGTATACAACCAGGGAAGTACCAGGCACGATCTGCTGACTTTTGAATGTGCCAAAAATTATATGCAAAAAAATCATCCTAAAGTATTGTACCTCGGCCTGGGCGAAACAGATGAATTTGCACATGAAGGAGCCTATGATACTTATTTGCAAAAGATACACCAGGCAGATGCTATGATTGCTGAATTGTGGTATGCCGTACAAACCGACCCCTTCTATAAAAATAATACCACTTTCATCATTACTACCGATCATGGCCGCGGTAACAAAACCAACACCTGGACAACACATGGCTTTTGGGTAAAAGGCTCAGGGCAAACCTGGCTGGCCATGCTGGGCGCTGGTGTTTCTGCAGGTGGAGAAGAAAAATACAAACAACAGTTGTATCAAAAGCAAATAGCCGCCACCGTAGCAGCTTTGCTGGGGTTGCAGTTTAAAACAAATCACAGGGTGGCAAAAGCAATGCCTGTAGAAAGGATAGAGCCTGTAACTGAAATAGTGGCAGCAGTTAAGGGTGAGTAGCCACTGCAATAAATGAGGTATATTTTATCATGCATACTTTTATAAAAAGCCAGGCAGCACTGATAGCAGGATACCCCTTTGACAGCGTAGGCATAACGGTTGAAGTGACCAAAAGAAAATAGAATGAAAATGAGTGTGAAAGATGGTAGTCTATGGCTGGCGGGCATTGATCAAGACATCAAAATTATTTCTTTTAAAATTCGCCAACGCACTAAAGAAGTGTGTATCAAATCAGGGTTGTGTGCAACAGAAAAATATCATAAAATATTTTTCAACCGTACATATTGCAATAGCATAATTGTTTTGGCATCTTTTATTTTGCCGGTATCAATCATTTGCAAAGCTTCTTCCATTGGTAATTCCAACACTTCAATTTCTTCCTGTTCATGCGCAATCCCGCCACCTTCTGTTACTTTCATGGCATGCGAATATTCAGCAATAAAAAAATGAAGCATCTCCGTTACCGAGCCAGGCGACATGTATACTTCCATTATTTTTTTAACGGCAGAAATTTTATAGCCTGTCTCTTCTTCGGTTTCTCTTTTAATGCAATCTTCCGGATTGTCTTTATCTAATAATCCGGCACATGCTTCTATCATCATACCATTGCGGTTGCCATTAATGAAAGTAGGCATACGGAATTGCCTGGTAAGGATTACTGTTTTAAATGAAACATTGTACAACAGAATAGCTGCACCATTGCCCCTGTCGTACGCTTCCCTGCTTTGCGTTTGCCAGTGGCCATCTTTCTTTAAATATTCGTAGGTTATCTTTCTGAGTGTGTACCAGTTGCTGGATAAAACTTCCCTGGCAATAATTTTTACATTGCTGTTTTGTTCCTGATTCATTTTCAAAAGTATAAAATGTTTGGACAAACTAAATCGGCGGTTGTTTATAAAAAAAATGAGCAACAAAATTAGTTAGATTCTATTGCTCATTTATCTTTTTAAGAAGTTAAAAATTAACCCGGTGCAACCTGCTATACTGTAGGAAGCTTATAGCCATTATAATATTCCTTCATTAAATATTCTTTGTTGAGCGCTTCATCTGTGAACGCACCCTTCGCTTTATCCCACAATACTTTTTGGCCGCTGCGAAAAGAGATATTACCCATTTGCGCCACCGTAGCAACGTGTGCACCTGCCTGTATGGGGCAATGAAGATCGGCTGAATTTCGGCTTTTTACGGCGCCTACAAAATTTATCCAATGCATGTCAAGTCCATTGTCGCTTGGTTTTTGAAACGGCATAATTACTTTGTTTTTGCTTTGCTTTTCTTCAATCACTTCCCAGCCACCCCGGTCTAAAATTAATGTACCATTGTTGCCGATAAATGCGATACCATGATCCCTGCCGTAAGATCCATTGTCAATGCCCATGGCAGAATCCCATACCAGGTTGAATTTATCAAATTCATAAAGCGTGGTTAAGGTATCGGGTGTTTCTTCATACAGGTCAGGATAAGCAAATCTTCCGCCCAGGCCAACAACGCTGATGGGTAAATCTGCCTTCATGCCGAGCAATCCATAGTCTAATAAATGCACACCCCAATCGGTCATCAGACCGCCGGCATAATCCCAGAACCACCTGAAATTAAAATGAAAGCGGCTGCTGTTAAAAGGCCTGATATTGGCTGGTCCTAACCATTGCTTATAATCAACCCCTGCTGGTGGCGCACTGTCAGGCACAACCGGGCCGGGTTTCATCCAGCCCTGGTAACACCATACTTTTACGGTGCGGATATTGCCTAACTGGCCGCTGTGTACAAAATCAACCGCATCCTTAAAATGCTTTTGGCTGCGTTGCCACTGGCCACACTGTACTATTTTATTATAGCGTTGCTGTGCTGCTACCATCGTATTACATTCAACAATTGAATTGCCTACAGGCTTTTCAACATATACATCTTTACCGGCTTCGCAGGCATGTATCATAATCAGTGCATGCCAATGGTCAGGCGTGCCTATAATTACTGCATCAATATCTTTTTGCGCCATTAGCTTCCGGTAATCATCATACTTTTTTATTTTGGAGGCATCCACATTGATAGCGGCCAGTTCACCAAGGCGGGTATCAATAACATTTTTATCAATATCACAAACTGCTACCAGGTTAACGCCGGGCACTTTTAAAGCGGCCTTTACATTCGACCAACCCATGCCATTAATACCAATGGCACCAATATTTAACTGATCGCTGGGGGCAATGCGGTTTTTAAAATAAGCAAAAGCTTTGTTATCAAATACAGATGCCAATGCACCAGCCCCCATTACCACGGACGACTGATGTAAAAATTTTCTACGTGATGACATGTCGGTTGTTTTTTAATAAAATTTTGTTGAAGAAAATTGTTTGCTATAAATGATTTAAGATGACGGCGCAACCGCGGCGAATTTGCGGTGACAAATATTTCTATATGGGCTTTTCTGCAATCATTAATAAGATATAAACTTACCAAATTAATCTTGTACTGCCACCGATTTATTTGGGGTATAAAATATTTGTGATTTGTTAATGAGAAAAGATAAATAACAAAAGAAAATAACTTAGTTTTATTTCTGCTAACTGTTTACTTAAAACTGCTTATAGCATCGGTTGACGATTGCAAAATGCGGTTAGTATTCTTCTAAAAACAAAATTATAAAATAAATTTTATGAAATTAAGCACACTGTTTCTGATGCTGGCTGTATTGTTTGCCTGTACTGTAATGGCACAAAAAATTGAACCGGCTGCCAATGTTTCTGCAAGTGGTTTTTCGGCAGACAGGTTAAAAAGAATTGACGAACAGATGAATGACTGGGTTAAAAAGGGCTGGGTGAGCGGTACAGTTGGCCTGATAATCCGCAATGGAAAAATTGTGTATTACAAAGCCGCCGGGTACAATGATATTGCCGATAAAACATTGATGAAAAAAGATGACATTTTCAGAATTGCTTCTCAAACAAAAGCCATTACCAGTGTGGCTGTTATGATGTTGTATGAAGAAGGAAAGTTTTTATTGGATGACCCCATCTCTGCATATATTCCCGCCTATGCCAACGAAACAGTTTTGGATAAATTCAATGAGGCGGATACAACTTATACTACCGTACCGGCCAAAAGGCAGGCGACTATCCGTGACCTGCTCACGCATACTTCTGGAATTGGATATGCACAAATCGGCAGCAAGGAAGCCAATGCTATTTACGCAAAAAATAATATAACGGCGGGGGTTGATGTAAGTGGTGATAAATTATCAGACGCAATGAGCCGTTTGGGAAAATTGCCGCTGATGCACCAGCCGGGTGAAAAATTTACATACGGTTTAAATGTAGATGTATTGGGCGATCTGGTGGAAATATGGTCGGGTATGAGCCTGGATAATTTTTTCAGGACAAGAATTTTTGAACCGCTGGGTATGTCGGATACCTATTTTAATTTACCTGCAAACAAGGCCAGCCGCCTGGTAAATATGTACAGCGAAGATTCAACAGGTACATTGCAAAAGTTAACCGGCGAAGCTTTGGGCGGCCACGTTGATTATCCGTTGCGCAGGAAAAGTTATTTTTCAGGTGGCGCAGGACTTTCTTCTACTGCGTATGACTATGCCGTTTTTTTACAAATGATGTTGAATGGCGGCACTTACAATGGAAAAAGATTACTAAGCCGCAATACGGTAAGAATAATGACGATGAACCAGATTGGTGATGTGCCTTTGGGCAACGATAAATTTGGTTTGGGATTTTCCGTGGTTACAGCAAAGGGTAGTGGAGCAACGCCGGCGCAGGAAGGAACCTACAGCTGGGGTGGTGCATTTAAAACTTCTTACTGGGTTGATCCCAAAGAAAAAATGGTGATTGTTTTTTATCGCCAGTTGCTCAATACAACTCATGGTGAACTCGCAGATAAATTCAGGGTGATGGCTTATTCGGCGCTGAATGATTGAAGATAGAAACGCTGATGATGCGGATTTTATTTGATTGCTGCGGATATTTAAAAGTTGGTGACAATACCTATGTGTACTTCTCAAAAACAAATAGACAATAAAACACTTTGCTTGTTTAGCAGCAAAGGCAATCTTAGTGCAACATATAAACCGCGGTGGACTGAATTTCGTGAATTTAGACGCATTGAAAACAACTGCATTATCGTTAAGGAAAGCGAGGAGAAGTTTAAAGACAATTCAGGCTATGCAAACATTTATTGTTTAGATGATAAATTTCAAATAGTGTGGACAATCGATGCACCTTTTAAAAATGACAGTTTTCCAAATCCTATTGTCTGGAATAAGCAGACTATAAGAAGACAAAAAGTAGATGGCTATTTGACACTGGATACTATTGATAATCCCAAAACTTTCTTGTGCTCAAGTTGGCATGGATTTACTTTAACTGTTGACTATGAGACAGGAGAAACAATTTCATCAGAGTTTACAAAATAGCGGACTGACACAAATCAACCCGAAAATAAAAAAGGCTGATAAAGCAAGTTGATGTTTCAGAACTGATTTAAAATCTGTTCCATCCTTATCAATCCGCAGTATCAGCGTTTCTTTAAAAAAGCGTAGCCTTATGCCTTATCAAAACTCACACATTCTTTCAGTTCTTTTTCTGTGTAAGCAAGGTTGTATTGTTTTAGCACATCATCCGGTACACCATTCCACTGGTTGGGTTTATTGCCTGCGTAGCCCATATCTGTTACACCAATTTCGGATGTGTAAAAGCCGGTACAGGTAAGGTCTCTCATTAAATTAAAAAAAGAAACACCTTGCTGCATACCTGGTTTTACTTTATTGGGATAAGCTATGTCATCTACAATTTCTATGCGCTGCCTGTCTGAAATATCATTGAATGATTTATCAAAACGTTTCAATGATTCTATCTGCAGCCAACGCAAACCACCCCGCATGGGCGTTTGATGTTCCGGCATATCTTTTACAATAAACTCAATAAAGTCGGGTACTTTGGCATCTGTAGAACTGCCACTTACAGCGTCTTTTGGTACAATTATATCTCCCAAAACGATAATAGTCGCCATTTCTTCTTTTGTAAAAAATGTTTCCGCATTCAGTTTTTTAACTACTTCAAGCTCTTCTTTAGTGCGGCTTAAATCCACCGCTGCAGCAGGTTCTGTTGATGCAATGGCCGCTTTTTTATCTGTTGGATTGCAACTCTCTATCAACATACCGGTGGCCGCGGTGCCTATTAATAAAGCTTTGATCGATTTACGTCTGTCCATAAAAATATTTTTATAATTTATCCGCTGGTGTAATAATGAGTATATATTAAATATTCTGTTTTTTTAACTGGTCAACAATGTATTCACTGGCTCTCATAGACAATGCAAGAATAGTCCATGTAATATTTTTATCACCCTGCGAAACAAACTGTCCTCCATCCACATTGAATAAATTTTTACAGTCATGTGCCTGGCTCCATTTATTTAGTGCGGAAGTTTTTTTATCATCACCCATACGAATAGTGCCTGCTTCATGAATGATATTACCAGGGTTAGCAAGGCCGTACTGGTTGTCGGCATTGTCATCGCCCCAGGTAATTACAGCACCCATCTTGTGCATAATTTCCCTGAAAGATTCCTTCATATGCTTTGCCTGGTTAACTTCCTGGCTGCTGTATCTGGTGTTAAACCTCAACACAGGTATGCCAAATTTATCAACCATACTCGGATCAATTTCACAATAATTGCTTGCCAGTGCAAGTGCTTCACCACGCCCTGCCATACTAACGGATGCACCATATAAATAACGTTGGTCTTCTTTTAAGGAAGCACCGTATCCACCGGCTTCTTTTGTTTTGCCGTTGATAGGAACTTTACCATTCTGACCCTGTATGCCCATACCAAAACCGTAAGCAGGCTGCTCCATACCGCCTGAATATTCAATATGATACCCCCTTGCAAAATCAAGTTTTTTGTTATTACCCCACCATGGAGTATACACATGCATACCACCAACCCCATCTTCATTAAATCTTTTGCGGCCTAATAACTGGGGCAGGTATCCACCCATGGCTGCACCGGTAGAGTCATGTAAATACTTACCGACTACATTGCTGGAATTGCCAATGCCATTGGGATGTTGTGCCGATTTTGAATTTAACATCAGTCTTGCACTTTCGCAGGCGCTGGCTGCCAGTATAACTACTTTGCCCTGCACCTGGTATTCCTGCATATCGTCTTTCAAAACATATGATACGCCTGTAGCAGCGCCGCTTGAATTCGTCATAACCTCTCTTGCCATAGCATTGGTTACCAGGTCTACATTGCCTGTGGCAATGGCTGGTTTTATCAACACGGAGGAAGCAGAAAAATCGCCGTACACTTTGCAGCTACGGCCACATTGTGCACAAAAAAAGCAGGCGCCTCTCTCTTTATTAATTGGTTTGGTAAGTATCGACAAACGGGATGGAATAACCGGTATGCCAATACTATTGCCGGCATTTTTTATAAATATTTCATGCAGTCTTGGTTTTGGAGGCGGCAGAAAAAAACCATCCGGATCGTTTGGCCTTCCTTCATTGGTGCCAAACACACCAATCATTTTATCAATTCTATCGTAAAAAGGTTTTACATCATCGTAACTAATTGGCCAGTCATCTCCCAAACCGTCAATACTTTTATGTTTAAAATCATCCGGGCCAAATCGTAAAGAAATTCTTCCCCAGTGATTGGTGCGGCCACCCACCATACGGGCACGCCACCATTCCCATTTATCCCCGGGAGCATGGGTAAAGGGTTCGCCTTCAATATCCCAACCATGGTAACAGCCATCAAAATCTCCAAATGGCCTGAATTTGGTACTAGCTCCACGCCGGGCCGATTCCCACGGATTTTTTAACTGAGCAGAATTAATAGCAGGATCAAAATTGGCGCCTGCCTCTAAAAGGCAAACCTTTAAACCTGCATTGGCAAGCATGTAAGCTGCCATACCGCCACCTGCACCGGAACCCACAATCACGGCATCGTATTGTTTAGGTTGTTTTTTAATTTGCAAACTATCGCCCATGTAAAGTGTTTATTTTTTTATAAGCTTAAAAGAGAGTATACTAAGATGAAAAGTACAAAAGTTTTACATCATACCATCCACTTGATTAATCTTTTTGTGTTTTTATTGGCTGAATGGAATTCAAATAGAGAAAAGTGGAGTTTTAATATAAAAAATTACATCCATGTAATGCGGAAAGAAAAAGATTCAATCCGGCGTGTCTTTCTCCATTACAGTAATCATATTTTTAAAATCCGGGCAATAGAATTTTTTGTCAGCTTGCACTTGTAACCATTATTTTATAGTTAGCGTTTTAATTAATTCCTTCATAATTCTGTACTTTGCTGCACGTCATTTTTATGCATGCATTATACAGTAGATTTATCAGGTTATTTTTAAGGACATGACTAAGCGCCTTTATTGTAATTCTAACCGCAATTAATAAATTATACAACATTATAAATATAAATTATAGCAAACAATTATGGGTGTAATGATGCAGGCTTTTTACTGGGATTGTCCCAGGCTGGAAGCAAAAGAATTTGGGTGGTGGAATTTTATAAATGAAAAAACAGCAGCTTTAGGTAAGGTTGGTTTTACCGCACTGTGGCTGCCACCGGCCTGCAAAGCCGCCAATATGGGTGGTATGTCAATGGGGTATGATCCTTATGATTATTATGACCTCGGTGATATTGATCAGAAAGGATCTTTACCAACCTGGTTTGGTTTAAGAAGTGAGTTGGAAGCGCTTATAAAAGTTGCTCACCAAAATAAAATACAGGTATATGCCGACATAGTGCTAAACCACACGAATGGTGCAGATGAGCAGGAGAAAAATTTATTTGACGGCCAGACGAGGTGGACCAAATACAATCCCGGCAGCGGTAAATTTGCACGAGACTGGACCTGCTATCATCCGTCTTATTTTGAAAGATGGGATGGTGACACGTTTGACGATATGCCGGATCTTTGTCATCACAATCCTTATGTGTACGGCAGCCTGATGGAATATGCCCGCTGGCTGATTGAAGATATTGGCTTTGATGGATTACGCTACGACTTTGTAAAAGGCTATGGGGGCTGGATGATTTACGCAATCCTGGAAAGATTGTATAAAAAAAATGGCAATACTGAATTTTCTCCTTTCGGCTTAGGAGAGTATTGGGATTCAGATATCAACATTACTGAATGGCTCAGCCAAACCAATGCATTTTCTGATAACCCGGTAGCTGCTTTCGATTTTCCACTCCGCCGCAGGCTGAAAGATCTTTGCGATAGTTATGGCTTTAGTTTGAAAAGCCTTACTGAAAAAGGTACATTGGTTACAGACGGAAAGGCGGAATGTGCAGTAAGTTTTGTCGAAAATCATGATATCTTTCGTGCTGATCCAATTATAAATGATAAGATGCTGGCTTATGCCTATATCCTTACCCACGAAGGGTATCCTTGTGTGTTTTGGCAGGATTATTACAATAACGGCCTTGGCCGGGAAGATAATAAAAATGGCATAGCAGCACTGGTAAAAGTACATGAGTTATACGCCGCTGGCAGCACTGGTATTCTTTATTGTGATGATGATCTTTACATCATGCAACGCCATGGCAGTGCCAGTCAAAAAGGACTGCTGTTTGTGCTCAATAATTCCGGAAGATGGAACGGGCGGATGGTATACACCCAATGGGCAGAAACAAAATTTACCCCGGAAGCTTTTTATGGAAAAAATAATACAGAAATACCGCAGGATAAATGGACAGATGGATTTGGTAGCGGTGAATTTTGGGCACCACCAAGAGGGTATGTTGTTTACATAGCGGTTGATAAATAAAATGTATAAACTGATTGAATTTTTTAGTAGCTTATCGTTTCTATTGATGGGATAAATAAAATTTAAAAGAGGTTTTAAAAATGCTTTAATAAGTAAAAAAGAATCGATAGCGCAAATAGTAATTGGCAAACTTACAAAGCATGGTAAACCAAAGCAAAGAAACAAAGTTGTAGAAAAAATACGAACAGCATAAAGTTGGAATTGGTTGCTGAAGCACATATTACTTTGTGTAAATATTTTGAAATTAGCGAGGCCAAAAAGAAGATACTTTTTTGCATAAAAATATTTCAGCTGATGATTCAATAAGAGCAGATTCGGTTGATATTTTTTAAAACTTAATGAGGGGTCATTTGAAATATTAAATTTACACAAATCGTTAAAACCGTTTAGTGATTATTTCTTCTTTTATTTCAATACTTTTTTGTCAAAAACATATCCTGATGATGCAGGCATTGTTGGATTAGCGGCTCTTCAATCAGTGGAAAGACAGAAAATGTGGAAAGTACATATGCTCAAATCTTTGCCGCAATTGGGATAACGTTCCCAGTAGCTTTTCTTATAAACGAAGTTCTTTTAAAACTTCAGATCTTCTAATAATATACAGGAAGGTCATCCCATGTTATCAGTTTATACAGAAGAAACTTGTATACTACTTCAAAATTTCACATACCTCTTCATCAATAAAAGATCTGATAATAACAAGCTAATTCATGATTGCGCAAGAAATTTACAAAACGCTGGTTAATAGTTTGAAAGCCCTTTTTGTTATTGAGTTAATTTCTATATTTTTTAGGGAATCTAATTTAGGAGAAGCAATCCTTTTTATCCTGAATTCTGTTGTTTGAGATTGTGCAATAAAACAATTAAATGCTCAGAATAAGAATTACAATATTGTAAAGCAATTCATCATTATTTTTAGTAATTTTCCATATAAACATTATTCCAATCAATAACGTTAGCCTTTCACCCGGCGGCCAAATTGCCTGATTTCAAATTGGTAGCCTTTTATATTTATTAAACATAAAATCGAACTAAATTTTCAATTTAAAAGTGACGTATAACCTACAAATGCATAGTTATTGAAAGTATGCTGAAGTGGGTAAAGGATAAAATTGCTTTGGTAAAAAAGCCAAGAATTACAATTTTTTGACTGGGTTCAGACCAGTTGTTTTTAGACTTTTATAGTTGAGGTTAAAATACCATTATTGGCAGCATTTGTTTTAGATCCGGAAACTAGCTGTTGATTATTTTGCGTAATTCGTAGGCAAAGCCTTCACCCCGAATCGTCTCGCGTAGGGGTGAAGACTTTAAAGAACCCGGCTAATAGTGATTGTTACGTAATGTAAAACATCTACCTTCCCGACATCAAAAGCCCACCAGGTAACAATACCAGCTGGCTTTTTAAATAAAAATATGATTAATAAATATAGTTTACTACTTCAGGTATTATCAATTAGCAGGGTCATCACTGTTTTATTATTACTTTTTTGTTTAAACTCATCTGCGCAGCACCAAGAAAGAACAGTTTTTGTATAAAATGTTGCTTTTGGTGGCATTACTGCCGGTATAGGATCTATTATCAATAAACCAAAATCGGTAAACTGGAAAAGGGCTTTTGCAAGAGGCCTTTGGCAGGGAAGTATTGGTGGCTTAATTGACTATTCAGGTAAGAAAGTCTCTCATCTTATAAATATAAAACAGGAAGTATTATATGCATGGCCAGCCAAGTTTCTTTATGCTACAGGTTACTCAATTATAGAAAATGCATCAGCATGCTTACCATTTTTGCAAAATTGGACTATTGATTTTGGCTTGTTAAGATTTGACTATTCTATGGAATCAAAACAAATTAAAGCCAGGTTGTTACCTTATGCAATGTTATCAACAATTATTGCAACACATTACGGAACATTCGATGCCGGCACCAGCCTTAAAACGGGAGAGATTATATTTTAGAATTATGATCTTTTAAATCTTCCCTCAGGGGTAACAAATACTCCGGGAGCAACTTTTGGAAGAGCCATTGTTTATACATATGGTCCACAGAGCAACTTGACAAAAGAGTGGATACTTTCACATGAGTTAATACACAGATTTCAATATAATCAATACCAGGTTTTTAATACCTGGGTTAAGCCATTATCTAAAAATATAAAATCATCGACCATACAAAACATGTTTTCCAAATATGTCTATGCCGATATTCCTTACTTTTTTTTACCTTATTATGCCATATATGGTGTGCAACCTGGCGACCATTACTATAAGAATTTTTACGAGTTTGAAGCTGAAAGATTCTCAACAAATGCTTATGTACCGCGATAAGATTTTTTGAAACATTCGGTAGCATATTAAATAAATCAAGCCATGCCAACGCCGTGTGACACATACTATGCACAAGTGTTTTATGCCGTAGTATTCGGCAGAAATGAAACATACATCTGCTCCATGGCAACGATCCTTTCAAATACAGGCCGCAGATTTTTTGGGCTTACCTGCGCCACGCAAATCCGGCTTGTAATCTACAAAGTGATACTCTTGTGTAAGGTATCCGCCAAAATAAAGTAGTGATCCCGGCTTTAAAAAACAAAAGAAATATTTATCTGCGTCATGAAAACACCCTCTTCACATGCAGGCCGCATAATTGGGGGAGTACGTATGCCACGCAAATCTGTGGCGGTTGTTTTCTGTAAAGTGGTATCCCTGATGGCGTACAGGTATCGGGGCATTATAATATATTCCTGAAAATTAATACCAGATCTGGCTACGTAACTGCATTTAAATATCACTGCAAAAAATAATCTGGCTTTCATGACAGTACATGACAGTTCCCATAAGATGTTCCCTTATTTTTACAAAGATTGTTCATAGCCAAATCAAAACTCATTTTACATGCAGGTTATCCTCGGGGTTATTTTTCACTTCATCGGCGGGTTTGCTTCCGGTAGTTTTTACATGCCATATAAGAAAGTTAAAGGATGGAGTTGGGAAAGCTTCTGGATAGTGGGAGGTATTTTCTCGTGGTTGATTGTACCACCGCTGGCAGCTTATTTAACCATTCCTGGTTTTGCAGATATTATCCGGCAGGCAAATCCATCTACACTTGGCATTACTTATTTGTTTGGTGTGTTGTGGGGTATTGGTGGATTAACGTATGGCCTTGGAGTACGTTATCTTGGTGTTGCGCTGGGCAGTAGTATCATTCTCGGATTGTGTATGGTATTTGGCGCCGTAATACCATCCATCTACTATAATTTTTTTCCAAAAGAAGGAAAAGATACCTTCTCAATGCTGATAGGTTCCCCTTGGGGACTCACCGTGCTGGCCGGGCTTGCGTTGAGTATATTGGGCATTGTCATTTGCGGCAAGGCAGGCGTAATGAAAGAAAGACAATTGAGTAATGCTGCAACTGATCCGCATGGCACCACCGTAAAGACAGAATATAAGTTTGCACTGGGGATGTTCGTTTCTATTGTATCGGGTGTGTTGAGCGCCTGTTTTAATTTTGGTTTGGAGGCAGGAAAACCCATGGCTGGTTTGGCCAATGAAATATGGAAAGCAGCCCATCCGGCACAGGGAAATTTTTTATACCAGAATAATGTAACCTATGTAGTAGTGCTATGGGGCGGATTGACCACCAACTTTATCTGGTGTATGATTTTAAATGCCCGTAATAAAACTTTTGGTGACTATAGTAATAAAAAAACACCCTTGTTGTCGAACTATATTTTTTGCGCATTGGCCGGTACTACCTGGTTTTTGCAGTTTTTTTTCTATGGTATGGGCGAAAGTAAACTGGGCAACGGCCCCAGCTCGTGGATATTGCACATGGCATTTATTATACTCACCGCAAACATGTGGGGGCTGGTATTAAAAGAGTGGAAAGGCGTTAATAAAAAAACAAGCACAACGATTGTTATAGGAATAATAACCATTATACTATCGGTATTGCTGGTAGGATATGGTAACTCACTCAAATAAATTTTATTAAATTATTTAAAACAGGCATTATGTCGACTTCTGCAACAACACAATTTAAACATGTAAGCTACCTGTGGGATGATGCCAAAGCGGCTGAACTGGCCGGTGATGAAGTAGCCTTACTGGTATATCGTTCTAATTTATTGGGCGCCGATTTACGCCTCACCAATTATGGTGGCGGCAACACTTCCTGCAAAGCAATCGCTAAAGACCCCCTGACAGGAAAGGATACCGAAGTAATGTGGGTAAAGGGTAGCGGCGGCGACCTGGGTACCATGAAACGCAATGGCCTTGCGGCTTTACACATGGACAGATTACTTAATTTAAAAAATATCTATCGGGGTATTGAGCATGAAGATGAGATGGTGGAATTGTTCAATCATTGTATTTATGATTTGGCATCTAAGGCACCGTCTATTGATACGGCACTGCATGGATTTCTACCATTCAAACACATAGATCATTTGCACCCCGACGCAGCCATTGCGATTGCCGCAGCCAAAGACGGTAAGAAAATTACGCAGGAATTATTCGGCGGAAAAATAGGTTGGGTGAAATGGCAAAAGCCAGGCTTTGATCTGGGTTTGTTATTAAAAGAATGTCTGGATGAAAATCCCGGTATCCGCGGCATTATGCTTGGCTCTCATGGTTTATTTACCTGGGGCGATACAGCGTATGAAAGTTACATGAATACGCTGGAAGTGATTGAAAAATGCGCCCAATACCTGGAAGACAATTACAGTAAAAAAGGGCCCATCTTCGGCGGGCAAAAAATTGAGTCTCTGCCAAAAGAACAAAGGCTCGAAAAGGCTGCTGCCCTGGCACCCATCTTAAGAGGATTCTGTTCTTCAAAAACAAAAATGATTGGTCATTTTACAGATGATGACCGGGTATTGCAATTTATCAACTCCAACGATCTGGACCGGTTAGCGCCATTGGGTACCAGTTGCCCCGATCATTTTTTAAGAACAAAAATTTCACCGCTGGTGTTAAATTTATCAACCGGTGAAAATGTGAACGATACTGTAGCCATCAAAGAAAAAATTGCACCGTTGTTTGAAGCCTATAGAAAGATGTATGTAGATTATTACAACACCTGCAAACATCCCAATAGTCCTGCAGTGAGGGATGCCAACCCGGTAATTATTTTATATCCCGGCGTGGGCATGTTTAGTTTCGCAAAAGACAAACAAACCACCAGGGTAGCATCTGAATTTTACATCAATGCCATCAACGTAATGCGTGGTGCCGAGGCCGTTAGTGAGTACACATCGCTGCCAAGACAGGAAGCATTCAATATAGAATACTGGTTGCTGGAAGAAGCCAAACTGCAGCGCATGCCCAAACCAAAAGCACTCACAGGCCGAATTGCTTTGGTAACTGGAAGTGCCGGTGGTATTGGAAAAGCCATCGCTAAAAAATTTGCAGCCGAAGGCGCCTGTGTAATTATCAACGACATCAACGAAGAGCGTTTGCAAATCGCCATGGAAGAATTTAAACAATTATTTGGCAGAGATACAGCAGCTTCTACCTTGCTGGATGTAACCGATAATCACACGATTGAAAAAGCATTTGCAGTCACCGCACTTGCATTTGGAGGCGTAGATATTATTGTAAACAATGCGGGCATCAGCATCTCCAAATCCATTACCGATCACAGTATTGAAGACTGGGACAGGCTGTATGATATTTTGGTGAAGGGTGAATTTTTGGTATCCAAAGCGGCTGTATCAATGATGCGCAAACAAGGCACTGGCGGAGATATCGTAAATATTGTGTCAAAAAATGCTGTAGTGGCCGGGCCTAACAATGCGGGTTACGGTTCTGCAAAAGCAGCGCAGGCACATCTTACAAGATTGTTGGCTGCAGAGCTGGGTGGAGATAAAATTAGAGTGAATACAGTAAATCCAGATGCGGTTATTGCAGAGAGTAATATCTGGGCCGGTGGATGGGCAGAAGGCCGTGCAAAAGCCTATGGTGTTACCGTGGCAGAATTACCGGCTTACTATGCTAAACGCACACTGCTAAACGAAACCATTTTACCGGATGACATTGCCAATGCCTGTTTTGCATTTGTAGGCGGACTGTTGAATAAATCAACCGGCAATGCATTGAATGTAGATGGGGGTGTAGCTGCTGGATTTTTGAGATAGTCTTTCTGGAACCACAAAGGCAGGAAGGCAGTAAGATAAACTAAGCTTTGTGTTTTTTACTGATTAAAAAACTTTGTGTTCCTTCGTTTCTTTGTGGCTTAGTGGTTCAAAAAAAAGTAAAAAATAATTTTATCTATGCAACGTGTGGCATTCAAAATGCAACTCTTGGAAGGTTGCGAAGCGGAATATAAAAAGCGACATGAAGCCTTGTGGCCGGAGCTGAAAGCATTGCTAAAAAAAGCGGGTATAAAAGACTATTCAATTTTTTTGGATGAAGAAACAAATGCATTGATTGGCTATCTTACCATTGAAGATAAAACCAAACTGGAGGCCTTACCCAATGAACCCGTGATGAAAAAATGGTGGGCTTATATGAAAGACATGATGGAAACAAATAAAGACAATTCGCCGGTGAGTGTTCGTTTACAAGAGGTGTTTTATTTACCTTGATCTTGAACCACGAAGACACTAAGACAGAAAGATACACAAAGAAATATGTTTGTAAAGCTTTCTGATAAAGAAGGGTATTTAGCAAAAAATCGCAGGTGATTGTTCGTTTGCAAGAGGTGTTTTATTTACCTTGATCTTGAACCACTAAAATACTAAGACATAAAGACACACCAAGGAATACAAATTAAATAAAGGAACACAAAGAGATATGTTTGAAAAGCTTTCTGATAAAGAAGAGTATTTAGCAAAACAGATTGTTGATATTGCTATCCGGGTTCATAAAGAACTGGGGCCTGGATTATTGGAAAGTGTTTATGAAAAGTGCTTTTATTACGAATTGGGAAATAGAAATATAATCTATCAAAAGCAAAAAGAAGTGCCGGTCATTTATCAAACCTTGATTATTGATGAAGGTTTGCGATTAGATTTGTTAGTAGAAGATTTAATAATAGTAGAATTTAAAGCGCAGGAAAATTATCATCCGGTTTGGGAAGCGCAATTATTAAGCTATTTAAAACTTACAGGCAAGCGTTTAGGTTTCCTCATTAATTTTCATGTACCCTTAATGAAAGATGGAATAAAAAGAATGATACTTTAAACTTAATGCCTTTAAATTTTAGTGGTTCAAAATAAGCTTAGTGCCACTTAATGTCTTTTTGCCTTTGTGGTTCAAAAAGAACTTAGTGCCACTTATTGTCTTTCTGCCTTTGTGGTTCAAAAAAGCGTAGGTGCCACTTAATGTCTTTTTGCCTTAGTGGTTCAAAAAGAACTTAGTGCCACTTAACGTCTTTTTGCCTTAGTGGTTCAAAAAGAGCTTAGTGCCACTTATTGTCTTTCTGCCTTAGTGGTTCAAAAAGAACTTAGTGCCACTTAATGTCTTTTTGCCTTAGTGGTTCAAAAAGAACTTAGTGCCACTTAATGTCTTTTTGCCAT
>NZ_JACMOO010000122.1 GCF_014377975.1 Ferruginibacter sp.
ACCATTATTGTTACAGGCCAATAATAAAAGAAGGGGTACTAATGCAATGCCTGCTATCTTTTTCATGTAAAAATTTTATACAAATAAAATGAATATTATTTAAAGCCGAAAGCCGTGTGGTTGACAGATGAAAGGTTTTGGTTGACAGCAGTATCTGCAATTGCATTTTTCTATATGATGTAGAAAACTACAGGAGACCTTATTTCAACAAACGTTTTTGTTAACTAACATCTGCAAGCTAACATCTCCGTTTGCCTTAGGCTTTCCCCAGCCACAATGCACCACCAAAACTGTTTTGCGCAGCGCCCGTTACTGAAGACAGCACGTTCACTTCCTCCCTCCATCTTAAAATGCCCATCAATGCCATAATCAATGCCTCCTTATATTGCACCAACTGATCATCGGGCACAACAATGGTTATTGCCTGCTCACTTAATAAATCTATTAACCGTTCTACTAAAAATGTATTGAATGCACCTCCGCCGGTAACCAACATTTTTTTGTTAGTACTTTCTTTTTTATTGTGGATGATGGATGCTTTTATTTGAAGGGCAATGTGCTCGGTATAAGTTCTTAAAGCATCTTCAACACTAAGCCTGGCCTCTTCAATAATTCCGTAAACTGTCATCATTCCAAAACTATTGCTCAGTGACTTGGGTGCAGGTAAACTGTAATAATCCAGACTATTTAATTGTTGCAATAAAGCTTCATCCAGGTTACCTGCCGCAGCAATTTTTCCACCTTCATCGTAAGGCAACCCTTTTTGTGCTGCCAGCATATTTAAAACTCTGTTGGCTGCACAAACATCAAATGCTGTATAATTTCCATTGATGTTGATTGAGATATTAGCTATTCCGCCAATATTCAAAAAATATTGATATTCTCCCAGCAATAATTTTTCGCCAATGGGTACTATTGGTGCACCTTGTCCGCCAAAAGCCACGTCCATACTGCGCAAATCGCTTACTACCGGCAGTTGGGTAACGGCCGCAATAGTGGCTCCATCGCCCAGTTGTGCCGTCATTTTTTGATGAGGTAAATGAAAGGTAGTATGCCCGTGAGAGGCGATTAAGTTTACCCTGTGATGCAAATGATGGGTATCAATGAACCGGTTGATTGCCTTGCCTGTATATTGCCCATATTCTGCATGAAGCAGTTGATAATTTAATGCAGAAAGTTCAACCGCGTTTACCAGCCTTTTTCTCCAGTCATCCGTGTATTCCAAACAATCTGCAGCCAGAATCTGGTAACTCCATTTGCCACCCGTTTCTGTCAGTTCTGTAAAAACGATATCTAATCCATCCAGCGAACTGCCACTCATGCTACCAATTGCCCTGTAAATCATATTTTTTGAAATTTTAATTCCTATTTTTACAACCTTAGTTGAAAGTGCAATTTCAAATTTCAAATTCAAAGTTTCAAAATTATATTCATGGTAATTAACCTTGGTAAACAGCATTCGCTGCTGAGCAATTGGGTGAGCGAATTAAGAGATGTGGAAGTACAGAACGACCGGATGCGCTTTCGTAAAAACCTGGAACGTATAGGGGAAGTGGCCGCGTATGAAATAAGCAAAACACTGGCCTGGGAAGAAAAAGAAATTACAACGCCACTGGGTATTGCCAGTTGTAAAGTACTTCAATCTCAACCGGTGCTTGCAACCATTTTAAGAGCAGGATTGGGAATGCACAATGGGCTGCTGAATTATTTTGATAAAGGAGAAAATGCCTTTATCAGTGCTTATCGTAAGCACCATGCCGACGGTAGTTTTGATATAAATATTGAATACATGAGTTGCCCCGAACTGGAGGATAAAGTACTGATTATAAGTGACCCGATGATTGCCACAGGAGCTTCTTTGGTAAAAGCTATACAATACCTGAAAGAAGAAGGCGTTAGTAAGGAAATTCATATTGTTTGTGCTATCGCCTGTACAGTAGGGATTGAATTTATTTTAAGAGAACAGCCTAAAGCAACAATCTGGTGTGGGGATATTGATGATGAGATTACAGCAAAAGGTTATATTGTACCCGGATTAGGAGATGCAGGCGATCTGGCCTTTGGACAAAAAATGCAATTTTAATCTGATTGTTTACCTGACTCATTGTATCAATTAACTAACAATCATACTTAACAAATAATATTCAATCTGTTGAAGTGGTTTCAAGAGTTTTCATTTTTAGAGGGTAAAACTTTTATGGAGCCTTTGCAGCTATTAACTGCAAAAGTTTATCTTTAATAATCTGAAGTAAATTTTAAAATGAGAAAATTAGTTTTATTAACCTGTACATTACTGATTGCTGTTTTAGTGGAGGCGCAGGATCCGCATTTTTCGCAATTTTTTTCTTCTCCGCTTACGTTAAATCCTGCTTTTACAGGTAAGTTTGATGGGCAATGGCGAATAGCTGCCAATCACAGAGACCAGTGGCCTTCTATACCAAAGGCTTATGTAACTACCAGTGCTTCTGTAGATTTTAGCATCTTAAAAGACAAAATTCCTGCAGGCGATGTTTTTGGAATTGGTTTCTCCGGCTTAAGCGATCAAAGCGCTGACGCTGCATTAAAATTAAATTATGGATCTCTTTCGATGAGTTATCATAAAGCATTGGACGAAGATGGCTATAATACGATCGGCGCCGGATTTCAGGCCACGTATACCAGCGCCATACTGGATTTTACCAAATTAACTTTTGAAGATCAATTGACACAAAACGGTTTTACGGGTACTACTGCCGAAACTTTAAATAACGGTAGCAATCAGAATTATTTTGATGTAAATGCAGGTCTTTTATATTCGGGGTCAAGCAATGGTGTCAATAATTATTATTTGGGTGCTTCTCTTTACCATATTAATAAGCCCAGCTTAAGTTTTATTGATAAAACATGGAATCTTTCCAGCCGTATGACGGTGCATGGAGGTGGTTCATTTCCGATAGGTGATAACCTTTCTATATTTACTTCGGCTATTTTTCAGTTGCAGAATAGTGCTACCGAAACCGTTGTGGGTGGTGCTTTATCAGCCAATGTAAACAGCGACGATGTTAACCCAACCAGCGTTTATCTGGGCTCCTGGTATCGTTTTGGAGATGCACTTATACCCTATATTGGTATCGAAATTAACGGGCTTCGTATCGGTGCCAGTTACGATATCAATACCAGCAGTCTAAAAGCCGCTACTGCCAGCAGGGGCGGATCAGAGTTTTCGCTGATCTATATTAAAAGGCCCGTTTCCAATAACAAGGGTATCCCCTGTCCCAGATTTTAAGAACCTTATATTTCTATACAACTGGTTTCCCGCTTACATATTTATTTCCTTTTATGTAAAAACGATAGGGTAATAATGCATCGGTACCTGCATAATCTACTCCAATTCTTTTGCTGCTGCCTATTTGTGTTTCTTCCAAAACATACCCGTCTGATGCAATGTAAATAGTATTCCCCACCAGGCTGCCGCCAGAATGAATTTTAAATATGCCCAAAGCTTTAGCCACATTGCCCGGCCCGCTGGTAATGGTTTTATCGCCTGTTTTTTTGCGGGTTCTATCCAGCATAATATCTATACCTTTCAACGGCTCCGCCGCCCTTATCAAAATTGCATGCGGTATTTCGCTAACGTTGGTAACGATATTAAACATCTGGTGAATGCCATAACAAATATATACATAGGCTCTGCCGCCCTGTGCATACATTGGTTCGTTGCGTGAAGTGCGTTTTCCCATCCATGCATGCGAAGCTTTGTCTCTTACCCCGGCATACGCCTCCGTTTCAACGATTCGTGCGCTTGTCATACCGTCCTCAAAATTTGTGGTAATAATTTTGCCGAGCAATTCTCTGGCAATCAGTGTAACATTTTTACGTTTATAAAAATCAATGGTTAATTTCTTCAACTTATCGGTACTTTTAAATACAAATTTAAATAATCCGGCATTCTGTAAACAAGCAAGCTGAATATACCATGAAAAATCAATCATGTTAAAAGATATAATTATTGCCATACAATCCTATCTGGAAGCCCATCGCTTTATTGTAAAGCACCGCTTATGGAAATGGATATTTATACCAGGTATTTTGTATGCCATCCTTTTTTGTACAGGTATTTATCTTTTCTGGATCAGCAGCGGGCAAGCCATCGATACCCTTTTTTCTATCACCGGGTTAAAAAAATGGATGTACACCATGGAAGGCAGCTGGCTGAAATTTCTGTTTATTTTTGGACAGGTTATTTTGCAACTGGTACTACTGTTGTTTTATTTTTCGTTATTTAAGTACCTTTTTTTAATTATTGGTTCCCCGCTATTTGCTTACCTGAGCGAAAAAACAGAAGCCATCATGGAAGAAAGAGATTTGCCGTTCAGCTTTCCGCAATTATTAAAAGACATGGTCAGGGGTATAAAACTGGCCATGCGAAATGCGCTGTGGCAAACGGTGTATACTTTATCCATTCTGATATTATCCTTCATTCCATTAATTGGGTGGTTTACTCCTTTGATAGCACTGATAATTGAATGCTACTATCTTGGTTTTGCCATGCTTGATTACAGTTGTGAAAGAAACAAATTATCCACCTCGCAAAGCATTGATTTTATTGGCAGGCACAAAGGGCTTGCCCTTGGAAATGGAATTGTTTTTTACCTGATGCATACCATTATTATTGTTGGCTGGATACTGGCACCGAGCTATGCCGTTATTGCCGCCACTATTAGTTTTTATAAAGTAAAGTCCAACCTGTTATGAGTTCAACATTATATTTAATTCCCTGTGTATTGGATGAATTGGCACTAAATACCATACCACTTTACATTATAGATGCTATAAAAAACTGTCAGGTAATTTTTGCAGAAAATGAACGTACCTCCCGGCGCTTTTTAAAAAGTATTTGCAAAGAAATTATAATTGATGATTATGAATGGTTTACCATTCACAAAGCAGAAGAAGAACAAAAAAACAGTTTCAGGCAAAAGATAAAGGAACAAAAAAATATTGCCATCATCAGTGAGGCGGGATGCCCGGGTATTGCAGACCCAGGGCAAATTTTAGTTGAACTGGCACAGCAATTAAATGTTACGGTAAAACCACTGGTTGGGCCAAGTTCGATACTGCTGGCATTGATGGCAAGCGGGATGAACGGGCAGCAGTTTGAATTTGTTGGTTACCTGCCTATTGATAATGGCGAAAGGATTAAAGCTATAAAGGAACTTGAACTTCTGTCTCAAAAAAAACTCAGTACAATTATTTTTATTGAAACGCCTTACCGTAATAACCAACTAATAGAAACTTTACTAAAAACCTGCAAGCCAGCAACAAGACTGTGCATTGCTGCTGAACTAACCGGACTACATGAATTTGTGAAAACAAAAACGATAGCAGACTGGCAAAAAGAAAAAACCGACTTTCACAAAAAGCCGGTTATATTTTTACTGCTTGCCGTATAATTTTTACTATCGTGCCATTGCTCTCATTGTAATAATTTTATCTACAATAAAAGGGCTGAACCCCCTCCACGGAACCGTGCCTTTATACTCTTTATAATGCAGGTCAAAATAACTGCCGCTGTTGTTCATTAACACGTTGGCAATACTGTCATTGGTAACAGAAAATTCAAACTCATACGATTGAACACCGGCAACCCCCTGGGCACGAAACCCCGATTGTATAAGCTTTCCTTCGTAGGTTTTAAAAATATTTCCTTTTTTAACCGCATAATTTAATTCTCCTGACTTTACGCCTTCGCCAAAAACATAATAATATTTCCACCAAAAAATAAATGCTAGTATTACTATAGTTATAAACATAACCCATCGCATAAATTTCGCAAAAGCGCCTGCTTTTTTAGGTTGTAATTGTACCGAACTGCTATTGTCCATAATTTTATTTTTATCAGGTATTATAATCCATATTTATCAATCAAATAAACCAATGCAGCCATATTAAGTGCCCCAAGATGCAGTTCTCTTTTACTTACATTTTCAAAAACATCCGTACTTGCATGATGTACATCAAAATAGCGCTGACTATCAGGGTTTAATCCAGCAAGAGCTGCGCCAATCTTTTTTAATGGGCCAACATCCGAACCACTTCCGCCTGCAGATAAATCATATACGCCATAGGGGTAAAATAGTTTTTTCCAATGTAAAACTTTGCTAAGTTGTGGCTCATTCATTTCCAGTCCAAAGCCTCTGGGAGTAAATCCGCCCTCATCACTTTCCAGGGCAAACAAATGTGTCTCCTTATTTTTTTCTGCCAGTTCCAGGTATTTTTCACCACCACGTCCGCCATTTTCTTCATTCATAAACA
>NZ_JACMOO010000123.1 GCF_014377975.1 Ferruginibacter sp.
AAAAAAGGTAACACCTATTTTTTTTGTTACGAGTACGGTTATTTACCGTTGGAAAATGATTGGTTTTTAATTGTGAGAAGGAGGGAGGAGTAAGGTTCGCAGTCTAAATTCTAATAGCTTTAAAAGACCCGACTTAGAATTACCGGTTATCCAGTTATCAGATATCATCATAAAATCCACATTTTTACACATTTGTACAAATGTTCCACATCGGGATATATAAATGTATATTAACGACTGATCACCACCATCTCTTAAAATATTCTCCATGACGCAGATTGCTATTAACACACAAATTGAGACTACCAGATCCGTTACCCAGGAAGCCCTAAAAACCAAAGAATCTGCGAGGTAATTTCTTGTAGATGCAGGAATAATAAAAGATAAAAAAGAGCCGGCTTCCCATAATTCATCTACCAAGAGGTAATAATAAATAACAGTGGCTAATCATCAACCCTTATAAATAACCGACTTCCATAGTTGTGACAGAGAACTAGGGTTAAGAATTTTGAACGGAAATCAATTGACAGCAAGCACTAATGAGTGGAATTGGTTAGGGCCAGGTGTATATTTTTGGGAACAAAACCCCGCCCGTGCGTTAGAGTATGCAATTGATAGTGCAAATAATAAACAAAAAAATAAAGTTCGAATTGCAACCCCTTTTGTTATTGGATCAATCATTGAACTTGGAAACTGCTTAAACCTTTTAGAGCCATTCAGTCTTACGATACGATAAGATGTGCTTTTGTGGAGGGAATAAAATTTATCCCCACTCAAATTTTACTGACAGGTTACATATTGAGATTTGTGTTTTAAAATTGGATTTGATAAAAGGTTATTTTTTGACAAGACCGATTGAAGATTTTAATCCCTATGTGAAGAAAGATTTTGCCAAATCTTAATTTAAAATAGTTCCATTTTTTGCAACAGTGTTTTCTTACTAACCATCAGTGAAAGTCCGGCTCTGGTTTTTAATTGTGGCGAGTGAAGAATAATTGTAATAAGAGGAGATTTTCACCTCAACAGCAAAATCTCTTCCAGCATAACCCGCTCGTTGCTTAACCGTGGTATTTTATGTTGCCCGCCCAGCTTGCCTTTACTGCGTAACCACTGCGTAAATATTCCTTTGCGTAATGCATGTACAATGGGTAGGCGAAGCGCAATATCTTTATGCCGCTTGGCTTCATAATCACTATTGCTGTTTTTTAAAGCCATGTCCAGTTCAACGGTAAACTGGTGCAGGTTGGTTGGTTCTTTATCAAACTCAACCAGCCACTCATGTGCACCGTTGTTGTTGGCACAAAAATATACGGGAGCAGCGGTATAATCATTTACAACACTATTGGTTTTTTCTGCCGCAATTGCAATGGCCTTATCGCTGTTATCTACAATCACTTCTTCCCCAAAAGCATTCATGTAATGCTTTAGCCTGCCGGTTACTTTTATTTTATAAGGATTGATAGAAGTAAACTGGATAGTATCGCCAATTAAATATCGCCATAAACCACCCGTGGTACTAATTACCAATGCATAATTTTTTCCGGTTATAACATTTTTTAATCCGATGGTTTGTGGGTTCGGCTTACCATATTCTTCCACCGGCATAAACTCATAAAATATACCATGCTCTGTAAATAACAACATGCCATCCTCATCGGGCTTTTGCTGGCCTGCAAAAAAACCTTCACTGGCATTGTATATTTCCAGGTAGTTTACTTTGCCGCCAATAATTTTTTCAAACTGTTCCCGGTAGGGCACAAACGAAACGCCTCCATTTATATACAGTTCCAGGTTGGGCCAAACTTCTTTGATCGTTTCCTTTCCTTTAATTTCCAGAATGCGTTTTAATAATAACAATGTCCAGGTAGGTACACCTGCGATAGACGTTACATTTTCTTCGGCGGTTTTTTGCGCCAGCTTTTCAATTTTGTTTTCCCATTCGTCTAACAGTGCAATACTTAATTCAGGCGTACGCAGCCACTGACCCCAAAAGGGCGAGTTCTGCATCAGTATCGCACTCAAATCTCCAAATTGGATATCGTCATCAATTTTACTTAACTGGTGAGAACCCCCGATAACAAGCGCTTTGCCTGTAAGCAGGTCGCTGGAAGGAAAATTCTCGTAATAGGTTGTCAACACATCTTTGGAACCCTTAAAATGATTGTCCTTTAAACTCTCTTCGCTGATGGGGATGAACTTACTTTTGGCCGATGTGGTACCACTGCTTTTTGCAAACCAGTTAACTGGTGTATTCCACAAAATATTTTCTTCGCCATTCATCATCCGTTCTATGTATGGCTTTATGTCTTCGTACTCCTGTATAGGAATATTTCTCTTAAAATCCTTTATTGTAAACAACCGGGAGAAATGGTATTTTTTTCCAAACTCTGTGTATTGTGCAGCAGTTACCAGTTCCTGTAATACTTCCCGTTGACTGGCTACCGGATGATTACTCCAGTTTTTTATACGCCAAAAACGCATACGTGCAAGCCTTGAAATCGTTGGGGAAAGAAGCTTCATTAGCAGCAAGATAAAAAACTTACACGACTTATGAAAGACATTAATACGAAAAGCCCAAAATGGCTCGAAAGTAACGTGAAGCACAAAAGCGCTCATGATATTTTTGTGCGCATTGAACGACTCATCTGTAAAGGATGAACCATCTCCAATATCTACTTAATAAAAAAGTAATAAAGCGGTGAAAAAATTATAGCCCGTCCCCGTCCATCGCTTCAGGAATATCGGGAATCGCATCCATTGTATTTTCATTCTTTGCATCTTCATGCAAATAATCTTTTCTTTTTAATTCAAAGTTTTTACCCAGGTATAATCTTCTCACCTGTTCATCTCCGGCCAGCTCTTCTGCAGTACCATGTTTAAATATTTTTCCATCAATTAACAGGTAGGCCCTGTCGCAAATAGACAGCGTTTCATTTACATTATGGTCTGTAATTAAAATACCAATATTCCTGAATTTTAAACGGGCAACAATCGCCTGTATATCTTCCACCGCAATAGGGTCAACACCAGCAAAAGGTTCATCCAATAAAATAAATTTAGGGTCAACAGCCAGTGCCCTTGCTATTTCTGTTCTTCTTCTTTCACCGCCACTCAGCGTATCACCATTATTTTTTCTTACCAGTTGCAACCGAAATTCATCCAGTAATGATTCCAGTTTGTTCCTCTGTTCTGCTTTGTTAAGGGTTGTCATTTCCAGCACAGCTTTAAGATTATCTTCCACACTCAGTTTTCTAAAAATACTGGCTTCCTGCGGTAGGTAACCGATGCCCATTTTTGCCCTTTTATACATCGGCAGTTTGGTGATGTTAACATCGTTTAAAAATACTTCACCTTCGTCTGGCTTTATTAAACCAACCACCTGGTAAAAAGAAGTGGTTTTACCAGCCCCGTTTGGGCCAAGCAAACCCACAATTTCACCCTGTTGAACCGTAAAGGAAACATTGTCAACTACTGTACGGCTGCCATAAATCTTTACCAGGTTTTTTGTATAAATAGTCAGGCTCAAAATAGTATGTTTTGCCACAAAAATAATGTAAACCAAAATAAGGGTTGCGGGTGATTTTTATTTAACAGCAGTTTGTGCTTTATTGCTACTTAACTATGTTTGCAGATATTTTACGATCATGAAAATTACAGAACATATTTTACAGGCAAATAAAACGCTTGTATCCTTTGAAATTTTACCGCCGCTGAAGGGTAAAACCATCCAGTCCATCTATAACCATTTGGATCCTTTGATGGAGTTTAAGCCCTCTTTTATAAATGTAACCTATCATCGTAGTGAAACCATGTTTAAAAAAAAGGCAGATGCTACATTTGAGAAGGTAGAAGTGCGTAAAAGGCCCGGCACTGTGGCTATTTGTGCGGCATTAAAAAATCATTACAATATTGATACCGTGCCCCATTTAATTTGCGGCGGGTTTACTAAAAGAGATACCGAAGACGCCCTGATTGACCTTAATTTTTTAGGGATTGATAATGTGCTGGTATTAAGAGGAGATGCTGCTAAAAACGAAGCTAATTTTGAACCGGAGCCCAATGGCAATGCATATGCTGTGGAACTTTTAAAACAGGTGGTAAATTTAAAGAATGGTATTTACCAGGAAGAAGACATAAAAAATGGCGGCAAACCTGACTTTTGTATTGGCACCGCAGGTTATCCTGAGAAGCATTTTGAAGCCCCGAATTTAGAAACAGATATGTTGCATTTAAAAGAAAAAGTAGATGCAGGTGCTGATTATATTATGACACAAATGTTTTTCAACAATCAGAAATTTTTTGACTTTGTACAAAACTGCAGGGATATGGGTATTAACGTGCCGATTATTCCCGGTCTTAAACCTATCACCAATAAAAAGCAACTGACTATTTTACCTAAAATATTTCATGTAGATATACCCACCAATTTGTCGAATGCAATTACCGCTGCAAAAACAGACGAAGACGTGGAGCAGATAGGTACAGAATGGCTGATTCAGCAATCGAAAGAGCTAAAAGAATTCGGTGTTCCTGTATTGCATTACTATACCTTAGGTAAACCACAAGTAATTTATAATGTGGTAAAAGAATTATTATAAGTATTGTTTAATCAGTAGAAATCTTGTCGGGATTATTAAAAATTAATCACGGGATTTGTAAAATAGTTGACGGTTTTCAATACTTAATTGAAAATGTTAAACGGATTTTAAACATCCTATATTATATTTGTCATTCACGCAAGTCTCTTAAATACATATGTTCAATTTAATACTATTTGGTCCACCCGGCAGCGGAAAAGGTACACAAAGTGAAAAGCTAATTGCCAGGTATGGTTTAAAACATCTTAGCACAGGCGATTTACTTCGCGGTGAAATTTCCCAGCAAACCGCATTGGGTATGGAAGCAAAAAAAATCATGGATAAGGGGCAACTGGTTCCGGATGAAGTGGTGATTGGAATGATTAGTTCGGCACTGGATAACAATCCACAGGCGAAAGGTTTTTTATTTGATGGTTTTCCCCGCACGGATAAACAGGCAGAAGCATTGGACAAATTGCTGGACCTGAAAAAAAATGGGATTGCAGTAATGCTTGCACTGGAAGTAAGTGAAGAAGAGCTAGTTAAAAGACTGGTTAAAAGAGGGGAAACGAGTGGAAGAAGCGATGACAATAACGAAGCTGTAATCAGGGCAAGAATTGCGGAATACAATAGCAAAACAGCTGCAGTAGCCGATTATTATAAAAGATTTGATAAAGTAGTATTGGTAAAAGGGGAAGGTGGGGTAGAAAATATTTTTGATAGATTATGCAATGAAATTGAACCCCGGATAAACGGGTAATCAACTTTACAAGGAAAATTTATTTTAATAATAATTATAAAAAGCAAGCTTTAAAGGCTTGCTTTTTTGTTTTATCTTGTAGGGTAAATAGGATTGTATGGATCAGCAGAAACTTAATTTTATTATGGAGAAAGCGATACCTCTCTTAAATAATTTACCGGCTGATGCAACCGGTAAATGGGGCAAAATGAATGGGCAGCAAATGGTAGAACACCTCGCAGATTTTTTCAAAATATCTACCAGCAAAATAAAATATACCCTTGTAACCACCCAGGAAAATTTGCCCCGCTTAAAACAATTTTTATACAGTGACAAAGAATTCAGGGAAAACACCAAAGCGCCGATATTGCCTGATAAACCTTTTCCGGTGAGGTTTGGTAACATGGTAGATTCGTTAAAAGAACTGGACGGTGAGATAACGATATTTAACGATCAATATAATAGCAATGCCGGGCTAATAGTAATGCACCCGGTTTTTGGCGATCTTAATTTTGAAGAATGGGTGCTATTGCACTACAAACATGTAACCCATCATTTAAAACAGTTTGGGTTGACGTAGAAAAATATTTTAAAAGACAATCTTCATCAACGAAGATTTAAATTAAGGATCATGTGTTAGTAAATGAAATATCATTATACCGGAACCGGCCAAATTTTACAGGGATGTTATTTTATCATCAGGGTTTACATGGATATTTCGTATTTGAATTGTAGTTGGTTATTGAAAGGGGGATACAAAATCCCGGAAGATGCGAAGGAATAACTTGCAGAGATAAACAATCAATCATTTATAAACTACAATCCATGTTACAGGAAGTAAAAGACGGGTACGTAAAAACAGAAACCCACCAAGGCACAACCACCATTGAATTTTTTCATCCTAAAGCCAATTCGCTGCCTAATAAAATTTTAGCAGAGCTGGCGAAAGAAATTCATTTTGCCGGAACACACCAAGAAACAAAAGTGATTGTTTTAAAAAGTGGGGGAGATAAATCTTTTTGCGCAGGGGCAAGTTTTGATGAACTGGCCTCTATAAAAGATGAAGCAGACGGAGCCCATTTTTTCAATGGCTTTGCCAATGTAATCAACGCGATACGCAAATGCCCCAAATTTATAATTGGCCGGATAAAGGGCAGATGTGTAGGAGGAGGTGTAGGCCTTGCTGCAGCAGTAGATTATGCCATTGCATTAAACACCGCCGAAATAAAACTAAGTGAACTGGAAATGGGCATTGGCCCTTTTGTAATAGGGCCCGCAGTGGAACGTAAAATTGGCATTGCAGCATTTAGCGCACTGGCAATAGATGCCACCATGTGGCGCAACAGTGAGTGGGCAAAAAGAAAGGGAATGTATGCAGAAGTACACGAAACAGTGGAAAATATGGATGAATCAATCTTTCGTTTGGCCAATCATTTAGCCCACAGCAACCCTGAAGCAATGGCAGAAATAAAAAAAATGTTATGGCACGGTACAGCCCATTGGGATGAACTGCTGAGAGAAAATGCGGCTATCAGCGGCAAGCTGGTGTTGAGTGCTTTTACTAAAAAAGCCATTGAAAAATTTAAAGCACAAATTTAAAAAGATTCGCCATTTTCAGGCTGTGTACGATGCAGTTTTTTACTGATAAAACTTTTATCTCTCTCTGTGATAGGGTTGCATTAAACGATCCCGATCTGCAACTGGTTATTCGCCAGTATGGCTATCCTCCGCTGTGGACAAGGGCTGCCACATTTGAAACACTGATACACATTATTTTAGAGCAGCAGGTATCATTGGCCAGTGCATTGGCAGCATTAAAAAAGTT
>NZ_JACMOO010000124.1 GCF_014377975.1 Ferruginibacter sp.
AAATAAAACTTGCTTTGCCAGGCAAGTAAACATTAAACCCTTAACTTAATGATTATAGTGAGGGCATTGACCACGACTCAAGAATACCAAGTCGACATCGTTTATATTGAGTCTTTTTTTGACATTCTTCTAATTGGATAAATGTTTAATAGTACTCTTTCTATTTTTTAATTGTCTGTACACTCCGTCCCATAAGTCGATACGCATTTGTAAAGATTCAATGGTAGCTTGTTCGGCTTCTTTCCAAAATTGCCCGTCTTTACTGCAAAGATTAGATGTCATTTGTAATGCAAGATGGCTATGATGATCTCCGTCCACTTCTATATGTCTTTCGAGATAATACTTGAAAATTGAAATGCTGCTGGGAAAATTTTTATGTATGTCGTTTACTATTGAATGAAACATTCCCGGGATTAGGTCTTCACGTCCAAAAGTGAAAATTGCTGATTGTAAATAATCTTTATTGCTTCCAATGATTTTAAATGTAAAGTCAACAAAATTCCGAGCTTCATTTGGTACCCCGGAAGCAATAAACGCTGAATTAAAGTTTCCTGTCTTTTTTAATGTTGCTATGAATGTTTCAATTTGTGAGGTGTCGGCCCCACATTGATGCATCGCATCCAGATATAATTCAAAGTGACTTTTTCTGTTGCCAAAACTATCAAGGTCAGATTCTTCTCCCACAACTATTTCATTAATCAGATGTCTTGTGTCTGCTGAACCTTTTGGAAACCAGGGAACCGAAGTGCAGGTGAGATTGTTTTGCAGGGATTTTAACAACGACATAAAATCCCACACCGCAAAAATGTGATATTGCATAAAAACTTTCAGGTCCTCAATATCATTAATGGCAGAATATACTTTATGATTAATAATTTGCTGTCTTAACGGCCCGGTTGCCTTTTTAATTTTCTCTATATGTTCGTTCATATTATGATCTTTCTAGAATGCTGAATAAGATTTTAAACTTTATTTATTAACGATGTTATTGTATAACCAAAGCCGGCAGCTTTGGTTGCAAATTTAGCTATATTATTTTCGGTATTTCGAACTACAAACAACCCGTGGTTGTGTTCATCGAATGTTACCCGGTGGTGGGTATATCGTCGGGAAATTTTACGATTACCTGTTTTTTTATATTTGAATATGCCCTCTTATGCCAAACACATGAACCGGGCCTCTGTCTTTATTGTAAGCCGGATTTTTTACAAACTGATAATCGGCTGTAAGCCAAAAATATTTTGACAAATGCATATTGTAATAGGTTTCAATTATTTTTTCATGCCCATAATTTAAAGCGCCATCTCCAATAATAAAACCATATCCACCGGCTTTTAGAAAATTTTGATGGTCTTTAGAAATTCCATTTACAACAGTTGCAATTCCAAACACATCATTTACTCTTTTCCATTTTGTGCCCTTTACAGATAACCCAACACTCAAGGTTCTATCTATCTCTGTAAATGACCAGGTAGCATACTTTCCGTCATTCCAGCCTAGCCTGCTGAAAACACCTATTTCATCGGTTAGTGCTTGTTCAAAATTTAAACCCAAACCAAATTTTTTACCCCCATAACTTGTATGCTCTGTTTTACCTTGAATTACACTAAGTAAGGTGGCATCTCCGTTTGCAATTGCTTTTATTCCATCGGCATAAGAGGGGGCTTTTGAATAGGTATTGCTAACGGTAAAACGAAAATTACCTGAACGTTTATGAATGAAACATGTATGTTCAAACTCAAATGTTTCTGAATGTGCTTTTAAAATATTGTATTCCATTAAATTAAAGTTGGCAATTCGGGGTACTTCCACGCTTGACAAACGTATGGCCCATTTCGGTTTAATTAATTCTGCTACCAGGCCCAGGGTATAACCTCTTGTATTGGCAGGATAATCCCAGGCACCATTTGACCATAATGACCAGTTTAAAAATTGTGAACGAGGGTCTTTGCTATAAGTATTTTTATCGTAAAAATCGCTTATAGCAAATTTACCTGCACTTATTGT
Organism: Ferruginibacter sp.; assembly: GCF_014377975.1. Taxonomy (GTDB): domain Bacteria; phylum Bacteroidota; class Bacteroidia; order Chitinophagales; family Chitinophagaceae; genus Ferruginibacter. The sequence continues at coordinate 2,008 of NZ_JACMOO010000124.1, forward strand.
TATTCTGCTGGTAGGTATTTTACCTGCCACCTGGTTTACATCATCGGCTGCATATTCATAAGTGCTATTTCCTATAGGAATATGTTGTTGCAAATATGCCCGTGCAATAAACACGCGTGGTGCTACAGCACCAACACGGTAAGTTTCGCCATTTAATGCACCCGCTACTCCTTCTGCAAAACTTAACCCATTGCCACCTGAAACTTCCGGATTAAAATAAAAGGCTGCACCCTGCCATAATTTTCTACCAAGAAATAAGGTGGTCGTTATACTTGTTGCTGTTGGTTCTACCGTATCAGCTAAGCTGTTATTGCCACTATACAATGACTTAAAACCCGAATGCTTTTGTGCAATTACAGTCATTTGAAAATGATTTGTCCATTTAGTTTTACTTGTTGTGTCTTCAGTGTTTTGTGCAAGAACAATTTGTTTAGAAGCTACCAAAACAATTGCTGTTACTAAAAATTTTTTCATTGTAATTTTTTGCTTGTCTTTTTAAAATGGCTTATAACCATTCATTTAATTTTTTAATAAATCATATTTTTACTAACTGGGTAAGCACACAATAGGTAACCAATATTGCCAATAGAAATGGAAAAAAACTTATTGGCAAAGCCACCTTTTTAAAGGATGGTGCCAAAAGAGAAAACGGAATAGCAATGGCTATTAGCATGATGGCTAATGTAAGTGCTGCCAATGGTGCTGTTGCCCAACTTTGTATAAAAGGAATTTTTCTGATATGTATCATGTGTACAATTAAAGTTTGTGATAGTAAGTTTTCAACAAACCATGCAGTCAAAAAGGCTTTGATGTCCGGGGAATTGGCTTAAAAACAAACCACATTAATAGGGACGTCGGGTTTAACATTTCGGATTTGTTTGCAGAGGTCAATACCATTTATGCTGGGTAAAATAATGTCGGTAATAATAATATCGTACTGGTTTCCAATTGCCAGCTTTTTACCTGTCAAACCATCAAAGGCAACCGTTACAGCATAGCCTTGTTCTTCCAATCCCCGTTTGATAAGTTCGGCTATTCGTTGTTCATCTTCAATCAACAATATTTGCAGCATAGTTACTGTAGTTAATTTGCAAAGGTAACAATGCGTTTACGTAATATTGATTTTGATGCCTTTCTAATAATTGCTGGTTGTGGAAAATTGATATGGCCACAAAAAAAATGGACTGCTGCTGGTAGAAGATTTGAAAAAAATAGAAATTTGTTGTTCGCTTGCCTTGTATCGTTGGGTTCTTTGCTGCAGCAAATACAGGGCAATTTTGTTTGTTGAATTTTAGGAAGGGGGAGAATATACCCGTAGCAGTGCTGATACCTGCGAAAGCTGAAATGAGCGAATTGATACGAACGATGTAAAAATTGAAGATCACAAAACAACCGAAAGGAATGACTAAAATAGGTATCAAAAACAATCGGTAAATACAGTTTTTTCTATGGGGCGAGGCATCCTGACCTGGAGATTGTATACGAGGGAAAATACACACCGATAAATTTTCTGATCAGATAAGAATATTTTGGCGGATACTTTCTTTAAAGTTTATTTGTAGTGTTTCATTGCAATTAAAAACCAGCATAGCCGTCGAAACGGGGATTTACGAAGTTATTTAGAATACTGCCAAACCGAAACGCTAGTCCGAAGGAAGTGTAATAGTTAAAATTTGAGGCCAGTTGGCGTTTTCGGGTAAGCACTTCCTGCTCGGTAACACCTCCCTTAACAAGGTTAATCTGGTTGTGTACCAAACTAGCGTTTGCACGCACAAAAAAAGACAAGCCACCGCCTATGCGTACGTCGGTATTGGCACTAACCCCCATTGCGTTCAAAGCCCAGCTTTTAAAATAATTACGGTAGTAAAAGCCCCCATTAAAAGTTCCCCACTTTTTATTTAAGGTAATGGCTGCTGAAAACCGGTGACCATAAATTGTTTCTCTTATTTTATAATAAATGGTAGTATCGTAATAGGTAACGTTGTTTACATCCAGTCCATATCTAATTACGAAAAACCGGCTGTTCACTTCTTTATAATCGTACATATTATATTCTATAGCAGGACTAAAAAACAGTTTTCTTTTGTAATTATCAAACGTACTATTTGAAAAGGAAGTCTGATAACCGTAGCTCCAATGATCGCTGAAAGACTTTACCAGATTATGATAAAACCTATAATCTTTATTTCTTACCTTGTATTTGGTTATGTTAGCACCATCTTCATACGTATATACAGAATTGCGAAGGTTTGCGTTCAAATAAAACTCGGCTTTTAGTTTATTGGTTGTTCGGTTTGCAGATATTTCTGAGCTAAGCACACTGTTTTTGTACACTCTTTCTGCATTGTACTGTCCGCTTGCAGCCACTCTAAATACCCAAAAATTATATTTGTCACTTTTATCGTGTTCATAAGGTGGTCGTGCATTTATAGAATCTTCCTTCATAACTATTTTCACTTGTGCAGCATAAGGCGTTTTAGCTACTAGCGGAGAAAAACCCAACATCAGATATTGCAGAATAGATTTTCGAATATCCGAAGGCGTGGCATTGGGAAATGTGTTAAATATAAGCGTATCTGTATATTTCTTAAACTGCTTTTGTCCATAAAAATTCATTTGATATTGAACTCCCCCGCTGCCAGCCGTTTGCCCGGTTAACAGAACATAAACATCAGCAGTAGTGATATCTAAAACAAAATTAACAAGATTTATTTCCGATTTAAAATAGTTGAAGTCGCATCCCACACGACAATCAATAAACACGTTTAATTTTCCAGGAACTTTATTTTGTGCATGTGTCACTGATACAAACAACAAACACAATATATAAGCAAAGATTTTCAACATATTAAATAAGGTTACGTTAAGGTGTAGTTTAAAAAACGTCAAAAGTAACTTATCAAAATTACCTAAAACCTTAAAAATTAAAATTGTTTTAGGGTAAGTTTATTTTTAGTGACAGTGCTGCATTTTGGTAATTGTTAGCGGTAGCGTGAGCAATGCGGTAGTACTGCGTTTGCAAGAGAAATTGAGTTGCCCTTAGCATTACTCTTACATTGGAATAGGTTTTTCAACAACGCAGCGAAATGGCAATAGTAGTGAATGGCTTAGAAAAATTTACACTTATATTAAGGCGATTGGAGTTCTGCGCCAATCAAGACTTTCGATTAAATTGATTGCACCGAAATTTAGACGCTACTTCGATCGGGTAAACTTAATATACGCTGCCGTTTGTAGCGTATATTAAAAAGTGTGTTTAGTAATGGATACTGACTACGGTTGTAAAGCCACTTAAGGCCAGGTGTTGTTGAACAGCATAAAAGCTCCAGTCATTCATGAGCGGGGCTTTTGCATTTGCATGTTGAATATTTTTAATTTGGGGCATATCGGCTATACGATAAAATGTTGTGTGCTGTACTCCTTTTGTCACAAAAATCGCTGTTTATATTTTGTCCGCCATCCAATTTGAAAAATCTTTCATGGTATAAAATAATTCATCTGGTTTTAGTTCTTTTAGTTTCTCTGGCTCAGCAGTTTCCGCCCATGCTGCTGCAACAACCGGCACCCCAACTTTTCTACTAGCAATAATATCACTAGATGCATCTCCAACGTAAATTACTTCATCACTCTTTATGTCTTTTAATGCGTTTAAAATAATTTGAATGCCTGCTGCTTTTCTTGCTCCATCTGGCGAACCAGTTTCAATGATTTCAAAAAAATGAGTAAGCCCAAAATATTTTAAAGAAATATCTGTACTGTGTTTTCCTTTTCCTGTTACCATTGAAATATGAACTCCATTATTTTTTAGAGTTTCCAATATTTCTTTAATGCCATCAAAAGGGGACGGACACATTTCATGTAAGCTTTCATAGAAATGCAAGTAATCTGAAACTCCTTTATTATAATGATTAGGCGCTAAAGCCATAATTGTACCTTCCTCTGACGGTCCAAACTTTGCAATAATTTCATCATCAGAAATAGAACGGTTAATAAGTGGTTCAACGGATTTTCTGAATGCCTGAATGCAAAGAGGTAGGGTGTTAGCCAAAGTTCCATCAAGGTCAAAAATCACGGCTTTAATTTTTTGCATTTGGTTTTGAGATTAATTTTAAATGAAATATGATACCGGATAGAGTTGCAATAATACCATTAGCTAACATAATAGGCCTGTTTTTAATGAATATGTGCCATAAAGGAACCAACATATAGTTCCAATAAAAAGTATAGAAAAAATTGTTTGACCCGTCCTGAAAAAAGCTGACTCATTAATAATTGTAATCCTGTATTTAGTTGACTAAGATAATTTACCCTGCAGGAGATTGATTAAAATGTTCACCTAAAAAATGGGTAAACGCAGGTTTACCAATTGGTAGGGACATCTTGAAGAGCCGTATGAATTGAGCCGCTTACGTACGTTCCATTAACGGCTTGGGATGACCTCATCTTGCTTATCCGACTGGCTGCTGGCGTGCTGTTAACGCAAGCCGGTATCGTGTAAAATATGCAACAAACATTCACATCCGATGATAACTTATTCTTTAATTTCTACCACAACAATCTCATTTCCATACAAGTCAAAGCAATGAAAAAATTTGTATTCTGGTGTTAAAACAGGCGCAATTTTAATTTTCACATTATTGTCCGTTAGCTTTTTAAAAAGTACTTCCAATGAAGTAGTGTAAATAACCATCGTTGGTTGTCCGCCTGTTTGGTTGCCCATCCGTTCTTTTTGTTCTTTAGTATCTGCTTTTAAAAACCAAATACCTAATGAGTCAAGAGGGTCTGCTCCCATGTGTAGAAACCTTTGTCCAACATCGGTTATTACATCAAACATTTTTTTGAAGCCAAAATTTTCTTCGTAAAAACTTGCTGCCTTTTCATAATCCTCAATAAGCAGGATAATTCTTCCGAGATAATTTTTCATTTTTTTCAATTTTAATTTAATTACTTGAATTTATTTTTGTGACAGATAGTTGTTTTTTGCTTTTTCATTTAGAAGTTGAAATGCTTTTTTATCATTTGGTTTTGCCCAGTTATACCCTATGCTTTTCCAATGGTCATCATATTGACTTAGCCCGATGCAAGAGATATACTCTTTACCGCAAACAACAAAGTCTTTCCAAAACGAAAGTAAATATCCTCCGTGCTGCCTAAAATAGATTTCGGCTTTTTGATAATCGTTAAACCACGCATGTATGAAACCAACACAGCCGGATTTATAAAGACAGTCATTTTCAATAACAGTTTTTTTTAAATCAGCCCAGGTATTGAAACGGTTTTCAAGCGCAATAACATTATAGGCATGCTTTAACTGAACAATATCATAATGTTCAATTAGCCAATCTTCTGTCTTGCCAGAGAAGCATGAAATTTGAAGAAATCGTTTTGCTGATTTAGAAGAAAGGTCAGGATTGTTTTTTAAATCTTTAATAAGAAAAACAGCCTGAGTTTTTAAGTCGCTTAAGCGAATTGGTTTTAAATTGTTCATAAAATTTCCTTTTGCCAATGTCCCACATTTGGCGGAAATTAAGTAAACAAATTAAAATACTTGTGAAAGGGTGAATTTATCTTTTGTGGGAATGGGCTGCCCTTACAACCAGGGAGCAAATGTAATATATTTTTTATTATTTGCAATAAAGCCGGATAAAATATTTGCGGTAATCTGCTTTAACGCCAAAGCACTGTTACGCTTTTTATTCGTGAGGCGTTGGGTTAGAACTGAATACCCGAAGGCAACATACAATAGCAGTTTGTGAAAAAACTTTATGCGTTCAAACAAAAATACACGCAACGTTAATGGCTAAAATATTGTTAGGATGTGTGTATGGAAAAGCGTGTGATTTATACAGGGAAACAATTACTATCAAACTTATTTCACCACGGTTGACGATCTTTCTCCCGTGTTCGTTTTCCTTTATCAAACAAAGAATAAAATTTCTCAGGTCAGTTTTTGCAATAGCCTTTGTGCATGAGTTGCAAAATGCATCGTCCAACAAAGAACATCACGGTTTTAAATGGTAATTTAATTCTGGCGGAAGGCTTGGTTTAATGATTGGCGCAAGGTTTTCCTGCTCCCCGCTCATTAAGCCAACATTACTTATAATCTTATAATTTGTTTCCATGGATAAAATATTCGTTTCTTAGTAACGTCCCGAATGATACCTTGTGCTTTGCATATCTTACCTATCTCTTTAACAACTAGTTTAAAAATGTGATAGACACGATGTACGGCAGACCGGGACGTTGCGTTTTATTGGACAGTTAAATATTTTTCCCGGCGCACACGATGCCTAATTCTTTAAAATATCAGCCCAATAATAATCAGTGAAAAGATGATGCCCATAACACCTGCAATCAGCAAAGGTCTTCTACCCAACTGATCAATTTTCCAGATGGTGGTGGATATTTCTACTGCCAAAAGGCTTATAATATCTGGTTAAACTCCAGCCTTTCTCCATCGGGCCCGGTAATATTAAAATACCGGCAACCATTTTTCCAGAAGGGAAGAAAAACGGGCGCTTCCTCCATTACTTTAAAGCCGGCTGCTTTAAGTTCAGTAAAAGCCTCTTCAATGTTAGATACATCAAAAGCAATGTGATCGATATGCCCATTGCTGCGGCTCCTTATTTCTTTCAGTTCTTTCGGCGGCATCTGGTATAGCTCAATGATCATTTCGTGCTGTTGCATCATCGCCATAGAACCTTTATCACCATTGTGTTCAAAGCCGGAGACCATCACGTTTTTAAACCCCAGTTTTTTATAAAAAATTTCGGATGTATCTAAATCTGTTACAGGTATGCCCGTGTGTTGAAGATGATTGATTTTGAAATTCATGATGTAGTTTTAATAATTGATTCCTTGTTTGAATTTCCCGAAAGTAAAATTTTTTAATGTCACTCAGGAGCTTTACTCCGGCAATGTTGTTGATGACAAGAAAATTATTTCAATTACGAAATTTATCTGCCTTGTTTTCAGGTATATATTGTAATTCCTTTTTTTAGCAAACAAAATCCGGAATCAACTTTGTAAGATACTTTTATTTCCTCTTTTCACCTTTATAAAGAATATTAATTAATTGTAGCGTGTATCATTGTCGCCATCATATCTCCACACCTGTTTTTTGCTCATCATCTTTAGAAGTAGATGCATTGCCAGCAGATAGTTTTAAAAAGATGACCACGCGTACTTTCATGCTGATGGTAAAAGATATTTTAAGAGGTGTTTTTTTGCTGTATTGATTATGTACTTCAGAATAAGAACAACAGAACCATTCTTCTTAAAATGATGTGTATACTATTGGCATCATTAAAGATGCAGCATTGGCGTTGAAGTTGCTTGCGGGTACTCTTACTTATCTCTTGTTTTCAATAGAGATTATTAGAACTGTTTTTTTTATGATTCCGGTGCTAAGTGTATCACTATCTTATAGTTTTTCCGAAGCATTTAACCGCCAATCAGGGTTTAGTAAATCAACTGCTGAAGGAAGACTTTTTGATTGATCGTCGTCATTGCCATTTATTTAGGCCTGACAATACATGGGCTTGGGATCAGCCCGTAAAAGCACTCCTTTTTACTACCTTCTATATAATATTTCTGAGAAGTTTTTAATTAGTATTATTTTGCACGTTACAAGAAATAGAGGAATTATTGGGCAATTCTACCACAACAAAACCTTAAATATTATTGGAATTATTACTTTAATTTTAAGATGGGTAACAGTAATATTGTTGGTGTATTGTATGTTATTTTAAATATTAAAGCAAAAGGTTTTGTCATTTAACGAATTAACAAAATACTTCCCTTCCTCGTTATTTTTCTGCCACTAACGTGTTTCAATTCCAGGTAGTAAACATAATGTCCTATCGCTTGCGGCTCACCTTGGAAAGTTCCGTTCCATCCATCATTTGCATTTACAGTACTGAAAACCCTTTTACCAAACCGGTTAAATATTGCAAAGGAAACGAGCTGGTAACTATCCAGCTTAAATACATGATATATTTCGTTTAACCCGTCTCCATTGGGCGAAAACGCACTGGCCATAAAAACATCTTTGTATACATGAATAGTGACTACAGCACTTGCATTTCCACACCCCAGTGTTGAGGTGGCATAAAGGGTGAAGCTGGTTTCAATAGTTGGCGCAACAGAAGGTTGTAGTACTTGGCTAACAGTAACATTGCCCGTAGATGTCCATAAATAATTTACTGCTGTACCTTTTACTGACCCATTTAATAAAACAGTATCGCTTGCTAAAATTATTTTATCCACACCAGCACTCACCAATGGTTTTTTAAATACGTTTATATTTACCTGTGCCGAATCTTTACAGCCATAAGAATTAGTAAGTACAACTTTGTATTGAAAAGAATCTTTTGGATTTGCTACCGGGTTTGCAATGGAAGGGTTTGATAAATAAGCCGATGGTGTCCAGACATAAGTTCCATCACCGGTGGCAGAAAGATTTACCGCGGTGCCTTCACAAACTGAATACAACGTGTTGGTATAAATAGTTGTGCTTGGTAAAATGTATAGTTGAAAACTATCCAGTACCCTGCAGCCAAAATCGCCTGTTGCCAATACCGTATAAAGTCCTTCATTTGCATATTGAATGTTTTTGATAATGGGAGATGGATCGGAGCTTTGGTATCCATTGGAGCCGGCCCATTGATATGCATAAAAATCAGGTGGCGGATTTAGCTTAAGGCTTTTATTAAGGCAACCTTGTACCAACTGAAGTGGTAAATGACCGGGAGTGGGATGAACTGTTATTCGTACAATTTGTGAAAAAATTGTGCAACCCGAATTACCATCATTGATGCGTTCCGACAGTCTGATCCTGTATGTAACAACACTGTCTTTACGCCTTGGGATGGTATAATTATCCGCGATCGCTCCTGTAATATCCTGTCAGCTTTTACCCGTATCAATGCTTTGCTGCCATTGTATTACAGGGTCGTTGTAACCTGTGCTAAATGTTGCTTTTAAAAGCAACGGATCGGGATAACCGTTGCACAGGGTAACGTCATAATTTAGCCTGCCATCAAGCGTTATATTGATTCGCGGGCCGGCAGGCCTTAGGGTAACATCATCCATAATAAAACTGCTGCCACAGCCATTTGCAGCATTGCTTTTTATCCGCAGTATCAATGGAGCAGGAACAGCAGGGGTGGTATACCAAACACCCTACTCTACCCAGTCCGTAACGCCGGTAACGGGAAGGTCGCCCGAATTGTGTGATACAAGTATGGTGCCATCCACCGCTTCGATAAAAAATGTAAGATTAGGTAGCACAGGTGTTCCGCCGCATGCATTTAATTTTAAGCAATTTGCCAGAAAAGCAGCAAATTGGTAAGTGGTATTGCTGCACAGGCCGCCTATTTTTACTACCAAAACGTCACTGCTGACAGCGCCTTCCCCGTTTACCAGCATGTACTTTCCGCCGAAATCTTTCGTATGATCTCCGGTTAGTGGAATGGTATTTTTATAGCAACCATATACTAGAAAATTTTCAAGTGAATACTGTCCTGGTTCTGGACAGCCACTTGTAAAGCCGTAAGTAGTGGTACCATTAGGAAGTGCCTGTGAATTTCCTGCACCAAATGTTATTTTCATTACCGGGGCACCCAGGTTGCCTCTCCAAAGCTGCGCAAATAACTTATTGGGAACTAATAAAAAAAGCAACAGCCAGCACCGGATAATTAAAAGGGAGTATCCACAATGGGCTATGGCAGGCAATCGTATGCGCAGGTAGCTAAAATTCATATCAAATCAAATATAAATAAAAACCTAATAATATTATGTTAATCCATCCAGGTGTAAAACAAAATGTTATTTTATTAAGGTCTTGGAAACTCTTAACGGATAAACAACTAACGGGCCGTTTAAAGGCAGTTCGGTCATGCAGGATTGACTTATTTTAATTTGCCGGAGTTTAAAGGTCAGCAGTTTTTAAAATGGTTTTAATCTATCTACCTTCATTTTCTAAACTAAAATTTATATGATAGTAAAATCTTTACTGGGTGAGTTTTTTCATGAAGCAGAAAACACCCGCAAACTATTGAAGATGATTCCTGACAGCGCATTGGGGTTTAAGCCATCTGAAAAATCATGGACTACAGGGCAGCTTGCCACTCATATTGCCGAAGTGTACAACTGGTACCAGCCTGCCTTGCACCAGAATGTATTTGATATGTCAACTTATAAATATGATAAAGGCGATATCAGCGTAGCTGCCAATATTGTTGCCAAATTTGAAGAGAACGTACAAAATGCGCAGGTTGCATTGGAAACTGCTACAGACGAAAGCATGTTTGAAAACTGGAAAATGGTGATGGGTGGAACAGAACCCATTTTTCCAGAAATGCAGCGGATACAGGCGGTACGTGGATTTTTATTTAATCATTTATACCATCACCGTGGAGAGATGATTGTTTATTTGCGCAGCACCGGCAATAAAGTACCAAACATATACGGACCAACTGCAGACGATAAGCCATAAAATTATGGGAATTATTTTTTTATGGGTACAATATTTAAAGAGCTATGCATCCGCTGTCGTTTTGTAGTTTTTTTATGCAATCTTTATTTCCCGGTGGTATATTTTTATTTGCACAAATGCTTTGAAGTCTGTAACACATTTAATAAATACGCTACTGTCTTTTAAGCGGCATTTTGGCATAACTTGTCCATCAAAAAATAATTGTATGAGAATAATTGTACTGGTATCCATCTTTACTTTGTTAAGCTTTAGTTCCAAATCGCAAAATACTTCGCTGCGAAAAAAAGCCGACATTGCTGCAGATAAAATTGAACAAAAAGTAATTGCCTGGAGAAGAGATATTCATGAACATCCCGAGCTGGGTAACCAGGAATTTAGGACCGCTGGTATCATTGCCAAACATTTGCAATTGTTGGGTATAGAAGTAAAAACCGGTGTGGCTCATACCGGTGTGGTGGGTATTTTAAAAGGAGGTAAACCAGGCCCGGTAGTGGCTTTGCGGGCTGATATGGATGCGCTGCCCGTAATTGAGAGAACACCGGTAGCTTTTGCTTCAAAAGTAAAGGTGCAATACAACGGTAAAGAAGCTGGCGTTATGCATGCCTGCGGCCATGATACACATGTAGCTATACTGATGGGCGTTGCGGAAGTGTTGGCAGGCATGCGGAGCGAATTAAAGGGTACCGTAAAATTTATTTTTCAACCTGCGGAAGAAGGTGCTGCCCAGGGGGAAGATGCCGGAGCAGAATTGATGGTGAAAGAAGGTGTAATGCAAAACCCTGCTGTGGATGTGATTTTTGGTTTGCACATCAATTCACAAACAGAAGTGGGCAAAATAAAATATAAACCAGGTGGAATTCTGGCCAGCGTGGATGACATGAAAATTATTGTAAAGGGACGGTCGGCGCACGGAGCCTATCCCTGGTCGGCCATTGATCCTATAGTAGCTTCTGCCCAAATCATTAATAATTTACAGGCCATCATCAGCCGTAATTTAAACATTACTGAAAATGCAGGTATCGTAACCATTGGAGCTATCAATGGCGGTAACAGGGGTAATATTATTCCTGAAAAGGTAGAAATGCTGGGCACCATCCGGGCATTAAAAACAGAAGACCGAAATATGTTGATTGAAAGGGTGCGGCAGGTGGTTACAAAAACTGCAGAGAGTGCAGGTGCTTCCGTAGAAGTCATCATTCCTTATGAATCCAGCTTTCCGGTAACCTTTAATGATATTGCGTTAACAGAAAAAATGCTGCCTTCATTACAGCAATCTGCAGGTAAAGAAAATGTAGTTTTAACCGTTGCGGAAACCGGAGCAGAAGACTTCTCTTTTTACCAGGAAAAAGTGCCCGGGCTTTTTTTCTTTTTAGGTGGAATGTCAAAAGGCGGTAATCCGCTAACAGCCCCATCGCACCACACGCCTGATTTTTTTATTGATGAAAGCGGATTGAAATTGGGAGTGCAGACTTTGGCGAATCTTACGATTGATTATATGGAAATGGAGAAGGTGGGTGGCACAAAAAAATGAGTTGTGTTGTGCAGCAAATACAGGATTCAATACTGGGATAAACCGATAGGCCCATTGGCAACTAAACAATAAATAATATTCTTTTTTTCATCTTGGAATATTTATTGTATTTTAATCGACTACCCAGTAACTATCTAATTTACCTAGTCCAAATCTTTCTTGCAGATGAAAAAATTAACGTTCGTCCTTGTCTTTTGTATGATTGCCAACTATTCTTACTGTCAGCAAAATTACAAGCCGGGTTATATCCTAAACAATAATAACGATACCTTGCATGTGGAACTACAGGAAGAAATCCTGGTGAAATAAAAGGATTTGGCTATACCAATGGGAGCCTTTATAAATCTGTTCGCTTTTTGGATAATCCAATAGATTCAACTTCAATAAAAAATTATTTTGTTGAACAGTTGCTCTCTGGGGTCTATGATTTATTTCTTTATCAAAAAGTTGATCAGCAGGTATATATAATCCTTAATGAAGGTCATCAGTATCTCCTCACAAATACTACTTATACGGGTAGGGGAGAAGTTAAGGAACAGGGCCAGTATCAAAACCAGCTTTTGTTTTTGGCGGTACAATGCGAAGCGCTTAAAAAGGATATAGATTTGATTAAATTTGATGAGCAAAGCATTATGCAATTTGTTACGCAGTTAAATAAATGTACCAACCCCAACAAAGCTGTCATTAATTATTATCACAAAGCAAAAAGTAAATTTGAGATAATGGCTTTTGCAGGTGCTTTTCCTGTCATCAGTTCTTTACAGGCTACTGCAGAAATAATGGTAAGGTTGTCTTATCCCAAATTAGCCAGGAATGTTTATATCAATGTTGGGCTGCATTACTCCCAAACACCCAATGTTGGCACTGGATATAGCTACGGCAACTTCGTGTATCAGTATAAAACTAAAGATGTTATTTTTTCCTTGCCAGTATTAGTACAATACAATATTACTTCAGGAAGGGTTCAACCATACATAGGTGCAGGATTTTCTATAATGAAATGGGATCAAACTTATACTTACTATCGAGGTACTATAAATAACAATCAAATTTCTGTAGAGGTAATTGCTGAAGTTGGTATTGAGGCTACACTAATGAAAAGTTTGCTAATTAAAGCAGCATGGCGTTATGAGAAATTAGTGCAATATCCGGCCATAGGCATTGCTGTAAAATTCTAAACTCTGTATACCCCAATTAGATGATGGATATTTAGCTAATAATTGTATTTACCCGTACCTTTCGTTTAGAAAGAACTCTACCGCCGAGATGCGAAAAAATGCAAGGCGCCTCAGTCTTTGTTATAAGCTGGGTTTGGTATAAAGTGGCAATCAAACAAAAGGAAAAACGTCGTGGTTATTTTTAGCTGATACTAAATTTCGATAATGCTTCCAGTATCATAGTTCCCAATAGCCAATAATAAAACTGCATAAACCTGCATTTTAAAAATCCGGGAATACTTTGAAATACCATTTATTAACTGGGCAATCCCAATATTATCACCGGGCATTTTCCATGATGTGCCCAAAATATTAATGCCTGAATTGTTATGCTGGTGTCAATTTCTGTAAATGTATAGGTAGCAGTTTTGCCATGGTTGTAACTGGCTTTTAAAAATGCACCAGCTACAGCAGATATTTTTTTTAAGTATTATTGTAAGTGGGTGCATTCGTCTGGAGATGAAAAATATCCTTGGAGCAACTGCCCTTTTTGCTGTCCAGTTTTTTTTCTGTTTGATATGTTTTTGATACGCCTTTGTTACTTATAATCTAGCTGTAGGCCATTGGCTTTTTTGGAACCAGTACAAATTATAAACTCATACCTTATTTGGATGAATCAACTCAGACACCAGGCTTGGTATGTAGCTCCTCGGATAGGCGAGGTAATCCCGTGGAGTTTTGCTCATTAATGGCCAGTTTAAAAATTTCGTTCCTGGATCATGACTGTATATGTTTTTATCAAAAAAGTAGGCAATAGAAATTTTGCCTGCGGTTGTGGAAATAGGGTTTACCGGTATTTTTTCTTACACCTGTTTGCCTTTACTTCAATTTCTTCAGCAGCTTTATTTATTGAACCAATGTGTTGCCTGAAATATAATCCTGCTTTATATAATTTTCTTTTGTGCTGCCTATATTGAAAGTTTCGCCGCTGGTATAGGTGTGTCGAAAATTGTTTCATTTGAAAAAAATAATAATTATTTCCATTCAGACAATTTTAGCTGATAAAAAGAATGCAACTACGTAATCTACATTACCACGCCTGTTTAAAAAAAGGTATAGATTTATTTTTTACATTGATTTTTCCAGTTCACCCTTACTCCTTGCTTCGGATAATTTTTTTAACTGTTTCGACATACGGATATCATTGTCCTTGTTTTCACAATAATTAATCAATAAAATTAGCGCATTTAGTTTAACCTGTTTTGTATCTTTTGCAGCCGCTTTATTTTCTAATGTATATTTTGCCATGGCGGCCATATATAGTCCGATAAGATCATAATTTTCTTTCCCTATTTTTTCAGCCATATCCGTAAATGAAAATGAAAAGTCAGGTGTTCCGTTCATCCATTTGCTGATAAAGCGTAAAGCATTTAAACGGTCTTTATTTTCTTTTTTAAAAGGAATAGATAAGAGGTAATTGGATGTTTGCAGCACAAAAGGTTCTGCAGGTTTATAATCGGACGTTTTCTCCATTTTAATCTGGTCAAAATCGGGTAGGGTTTGTGCAGATAAACAACTGCCGCAAAAAGAAAAAATGATTAAACAAAATTGCTTCATAATAAAATATTGTTTTTAACAGGCGATAAAAAATATTTGAAACTACAAGTTAAAGTATTCATGCACTTTTATCTTTTGTAATTTAAGCTGTATAATTTTTATGAAGATAATAACGAAAACCGACATTAAAATTGTTTAGGCCAAACCAAACAGGGCAGGGCATTACAGCTTTTATGCCTTCTCAATTTATATTTTTTTAAGTAGTATTTTATTTTGTAATGAAGTAAGCTAATCCAAAATGTTGAAATAAAATCTGAATGCAGGCTGATTTTTAAAAAAGCTGCCAATCCTAAAATAATATTGGTTATGCTTACGGAAGCGGCATTATGAAGCAATCATTTTTTTGCGTTAAAGAAGCGATACCCAGCATTGTGATTGAAATGGTTAACAGCTCATCAGTCATAGCAAACTGGTCATCAAAAAGATTGATGTCATCATATGGTTGCTGATACCTTTCTGCATGTGTCTTTATTGCTGCCTTTTTCTTCCCTGCTATTGTTGCTGCTTATTATTAATAAAGTTCTAGTTTGTATGCAGGTTCTGTACTTTTAAAATTTTTCTTTAATTTTCTGCAATGGCTTGCCCTGTACTTTTTGCTTCAAAATAACTCCTTAGCATTTGAAAAATTGCCGCAGTCTGTGGCATGGCTTGAACAATATTACTATCTTTTATATTTAAATTACAAAGAACAAAAATGTAGCAGTGATGGCTACCATTAATGAACCATCGAATTAATTTTATTTTTTAAGCACGTTCCAAATGTTCCTGTATTGTTTCATCTATCCCGGCTTTGGTACTGATTATTTTATGAGGACAGTTAATTTTTTTTTTGTAAACTTATCGGTTTCTTTAGAAGAATCTACATTGATTTTTTAGATAAACAAATGTATTGTTGCATGGGTGAAATAGCCTTGGCCGGGTTGTTAATAACAAAAGTTATGAAAACGCTCAGTGCAAAATTTTTGTGAAATGAATACTCAGTGAATTGTTTAAATCGGATAATTTAAACCTGTAAAAAAATTATATTTAGTGGCAGGATGGATCTAATTGAAGTAATTTTTTTTTATACAATTCGGAAGCCAGATAAGGTTTTGCTATAAAATCATTCATACCTGCAACCAGACATTTATTTTGGTCTGCTATCAGGGCAGAAGCTGTTAAAGCAATGATGGGTATATTGTTAAATTCTGCCATCATCTCGTGTCTGATTATTTGTGTTGCTTCATATCCGTCCATTTCAGGCATTTGAATATCCATCAAAATAATATCTGTTTTATTTTTCTTTAATAACTCAAGGGCTTCCTTTCCATGATTGGCTACTTTAACAACGGCGCCCTGGTTAGTTAACAATTTTGAAGCTACTTTCTGATTAACGATATTATCTTCCACCAATAAAATATGAATGCCATTCAACGAATTTTGCAACTTATTTTGCCCTATGTTTTCATCTTTTGAAGTAGCGGGTAACTGTTGTTTACCCTTTAAAATGTTGAGGTAAAATGTAAACACACTTCCCTGATGCTGCTTACTTTTTACATCAATAGAACCCCCGTGTAGCTGAATTAAATGTTTGGTAATGGTAAGGCCTAGCCCGGTTCCGCCATATTTTCTCGTATTGTCCCCAGACACCTGTATAAAGCGCTCAAACACCGAGTCTACTTTATCTTCAGCAATACCAATACCAGTATCCGCTACAATAAATTCCAATGTTACCGATTTTTCATTTTCTTTGATGAGGTTAATATTTACATTTACTTGTCCGTCATGGGTAAATTTGATGGCATTGCTTATAAGATTTGTCAGAACCTGATTTAACCGGTAAGGATCGCCGGATAATACCGGTTGTATATTTTTATCAATGTTGCAGCTTAATAAAACACCTTTTTCTTCAGCCCTGTATTGATTCATTTTGATACAAGTATATATAATATCATTGAATACATAGTCATTTTAAAGCAGCGTAATTTTGCCGGCAACTATTTTGGTAAGATCAAGAATATCGTTTACGATGGCCATTAAATTGTTAGTTGATTCCCGAATAGTTTCAACATATTCTTTTTGATCGATGGTCAAATCAGTGCATGCAAGTAGCTGCGTCATGCCAATTACGCCATTCATGGGTGTTCTTATTTCATGGCTCATATTTGCCAGAAATTGCTCCTGTATTTTTCTTGCTTCTTCTGCCTCAATTCTTGCCTTCTGTATTTCAAGCTCTGCATTTTTTCTTGCTGTAATGTCCTCTATAGAGCCAATCATCCGAATCGCTTTCTGTGCATCATTATTAATAATGTAGCCTCGGGAATTAACATGGGCATACGTTGCATCATTTTTTAAAAAACGGTAGTCATATTCCCAGGAATTTTCTCCTTTTGCAATCGTTTCGTATAAACTATTCACCACATTTTTTCTTTCTTCCGGATGTAAACCTCTTACCCAAAAATCGTCGGAAATGTTGGTCAGGTCTGCATTAGGGCATAAGTAATTCTTTAAACCCTGACCCAACCATTTAACTTTATCTGTTGCAAGATCCCAGTCCCAGATAATATCATTGGTAGCTTTTGAAATAATATCGTAGCGTTCGCTGTTTTCTTTTACAGATTCAATATTTTTCTTTCTTTCTATACTGTACCAAACTGATTTTTGCAGCGATGGTGCATCATATTCGCCTTTTAAAATAAAGTCCTGAGCGCCCAGCGAAATGTCTTTTAATGAAAGGGCAGTATCAGACAATCCTGATAAAATAATTACCGGAATCGCAGAATTTATTTTGGATATTTTAACATAGGCTTCCAGACCAGTACTGTCTGGTAAAAAAAAATCCAGAAATATTAAAGAATAGGACTGTTGCCGGAGATAACTGATTGCTTCTGCAACGGTAGAAGCCATGGTAATGCCGGAAATAGTTAGATGTGTATTTTTCAGGTATGTTTCTAACATTGCCTGATCTTCGGGATCGTCTTCTATTATGAGAATTGAAATATTGTTTTCCTTTGGTTCCATTGTTGCTGCTTGAAAATTATTTCTTTTTAAATTAATTGCCTTTAAATAATAAAACGATCGTTTCGGGATAGTTTCTATTGAATGCTGTTATTAGCAGTATGTCAAATTATCAGGACATTTTGCAAAATTGAACTGTTTAATAATAAAATTTTGTAGTAATAAAATTATCGATATGTAGTAAATCTTTTATATTACTAAAACCGACTGCTACTTTTTTAAATTATAACATCAAAAACAGAATTACTTTTCTTTTTACATATACAAAAGGAAAGTAGAATTTATTTTAAAAATGAATATCCACCGCAATAATATAGCAAAAATTTCTTTAAAAGACTGGGAACATAAATTTATTTTAATAGTTGTCTTATTATCAGCACACTTTTCAGGTAAGTTTTTCGTTATATTTTAATTAGTAAAATTTTATTAAGGGTTACTGGTATTTAGGTTAATAACTGCAATAGGTTAGTTGTATAAAACAGTACAAATTATTGCTTAAAATGAGGCCTTAAAACAGATATTCAATTTCATGAAATTTCTCCTTAACTGCTTATTTTTATTGAGCTTTTCAATTATTGTAAAAGCACAGTGCCCGGTTATTGAAGCAGCTGTGACCCATGCCTGTGGAACGAATGAAGGCATTAATGAATTTATTTTATTTACAACAACATCGGCTGCAACTGCAGGTGATTACACTTTTTATTATGGCGATAACAGCAATCCTTCAACTGGTGTGCCGGTAAATATTCTTGCCGGAATAAATACCACTGCACCTTCTGGTACGGGTACTGTTACAAGTACCAATGGTTGCACAATACACCAGGTAACTTCTTCGTCAGCTATTATACCAGCAAGCAGTCAAGTATTATTTATACCCTCCGGTTTTGATGCAAATTATGATGTAAGTTCTATCTGTTCTTTGGGCAATCTATACATTGTGTATATTGATATTTCCACTCTTCCATCAGTATGGAGTGCTGCCGGTGTGCTGGCTAATATTCCATCGGTTACCTCTTACCTGCAAATAATAAATAGTGCCGCTGGTTGTTCCGGATCCATCGTAAATTATACAAATAACTGGGCAACAGATGCAAATGGAAATACAGTTTGGTGGGATGCAGCAGGCGTTTCCAGCTACGGTAATAATGGATGTGGAATCATTGCCCCGCCGGTTACCATCAGCAATGTTGTACCAGCCCCGGTTTGTGCAGGCAGTACCACTACCACGGCAAGTTTTACTGCCACGGGTACGCCGGATGAATATTCTTTAACTTGGGATGCTACTGCCATCGCTGCAGGGTTTACAGATGTATTAAATACTTCTTTACCCAGCCCCCCCCTTACTATCGCAATACCTGCGGGGGCAATTGCAGCATCATATACCGCCAGTTTGATTGTGAAAAATAGTGTAACGGGGATAAGCAGTATTGCTCAAAATATTTCAGTAATAACTACTGCTGTAATAACACCTTTGTTTACGGCGATACCTGGTATTTGTAAAATGGATATCGCGCCGGTATTGCCATTGATTTCAATCAATGGAATACCGGGTACCTGGACCCCTGCATTGGTTAGTAATGCGGCTTCCGGAAACTATACTTTTACGCCTGCCTCAGGTTACTGCGCAACAGCCACCTCTTTACCCATAACAGTATTTCCATTGCCCACTGCCCTAATAATTGGCACTACCACCGTATGTTGGGGTACAGGCGCCAATATTATTTTTAACGGAATACCCAATGCCACTGTTACATATAATATTGATGGCGGTGTCAATCATACCATTGCTTTAAATTTTTTAGGTTTTGTTATTATTCCAACAGGAAATTTATTGGTAACCACTACTTATAATTTAGTAAGTGTAGCTTCTGCAACCTGTTCCAACTTACAAAGCGGATCAGCAATCATAAATGTTTTACCTGCTTTAACCGCAAATATAACTGCTGCCAGTGCTGTTGTGTGTGAAGGCACGGATACTAATATTTTATTCAATGGAACACCCAATGCTACTGTTACCTACGACATAAACGGTGGGACAAGCCAAACAATTTTATTGGATGCCAGCGGGGCAGCAACCGTTTCGTCTGGAAATTTATCTGCCAATACAACTTATAACCTGATAAGTGTTATGAACACAAATCTGTGCCCGCAATCACAATCGGGCTCGGTATTAATAACGGTCCATTCTTTACCCACGTGCAGTATCAGTGGTACGGTTGTTATTTGCTACGGTTCATCAACCAATATTAATTTCACCGGTACGGCAAATACAATTGTAGTGTATACTACAGATGGGGTAACCAACCAAACACTTTTATTAAATGGCAGCGGATCCGCTTCTATCAATACCGGTGTTTTGCTTGCAACGGAAACATTTAGTCTGGTTAGTATTGGTTATTCAGCAATGCCTGCCTGTACACAAAATATAACAGGTAATGCAGTTGTAACGGTGTTGCCTTTAACCCAGGTACCCATGGTAATAACGCCGGTAACTTATTGCCAGAAAGAAATGGCCATTGCGCTAAATGCCGCCGGAGATAGTTTACTATGGTACCGTGTGCCATCAGGTGGTGTTGGTATTGTTGCTGCACCAATACCCGTTACAACTGTGGCGGGCAATACAGTTTATTACGTTACCCAAACTATCAACGGATGTGAAAGTCAGCGTACAGCCTTAACCGTTACAGTTAATCCTACGCCGGCAGTTCCATCTGTTCCTTTGGGGGCATCTTATCGTTGCGGCCCTGGCATTGCAACTTTAAAGGCCAATGCACCAGGCATCGTAAAATGGTATTCGGATGCGGCCCTCACCGGTTTTCTTTTTGCAGGAACCTTGTATGAACCTACCGTTAGTGGCACTACTGATTTTTATATAACCAATACAGAGGGTAGTTGTGTAAGCCCCATAAGAACTGTAACAACAATTATTTTTCCATTGGTAATACAGGTAACTGGTTTTAGTTACAGTCCCGCTACCGTTTGCCAGGGTAGTGCGAAGCCTGTACCTGTAACAGTAACTGGATTTGTAAACGGAGGTGTTTATTCCAGTACGCCCGGGCTTTCAATACATAGTATTACCGGGGCTGTTAACCCCGCTTTAAGTGTACCCGGTACATACATTGTAAAGTATTCTTTGGGAGCCGCTCTTTGTACTCCGGCAGCCCATAGCACTGCTACCATCACTATTACTAAAAATCCTACCCCACCCACTTCTTTTTCTTATGCTTCGCCGGTTTGCAGCAGTGCTTCAAATCCTGCTCCTTTACCCGGTGCAGGTTTTACAACAAATGGTGTTTATAGTGCGGCAACAAACCTCGCCATAAATGCCTCAACAGGCGTTATTGATCTGGCATCCAGTATTGCCGGAACCTACACGGTTACCTATACATTGGCTGCAACGGCCTGTACAAATCTTGCAGTCAGTACTGCGGATATCACCATTACCATGCCCCCTGCACCAACCATTATCAATAATGC
This sequence comes from Ferruginibacter sp., assembly GCF_014377975.1. Taxonomy (GTDB): domain Bacteria; phylum Bacteroidota; class Bacteroidia; order Chitinophagales; family Chitinophagaceae; genus Ferruginibacter. Next base: position 23,285 of record NZ_JACMOO010000124.1, read on the forward strand.
ACCCCGGTGTGGCAACGGAGTTGTTACGTTAAATGTTACGGGTACAGGTACTATAAAATGGTATGGCGATTCAGCCCTCACCAAACTTTTATTTACCGGTACATCTTACTCAACTTCCGTTACGGCTACTACAAATTTTTATGTAAACAACACAGTGGCAGGGTGTATAAGTTCTGCTAAAACCGCACCGGCAGCAATAATTACTCCCACAACCCAGGTAAGTAGTTTTAGTTATACTCCTGCTGCGATATGTACAGGTGGAGCAAAGCCTGTTCCTGTTACTGCGACTGGCTTTGTAGCTGGCGGTATTTATTCGACGGCAACGACTTTATCTATCGACAATGTTACCGGCATCATTGATCCTTCAACAAGTACGCCTGGAAATTATACCGTAAAATATACCTTGCCTGTTTCTTCCTGTGCAGTTTCAAATAGCAGCATCACAAGTATTATTATCAGTAACAATCTTAAGACAGTAACAACATTTTTTTACCCTACACCGGTTTGTATTTCTTCGTCCGATCCAGCCCCGGTAACAGCCGCAGGATTTACAGGTGGGGGGATATATAGCTCAACAGCGGGGTTGGCTGTTAATGCAACAACCGGCCTTATCAACATAGCCGCAAGTGTGCCGGCAACCTATACCGTTGTGTATACTATTGCGAAAACATCCTGTAGTGCAGCTGGCAGCAGTACAGCCGGTATCACCATCAGTGGTTCTTCTCCGGCCCCGGTTACAACAGATAACCAACGCTGTGGTAATGGTGTTGTTACATTGAATGCAACCGGCAATGGTGTATTGAAATGGTATGCAGATACTTCACTATCCACACTCTTATTTTCCGGTGCATCTTATGCTCCATTCCTTACTGCAAACACCCGTTTTTATGTAACCAACACCATAGGTAATTGTGTAAGTACAGCCAGCATTGTAAAGGCCACGGTTAACCCGGTCATAAACCTGCTAACAGCTTTTAGTTATAATCCGGCATTAATTTGTGCAGGCACGGGCAATGCTGCGCCGATACCTGCAACAGGTTTTGCAACTGGGGGTGTTTATTCATCGGCGGCAGGTTTGTCAATAAACATTACCACGGGAATCATCGATCCTGTAACAAGCAAACCGGGAATGTATGTAGTAACCTATACTTTACCGGCTGCTGTTTGTGCTTTTATAAATAGCAGTACCAGCACCGTTGCAGTTGCTGATAATAGCGTGCCTTTAACCGCTTTCAGCTATGCCTCGCCCGTTTGTAAAACTGCAAATTCTGTTACACCATTACCGGCCAATGGTTTTGCCGGGGGAGGAGTTTTTACGTCCACCAATGGGCTGTCTGTTGACGCAGCAACCGGCGCAGTTAATTTAATCGCAAGTACTGCAGGAACCTATACGGTTACGTATTCTATACCTTCAACCACGTGTGCGCCAGGAGCCAGCAGTAAGGCAGATATTACCATTAATACAGCACCAGCGGCACCCGTTACAAACGGTAGTGGGCGATGTGGTAACGGAGTAGTTACCTTAACTGCAAGCGGTGCAGGAACTATAAACTGGTATTCAAGTACAACGTTAAGCAACCTTGCCGGCGCAGGAAGAAGTTACAGTGCAATAGTAAATGGTACAACAAATTATTATGTTACTGCATCCAACGAAAACTGCGCCAGTGCAGCTTCTGTGGTAACGGCCAAAGTATGGCCGCTTCCTGTACATCCATACCTTGGCAAAAATTCAACCCTGTGTGCAGGGGATAAAATTGTTTTAAATCCGGGTATCTATGATCAATACCTTTGGCAGGACAAGTCAACTTCATCGGTTTTTACAGTAAACACACCCGGTAATTATTCGGTAATAGTGAAGGGAGTAAACGGTTGCAGCGATAGCGCTGTCATAAACATCACGACTTCAAATAATTGTTCAGATAATATTTTATTTCCTACAGCGTTCAGCCCTAATGGCGATGGCTTAAATGATAACTTTGGTCCGCTTCCGCTGCGCAATCTTCCATCTTTAAAAAATTATACACTGCAAATTTATAATCGCTATGGCCAGATTATTTTTAACAGTACCAACCCCTACGAAAAATGGGATGGTATGTATAAAGGACAACTGTTTGATACGGGCAGTTTTACCTGGCGGTCTCAATACATTTATAATAGCAGTGGGCAGATAACACAGCAAGGCAACATCACAATTGTACATTAAGTAACTTATGCCTTTGCTGCGCTGTTGTTGCCCATTTAAAAATATCCCCTAAATTTGCAGTATGACAACAGAGCATTTGAAGGATATGAGAGACCGTGTGCTGGTCTTGAGGAGGTTTCTTTGACGTCGCTAACCGACAATATAAAATAGATAAAGACAAGGAACTTTCACTTTCGCCGGGGTTCTGGAATGATAATGCCCGTGCTACTTCCATTTTAAAAGAAACAAAAGTTAATGAGTACTGGGTTAATATGTACAACGATGTGGTACAGTTAACAGAAGACTTTGCCGTGTTATTTGAATTCTGGAAAGAAGGAGAAGCCACCGAAGAAGAAGTAAAGGAAGCATTTACAAATGCCAATAAAGCCATTGATGAAGCCGAGTTTAAAAGCACGTTGAATGAACCCACGGATGCCCTGCCCGCTTTGCTGCAAATTAACAGTGGAGCAGGTGGAACAGAAAGCCAGGACTGGGCAGAAATGCTGGCCCGTATGTACCGCATGTATGGTGAAAAGCAAGGCTGGACGGTAAGTGAGCTGGATTGGCAATGGGGTGATGGCGCCGGAATTAAAACCTGTACATTTCAGTTTGACGGTCCGTTTGCTTATGGATTTTTAAAAGCTGAAAGCGGTGTACACCGGCTGGTACGCATCAGTCCATTTGATAGCAATGCCCGCCGGCATACCAGTTTTGCCAGTGTATATGTGTATCCATTAATTGATGATAGTATTGAAATAACTGTTAATCCTGCGGATGTGGAATGGGCTTTTTTTAGAAGCGGTGGCAGTGGCGGACAAAATGTAAATAAAGTGGAAACCGCTGTTCGGTTAACGCATAAACCCAGCGGTTTTATTGTTGAATGTCAGCAGGCACGTACCCAGGGTGAAAACAGGGATAAGGCAATGGCGATGCTAAAGAGCCGCCTGTACGAAGAAGAAATGCGCAAACGCCAGGTAGCACTGGATGCTACCAATAGCAGCAAAAAGAAAATAGAGTGGGGCAGCCAGATACGGAGCTATGTTTTTCATCCATATAAAATGATCAAAGACCATCGTACAGATTTTGAAGTTGGTAATGTAGGCCCGGTAATGGATGGTGAGCTGGACGGATTTATTAAGGCATACCTGATGAGTGAAAAAGAGGTGGAAAGTTCTTAAATCTTTTCTATTCAATGGATCATTATTTTGTATGTATCAAATTTTATTGCCGGAACAACTAAATGTTTTGTAACAATTGTTTTAATTTTCTTTTTTTATCCATCGTTGATTATTTAAAAAAATAAAATGAAAAAATATATTTCATTGATCCCCATTTTCGCCGTTCTGTTGGTATGTTGTAACCAGCCTTCCAAAGAAACGGTATCCGAAAAAATTGCACCAACTGATATTACAGTGATGAGTGTTGATAGTGAGTTGGTAAAAGTAAGTGCATTGTCACCAGCAGAATTAAAAGATGACTCAGTGTTTACAGATGGCAGCATTCCAACAAGCTGGAAGATAGCTGGGGTCAGCAATGTAAAAGGTTTAAAATTATTTATAAAGCAATTGCAGCAATGGGTAATTACCAATGATAAAGAAATGCTGGCATCGGCTGTTCAATACCCCTTAAACAATACCATCAAAACAAAAGAAGGCCTTATAGTTAATTATGATGCAGTATTTACAAAACAGGTAAAGCTATCGCTGGCTACTACTAATTTCAGCCAGCTTTTTCGAAACAGCCAGGGAGTAATGCTGGATGCAGGAAAAATATGGCTTGCACAAAAGGGTAATAATTTTAAAATCATCGCTATTAATTATGGTGGTGAAAAATAGAACTTTAATACAGATATAATTATTGCAATATATTTTTTGCTCCTCAAAAAAGATTAAAAATACTAATTGTCCGGGAGTAAAGCCGGGCTAGGTTGATTTCATTTTGTAACAATTTTCAAACTTCCATTCAGGGAATAGTGTAAAAATATTTCATATGCAATACGGAGACTTTTATTATACCATGCCGGTAAATGAACCGGTGCTGAATTATGCACCTGGGTCAAGGGAAAAATCAGCATTAAAAAAAGTGTTGAAACAATTAAAAAACGAGGTAGCAGATATACCCTTGTACATTGGTGGCGAAGAAGTCCGCACCGGTAAAAAAACAGCCATCCATCCTCCGCATGAGCATAAACATTTGCTGGGTAATTTTCACAATGGGGACGCTAGCCATGTAAAAAATGCCATTGCCGCTGCTTTAAAAGCTAAATACAACTGGGCCAATATGGCCTGGGAAAACAGGGCAAATATATTTTTAAAAGCCGCAGATTTATTAGCCACAAAATACCGTGCACACATTGTAGCCACTACCATGTTGGGGCAAAGTAAAAATGCTTACCAGGCCGAGATTGATGCGGCCTGCGAACTGATAGATTTCTTACGGTTTAATGTTCATTTTTTAAGTGACATTTATCGCCAGCAACCCATTAGTAGTCCGGGTATGAACAATCGGGTAGAATATCGTTCGCTGGAAGGTTTTGTACTGGCAGTATCGCCTTTTAATTTTACAGCCATTGGCGGTAATCTGCCCACTAGTGCTGCCATGTGTGGTAATGTAGTTGTTTGGAAACCGGCGCAGGCACAGTTGTACAGTGCCCGGATTTTTATGCTCATTTTAAAGGAGGCTGGGTTGCCGGATGGTGTAATTAATCTTGTAATAGTGGATGGTCCGGTTTTGGGTGAAGTTTGTTTTGCACATCCTGACTTTGCAGGGGTACATTTTACCGGAAGTACCGGAGTATTTAATCATTTCTGGAAAACCATTGGTGCCAATATGGGTAAGTATAAATCTTACCCACGCATCGTCGGTGAAACGGGTGGAAAGGATTTTGTGATTGCACATAAATCTGCCGATCCGGACGTAGTAGTAACTGCCCTGGCAAGAGGTGCATTTGAATACCAGGGGCAAAAATGCAGTGCTGCTTCAAGGGCATATATTCCATCTAATATTGCTGAGGAAGTAAAGAAGAAACTGGTAGCCATGTTAAAAACAATGAAGATGGGTACAACAGAAGATTTTACCAATTTTATCAATGCAGTAATTGATGAAAAAAGTTTTGATAAACTGGAAGGTTATATTAAAGCAGCAAAGAAAAAAGGCAGCGTTGTAAAAATAATCGCCGGAGGTAATTGTGATAAATCAAAAGGATATTTTATTGAACCTACTGTAATAGAAACAGCCGATCCGAAATATGTTACCATGTGCGAAGAATTGTTCGGGCCCATATTAACGCTGCATGTGTATGATGAAAACAAATATGAGGAAGCGCTTCAACTGGTTGATTCCACTTCTCCTTATGCCCTTACAGGTGCTATTATTGCTCAAGACAGGTATGCGGTTGAATTAGCCGTTAACCGGTTACGAAACTGCGCCGGTAATTTTTATATCAACGATAAACCCACCGGTGCCGTAGTTGGCCAGCAACCATTTGGTGGTGCAAGAGGCAGTGGGACCAACGATAAAGCAGGAAGTATGTTAAATTTGTATCGTTGGTTAAGTGCAAGAACCATTAAAGAAACCTTTGTACCCGTAACCGATTACAAGTATCCTTTTATGGGAGAAAAATGACGTTGAATTCAGAATATTTTAAACCGCTTGCATAAATGGTAAGCGGTTTTTTTATATAATTAATTTTATAAAGCTGATTGAGGAATGATTACCTCAATAGCAGAAACGTTTACTCAGTATTATTCAATGTCAACCTGTTCTGCCCTACAAGTTTCAAGTGGCACATAATTTGGCTAAGGCACTTTATTATTAATCAAATTACAAAAAATGAAAAAAGTATTTTTATTGTTAACCCTCGTTTCGGGTTCGTTATTGCTAAGGGCGCAACAGGTAGAATTGGGATTAAAAGGAGGGCTAAATGTAGCTACAATAAGTTATCCATCTACTAATTCAAACGTCGATCCCCGGATCTCTGTAAATCTCGGGGGGCTGGCGCACATTCATTTATCAAAAGAATTTGCTTTGCAGCCGGAATTGCTTTTTTCTGGTCAGGGATATAAGCAAACCATATCAAATGTAAAGTATAAAACCAATCTTAATTATGTACAGTTGCCCATACTGTTGCAGTATATGATAGGTACAGGCTTCAGGATTGAAACCGGCCCACAGTTTGGAGCTTTGTTATCTGCCAAGTCTAAATCCGGCGATGTAAGTGTAGATGTAAAAGACCAGTATAAAAAAATTGATGCTGCCTGGGTTTTCGGAGCCGGATATTTAACCAACACTGGTTTTGGTATCGACGCAAGGTATAACCTTGGTCTTGGTAAAATCAATAATAACAATGATGCTAAGATCAGCAATCGTGTTTTTGCTGTGGGTATATTTTACCAGTTTAAGGAGATGCACCATTAATTATAAATAAGAATGCACATATTAATATGTGGAAAACTTCTTATAAACTCTAGAGTTACTAAATGAACCTTTTTGTATTAAGCAGTAATTTAAACATATATTTAATATACTGCAATCAGGTAAAAAAGAGAGCTGCAGTGTTCACCTAACAAAACAAATTATGGCTAAGAAAGTGACCTTTACATTATCCGCAGAAGTAGCAGGGGACGCAACCTCAGGTCTTTTGCTGGGGGAATTTAATAACTGGAATTATAATGACGGTATTAGCTTGAAAAAGCAAAAAGATGGTTCCATGACAGCAACTGCCACCCTGGAATCAGGTAAAAAATACGAGTACCGTTATTTATTAAATGATGGAAGGTGGGTAAATGACCACAGCGCAGATCACTATGTTCATATTTCTGGTTTACAGGTTGATAACTGTGTAATTACTGTGGCCAGAGACGTAAAGGAAACTAAAACTCTAGCGAAAGCTTTAACGGAATCAGCAGTTACGTTGGTTGCTGAAAAAGTAAAAGCTCCTGCAAAAAAAGCTGCTGTAGTAAAAAAAAAGACAATAGCGTCAAAAACGGCAGCTCCAAAAGCTATTTCAACTAAAACAAAGCCAGCCGATAAGAAACATGGCCAGATATAGAGTCAGTT
>NZ_JACMOO010000125.1 GCF_014377975.1 Ferruginibacter sp.
AAACGAATACTGTCAATGTATGCAGGGGTAACAGGTAAATCACTTTCATCAATATTTATATTATATCTTTTTCTTCTGTCGATGGCACGTTGGGCAAGAAATTGAGAAGGATTGCTGATTAAAAAAGGGGTGCCTGCTTTATCTTTTAACTGAATAATGTTGCGGGAAAATTGTGCAATGCCATTGATGTGAAACGCAATAAAAATTATGCAAAAAATAAGTGATAGTTTCTTCATTGGTAATTTAATTAACTTGCTAATCAGGCATTAAATTTAAAAAATAATGTTGACAGCAGCCGCCTTTTAATTGTGATCAATCATAGTGAGCGTAATACCGTACCCTATTTTATACCCATACGTACCGGGTGTTGGCGGCTGGTACTCCTGGTGAAGAAACCGGTGGTAAACAAGACCAACACCTTTGCCATAATTAGATACACTAAAATCTATTTGGCTATAAACAGCCGGATCGTCAGGATTTCCTACGGTGTCATCTCTTTCGCTAACTTTGATAGTGCTGTCGATGATTGTTGCTCCCAATGTTAATGGGGTATTTAAACTATCATATACATAATCCCAGTCAGCATAATATTGTACAACCGGTGCATCAGGAAAATTAGACGTAGCATCAATATAAGAATTCCCTTTCCAGGAAAAACCATTTTTAAAAGGAACTTTTAATTTTAAAAAACGAAAATTATTTTCAATAAATTCAAAAGAGCTGCCTGAATTAACTGCCATGAAAGTATTGTCTGCTATCCATTCGTCTGTGGCTTTTTTTCGAATAAATCTTCTGATGCTAAATGCTTTTCTTCCGAGGTTGTCGGTGATAGTATCTTGTACCATGTGCTTTACCTGGTAAGTGATTACAGTATCGTGGGGAGTTATATTATCTGCAAAAACCAGCGAATCTAACTGGTAAGTAATGTATTTCCCAACTTCCAGCGGAGCATAATCATTGATGGCATCTGTTTTAAATTCTTCTGTTTTTTTACAGGCACTAAAAATGATCGCTGCTACCAAACCAGCTAATAAAATATTTCTTTTCATAAAACAGAAAATTATTAAAATCAGACACTGATTTTATGCAAAAGGCTGCACACTCCGTTGAATAATACCGCCTCCAATCACATCATCCCCTTCATAAAAAACGGCACTTTGTCCGGGAGTAATACCTTTTACGTTTTCGAAGAAACGAACATTTACACCACTTTGGTATGTGTGCAGGTTACTAATCGCACCTTTATCTTTGTATCTAATTTTAGTAAGCACTTCCATTCCTTCCGTTAACCCCTCATATTTTATCCAGTTTATTTTTGCTACCTGCATTTCATTACCCTTTAAATCATCTTCTTCACCCAGTACAATGGTATTGGTGTCAGGGTCAATGGCGGTTACAAAAGCCGGTTTACCCAAGGCAATATCTAATCCTTTTCTTTGGCCGATAGTATAAAATGGGTAGCCCTTATGCTGCCCCAAAACTTTACCTGATTTATCCGTAAAATTGCCCCCATTCACCTTTGCTTCCAGCCCGGTTACGTTGCGTTTTAAAAAGCCGCGATAATCGTTATCCGGTACAAAACAAATTTCGTAACTCTCTGCTTTTTTTGCCAGCTCAGGATAGCCAAAATCATGCGCCATCTGGCGGATAGCCGTTTTGTGGTAGGTACCCAACGGCAAAAGTGTACGTCTTAACAAATCCTGCTGAAGCCCCCATAAAACATAACTCTGGTCCTTGGTTTCATCAATGCCTTTGCGAATAAAATATCTGCCATTGGTATGCTGGTGTATTTGTGCATAATGCCCGGTAGCAATAAACTCGCAGCCCAATGCATCCGCTCTTTTTAATAAAGCACGCCACTTTATATGGGTATTACACATTACGCAAGGGTTCGGGGTGCGTCCCGCCATATATTCTTCCACAAAATTATCAATCACAAAATCTCCAAACTCCTCCCGGATATCTAATATAAAATGTGGAAAACCGTGTTGCACTGCTGCCTGACGGGCATCGTTAAAACTATCCAGATTACAGCAACCGGTTTCTTTTTTACCGGTTGTACCTACGCTGGTGGCATAATCCCATGTTTTCATAGTGATGCCTATTACTTCATAGCCTTCGTTGTGCAGCATCAACGCAGCCACAGTACTATCTATTCCGCCACTCATGGCCATCAAAACTTTGCCTTTTTTACTCATATCGAAATTCTTCGATACAAAGATACAGATTAGTGGATAAAAATTATTTTCAAAATCAGGTACAACGTTGCGGTAATTCCTCAGTTTGAGTAATAAAAATTCTTTTAATTGGTATGAATTAGAAATTGCTAACGTTAAACTTGTTTCTTTCGGTAAAAAAATAAGGGCATTATATTTGACTTTTGAAAGGAAAACATTATCAAAAATTTTTTATGAAAAAAAGGATGGTGGTTTTGAAAATGTGTTTTACAGCTTTTTTTGATTTAATAAAAGACGAATTGCAGATTTTACAAAAAACGCTTACGTAGGCAAGGGGAAAATTAAATCAAAAGAATGAAAAAAATAAAACATACTTTAATAATTAATTTTCAACTTTATTAATTTTAGCTCAACATACAATCTCTTTAACTTTTAATTTTATAAAATGACAATCAAAAAATTCTTCCAAATCGCTCCGTTTATCTTTTTTATTGCTTTCGCAATGCCCTTTCAATCCAATGCTGCTGCTAATTTGCCAGTTACAGATAGTACGGCTGATGCCCGCATTGTAAGTGAAATTGTTAGCCGTGTTACAGAAATTCAGAATATGGATAAAACTAGCTTGAGTGCTAGTGAAAAAAAAGTATTAAAGAATGAATTAAATGCTATGAAACACAGAGCAGAAGGCCTTAACAGCCGGGTATATCTTTCTGTTGGTGCTATCATCATCATTATTTTACTTTTGATTCTTATTTTGTAACCAGGATAATTCGCTATAAAAAAAGCCCTGTTTTTGCAGGGCTTTTTTTATTAAATATGATGAATTAGTAAAATTATAAACCCATTTTCTTTTTCAGATTTTCATCAATTGCATCTAAAAATTCTTCTGTGTACAAATAATGTTCACCATGCGTTACTTTGTTGCCATGAATACAAACTGCAAGATCTTTCGTCATCTTGCCACTTTCAACTGTTTCAATACAAACTTTTTCCAACGCCTGGCAAAAATCAACCAATGCCTGGTTGCCATCCGTTTTACCACGAAACTCAAGGCCTCTTGTCCATGCAAAAATAGAAGCAATGGGGTTGGTAGAAGTGGGTTTGCCTGTCTGGTGATCCCTGTAGTGACGGGTTACAGTGCCATGGGCAGCTTCAGCTTCCATTGTTTTGCCATCCGGTGTAATTAAAACAGAAGTCATTAAACCTAAAGATCCAAAACCCTGTGCAACCGTATCACTTTGTACATCGCCATCGTAATTTTTACAGGCCCATACAAAATTGCCGTTCCATTTTAGAGCGCTCGCCACCATGTCATCAATTAGACGATGTTCATAGGTAATGCCTGCAGCCTTGTAAAGAGCCTTAAATTCATTTTGATATATATCTTCAAAAATATCTTTAAAGCGACCGTCGTATTTTTTTAGAATGGTGTTTTTTGTAGAAAGATATAAAGGCCATTTTTTTGTAAGTGCCATGTTAAAACAACTTCTTGCAAAACCCATAATACTTTCATCTGTATTATACATGCTCATGGCTACTCCGTCCCCTTTAAAATTGTAAACTTCAAAAACCTGTGCTTCTCCACCGCCTTCGGGTGTAAAAGTCATGGTTAATTTTCCTTTGCCTTTTATCAACGTATCTGTAGCACGGTACTGATCGCCAAAAGCGTGACGGCCAACAATGATGGGAGCCGTCCAGTTGGTAACCAGTCGGGGAACATTCTGCATAACGATTGGCTCACGAAATACAGTGCCATCCAGTATATTGCGGATAGTGCCATTCGGTGATTTCCACATTTGTTTCAGATTAAATTCTTTTACCCGGTCTTCATCCGGAGTAATGGTAGCACATTTAATACCTACCCCAAATTCTTTAATGGCATTGGCGGCATCGATGGTAACCTGGTCGTTGGTGGCATCACGATGTTCCATACCAAGATCATAATATTTAATATCCAGTTCCAGATAAGGAACAATCAGTTTGTCTTTTATAAATTTCCAGATAATCCTGGTCATCTCATCGCCATCCAGTTCTACCACCGGATTAGTTACTTTAATTTTTGCCATTGATTGCTTTTTTATTTGAGTGCAAATGTAAACGATTCAACATACTGTACAGACATGATTTACAGAAACATCATCAAATGTTTGGGGTAAACCGCAATACCAGTTTCGGTTTAATTACAAGGGTTATAAACTGCTGCTTTTCTTCAGCATTACATCTGCTGTTACCACTCCCATATTTGCAATAATTTCCTGTCCAAATTCACTCGTTTTTAACAGGGTAGCACCACTCATTAAATTGTAAAAATCAATGGTTACCCTTTTGCGCATAATGGCTGCCTGCAGTGCAGAAGTAATTAATTCAGCAGCTTCATGCCAGCCCATATAGTCCAGCATCATACAACCGCTTAAAATTACAGACGAAGGATTCATGCTGTCCGTACCGGCAAATTTTGGCGCTGTGCCATGGGTGGCTTCAAAAACAGCATAGCCGGTTTTGTAATTGATATTGGCACCAGGTGCAATGCCAATACCGCCTACTTCTGCAGCCAATGCATCCGAGATATAATCACCATTTAGGTTTAGGGTGGCTACTACAGAATAATCTTTAGGGGCAATTAATATTTGCTGTAAAAAATTATCAGCAATAATATCTTTAACCAGCAACTTGCCGTCATGGAGGGCTTTACGCTGCACTTCGTTGGCGTGCGCTTCGCCATGTTCTTTTTTCAGTTGATCCCATTCGTCCCAGGTAAAAGTTTTATCGCCATATTCCTGGCGGGCTACTTCGTAGGCCCAGTTTTTAAAAGCGCCTTCAGTAAACTTCATGATATTGCCCTTGTGAACAATGCTTACAGAAGGCAGGTGGTGTTCCAATGCATAATCAATGGCAGCACGCATCAGGCGCTTTGTGCCTTGTGATGAAACGGGTTTTACACCATAGCCGGAATCGCCGGGGAAACGGATATTTTTTACGCCCATTTCCTCTATTAAAAATTTCTCAAACTTTTGTGCCTCGGCGCTGCCTGCCTTCCATTCAATACCAGTATAAATATCTTCTGTATTCTCTCTAAAGATTGTCATGTCCACCAGTTCGGGATGCACAACAGGAGACGGCACACCTTTGAACCATTTCACCGGCCTTACACAGGCAAATAGGTCAAGGTCTTGCCGCATGGCAACATTCAATGAACGGATGCCGCCACCAATGGGTGTAGTTAAAGGCCCTTTTATAGAAATGATATAATCTTTGGCTATTTGCAACGTTTCAGCTGGCAACCATTCACCGGTTTGTTTAAAAGCTTTTTCGCCAGCCAGCATTTCTTTCCATTCAATTTTTCTGTTGCCTTCGTACACTTTTTCCACGGCCCTGTCAAATACCTGCCGGGCCACTTTCCAAATTTCCGGTCCAATACCATCGCCTTCAATAAACGGTATAATTGGATGGTTAGGTACATTGAGCTGACCAATACTGCCCATCGTAATTTTTTCTGCCATAATGTATTTTTAAGCGTATAAAAAGAGGCGTAAAGGTAAGCACTGAGTTTAAAAATTAACAGTACAATTCACCCAGCCCGCATCAAATTGTACATTGCCTAATTTTTTATAAAAATTAATGGCCGGTTCATTCCAGTCCAATACCTGCCAGGAAATAGCGACATATTTTTTTGCTTTTGCTTCTTCAAATAATTTGTCAAACAATAGTTTACCAATGCCCCTGCCACGTGATTTTTCGGTTACATGCAAATCCTCCAAATACATTGTTTCGCCCTTCCAGGTTGAATAGCGGGTGTAATACAGGGCAAGTGCCTGAACGGTTGCCAGGCCGGATTCATCAGTTTGTTCGGCCACAAAGGCCGACCATACCGGGGTTTTGCCAAACCCCGCATTTACAAAATGATCAAAGTCTACGGTTACTTCTTCCGGTGCTTTTTCATACACTGCCAGTTCGTAAATCAGTTCCATCATACGAGGGCAATCTTGCTGTACAGCCTTTCTAATAACAATACTCATAATTTAGGGTTGTTTTTTTCAAAATTCGCACAAAGCCTTCACATTGTGTAAATAAAATAAGAAGCTGATTTTCTGCGTTTAAAACAGACCGCTTAACTTGCACCCATGCAGCAATATCTTCAGCTTCTTAAACACATTAAGGAAACCGGTACCGATAAAAGTGATCGCACGGGAACGGGCACACGCAGTGTTTTTGGATACCAGATGCGGTTTGATTTAAGTAAAGGCTTTCCGTTAGTAACCACCAAAAAATGTCATCTTAAAAGTATTATTTACGAACTGCTCTGGTTTTTGCAGGGTAATACCAATATTGAATTTTTAAAAAAACATCATGTAAAAATCTGGGACGAATGGGCGGATGAAAACGGCGATCTCGGGCCTGTGTATGGCAAGCAATGGAGAAGCTGGCAGGGAGCTGATGGGGTAGAAGTGGATCAGGTGAAAGACCTGATTCAGCAGATAAAAACAAACCCTGATAGTCGCCGGATGATCATCAGCGCCTGGAATGTAGCCGATTTACCCAAGATGAAATTGATGCCTTGCCATTGTCTTTTTCAGTTTTACGTTGCCAACGGCAAACTGAGTTGCCAATTGTACCAACGTTCTGCAGATGTATTTTTGGGTGTGCCTTTTAATATCGCATCGTACGCGTTATTAACTATGATGATTGCACAGGTATGTGGGCTTGAACCGGGAGAATTTATTCATTCCTTTGGAGATGTGCATTTATATAACAACCATTTTGAACAGGCAGAGCTGCAGTTGGGCAGAGCACCTTTTCCTATGCCACAAATGAAAATAAATCCAGCAGTAAAAAATATTTTTGACTTTACATTTGAAGATTTTGAATTGCTGAATTACCAGAGCCATCCAGCCATTAAAGCGCCGGTGGCGGTGTAAAAGCCCTCCAGGGATTTGGAGAATGGTGGCAGGAGCTAATCCTCGTTTTTGAACAATGGTATTCCATTTGTAACAATGAGTAAATAATCAATAATAGTTTATGAACGAAACTTTAAATACAAACGAAAACACAAATCCCTCCCTGGAGGGCGGGGCAGCTGTTCTTAGTCTGATAGTTGCCGCATCTGAAAACAATGCCATTGGCAAAGACAATCAGTTATTGTGGCATTTACCCAACGACCTGAAATTTTTTAAAAATACTACCTGGGGTTTCCCGATTATCATGGGCCGCAAAACATTTGAAGCGGTTAACAAGGCGTTGCCGGGAAGAACCAATATTGTGGTAACCAGCAAGCCACACTGGCATGCTATGAATACGATTACGGCAACTACAATAGAAGAAGCCATACAAAAAGCAATAGCCGCAACCAGCAGTAAACAAATCTTTATAATCGGGGGCGGAGAAATTTATAAACAGTCAATGGAGATAGCAGACACCATTTATATGACAAGGGTACATACACAAATAGAGGGCGATACCTATTTTCCTCGAATTGATGAAAGTAAATGGACATTAACATCTAACCAGAATTTTGAAACAGATGAAAAGCATGCCTATGCCTATAGTTTTCAAATCTGGCAAAAGAAATAGCTGCCTGCTGACGTTCAAACGCATAATTTATTATCCATAACTCACAACTCAACTTGTATTCTCTTTTTCAGTTAGCAAAAAAATATCTTCGTTATTATTTGACTGCTTCCAACGGAAAGGGCCATGGTATTCATTCTCCTTTTGTATTCAATTTTGTAACACATGTACTAAATGATAAAAAAAAGTATGCATGTTACAATGCAATTGAAGCTGTAAGAAGTAAGTTAAAACAAGACAATACCATTATTGAAGTAGAAGATTTTGGCGCCGGTTCGGCAGTAATAAAATCTAATAAGCGGTTGGTAAAAGCCATCGCAAAAACTTCTTTGAAGCAGGCAAAATACGCACAGTTACTTTTTAGAATGGTACAGTATTATCAGCCAAAAAATATTCTGGAACTGGGCACTTCTTTTGGAGTTACCACTGCTTATCTGGCCAGCGGAAATGTTGACGCAAAAGTATTTACCTGCGAAGGGGCGCAGCAAATAGCATCAATTGCACAAAATAATTTTATCCAGCTGGCCATCAAAAATATTGAATTGATAACCGGTGATTTTGCAAAAACATTGCCACCACTTTTTTCTGCCATGGGTACGGTTGATTTCGCGTTTGCAGACGGCAATCACCGCAAAGAGCCTACGTTGCAATACTTTCAACAATTACTGGATCATGCCAATGACAATACCATTCTGGTGTTCGATGATATTCACTGGAGCAACGGAATGGAAGCTGCCTGGTCAACCATCCTGCAACATCCGATGGTTACCCTTTCCATCGATCTTTTTTTTATCGGTATTGTATTTATCAATAGCGGCATTAAAAAAAAGCAGCATTTTATAATCAAGTATTAACCTGGCTCAGTGCAACTTCGTCTGCTAATAAGAACTTTTTTGCCCCTCGTATTCTTTATTTGCTTTGTGTTGAACGCAGCCATATTTATTTTTCGCTAACTTTGTTCTAATCTTTTTATTTATGATTGTTGGTGTTTTAAAAGAATCATTTCCCGAAACCAGAGTCTCTTTCCTGCCTGAACATGTAACACTTCTAAAAAAATGGAATGTAGAAGTGGTGGTGGAACACAATGCAGGAATAACTGCATTTGCCACCAACGATACCTATATTGTAAGCGGTGCAACAGTTGCCTCCCGTGAGGAAGTGCTAAAAACCGCCGCCATTATTTTATCCATCAATAATTTTTCAGAAAACGATATTGCTTTCATTAACAAAACCGCTGTTGTATTGGGTGTATACCAGCCCTTGTTTAACTACAGCTCCATCAACAACTGGGCAGCACTAGGAATTACTGTTTTTAGTATGGATATGTTGCCCCGCACTACCCGTGCTCAAGGAATGGATGTATTAAGCAGCCAGGCAAATATTTCCGGTTACAAAGCAGTGCTTACTGCCGCCAATTTATTCCCTAAATATTTTCCAATGTTTATGACAGCCGCCGGCACCATACCGCCTGCTAAAATGTTGATACTTGGCGCAGGTGTAGCAGGACTGCAGGCAATTGCCACTGGCAGACGACTGGGAGCAGTGGTGGAAGTTTTTGATACAAGGCCCGCCGTAAAAGAAGAAGTAATGAGCCTGGGTGCAAAGTTTATAGAAGTTGAAGGTGCCGCCGATGCAAGTAAAGCCGGAGGCTATGCAGTTGAACAAAGTGAAGAATTTTTACAACGTCAAAAAGCAAAAATTGCGGAGAGTGTTGCTAAGGCGGATATCATTATTACCACGGCACAGATACCAGGAAAGAAAGCGCCTGTTTTAATAACTACATCCATGATGGAAGCCATGAAGAATGGTTCTGTAATTATTGACCTGGCAGCTGCCACTGGGGGCAATACTGAACTCACAAAAAACGATGAAACCGTTATTCACCATGGGGTCAGCATCGTGGGTAACTCCGGTTTGCCATCTGGTATGCCCAGCGATGCAAGCAAATTATATGGAAAAAATATTTTGAACTTTTTACAACTGGTTATCAGTAAAGAAGGCACACTTAATTTAAATTTTGAAGATGACCTGGTAAAAGGTACCTGCATAGTTCACGAAGGAAAGATTACCAATGAGCGGATACAGGCAGCAGTTAATGCACAACCATAAAAAACAGCAACTGTAAAAAGTATGCTTTTATTATATTATTGAACTTTTAGAAGTTGTTTGAGTTATTTATTTTTAATACCAGCTTTAGTTTTTTATATCATCATCGTTGCGTCGCAATCCGTTCATCGGCATACATTTGGGCATCTTGTTTATGCAACCTGATAAATATCTTACTTAACTCAAACAGATTCTTAATGTAACCGTATTATTTCCTGTTCACACTCCGGCCTCATAAAAAAAGAATTAAAAAAATTAAAATGGCTTGCGTTAAGGAATGAAATTGATGTTACCAGTGTTTGGCTTTGCTATTTGTTTGTAAGTGATACCAAAGTTGGGTTTTGTTTTTGAAGTTTGCGATCATTTATTTTAGCCAGTCATTTAAATTTTTAACCTTTTTTATGCTGTCTTCATCTTTTTTGCAACTTATTTGCATCAAGGCAAAAAAGTAAATGGAAACTTATAAAACACAATTATATCAGCGAACTTTCTATCGGATGAAAAAAATAAATACTATCCAGACATACACGTTTGGTTTATACACTAATCAATAAAATATGCATTCTATTTTAGACTTTTTTAGCCACCACATCGAAATAATATACATCGTTATTTTGTCCGTTTTTTTGGGAATAGAAATAATTGGCCGGGTGCCCAGTGTGTTACATACCCCGTTAATGAGCGGCGCAAATGCAATACATGGTGTAGTGGTGATTGGCGCAATTATAGTGATGGGCAAGGCGCAAACGGATAATTATTTTGCCATAGTACTAGGGTTTTTAGCGGTAGTGCTGGGAACCTTAAACGTAGTAGGTGGCTTTGTGGTAACAGACAGAATGCTGGAAATGTTTAAGAAAAAAAAGACGCCCCAGGCTACTAAAAAAGAGTAATGCCGGAATATAAAATACCACTAATTATTTTTACAAAAAGCAAAAAAGTTAAAAAACTGATTTTAATAAAAAGCGCCAAAAACCTTTTTAAAGGTTACGGTGTAAATTTTTTATATGGCACTTCACATACTTACCATTTGTTATCTTATCGCATCCGTAACTTTTATCCTGGGTCTTAAAATGTTGTCACATCCTGAATCTGCCAGAAGAGGCAACCTGGTAGCAGCAGCAGGCATGACCATCGGTATTTTTGGAACCATTTTTTTATTTGAACAGGAGGTTGCCGGCAGACCTGCGCACCTTAATAACACTGTATTAATTTTTGTTGCTTTAACCATTGGTGCAATACTGGGTTTTATTTCTGCCAAAAAAATAAAAATGACGGCGATGCCTGAGATGGTGAGCCTCTTCAACGGAATGGGCGGAGCCTGTGCCATGTTAATTTCAATCATTGAATTCAATCATTACCTGCATACCGCAATACGACCCGTTGGTAACCTTATATTTTTAACCGAAGAATTAACCACCGTTTCAATTATAGCCATCGTTGCCGGCTTGGTAATTGGCAGTATTTCATTTGCTGGCAGCATCGTTGCCTGGGGCAAATTAAGAGGTATTGTAGGGGATACTACTTTTAAAGGACAGCGTAATTTGAATATGTTTTTCCTGCTGGTTTTAGCCGCTGCTGTGGTAACATTTATTATTAAAACACCCGTTACCAGCGATGAATTGAGCGGGGTTTCATTGCCGGGTGGGGCGGTTGCACAATCATCCTGGGCAATAACTTCTTTTCATATTTATTTGTTTTATGGCATTTTGGCTTTATCCTTATTGTACGGTGTTTTATTTGTATTGCCCATCGGTGGTGCAGATATGCCGGTAGTAATTTCACTGCTTAATTCTTTTACTGGTGTAGCCGCTGCCTGTGCCGGTTTTATGTACAACAACCAGGCAATGCTAACAGGCGGTATATTGGTAGGTGCAGCCGGCACACTGCTTACCATATTGATGTGTAAGGCAATGAACCGTAGCTTGCTGAATGTGATCGTTGGATCATGGGGCGAAACCGCTGCCGCCGCCGGTGCAACCTCAAACGAACAGGGTGCTATCAAAGAAATCAGTTTGAGTGATGCATCCATGGTAATGAGTTATGCCACTAAGGTATTGATTGTACCTGGGTATGGACTGGCAGTGGCGCAGGCACAACATATTTGCCACGAATTGGAAAAAATATTAGAAGAAAAAGGGGTGGAAGTAAAGTATGCTATTCATCCTGTGGCGGGCCGTATGCCAGGGCACATGAACGTTTTGCTGGCAGAAGCCGATGTAAGCTATGAAAAATTACTGGAGATGGAAGACGCCAACGATGAATTTAAAACAACCGATGTAGTACTCGTATTGGGCGCCAATGATGTGGTAAACCCCGCTGCTAAAAACGACCCTGAATCTCCTATTTACGGGATGCCGATACTGGAAGTACAACAGGCCAAAACGGTGATTGTAAACAAACGCAGTATGAAGCCGGGCTATGCCGGTATAGAAAACGATCTCTTCTTTCAACCAAAAACAGCCATGTTGTTTGGCGATGCAAAAAAAGTGTTACAAAACCTGTGTGCAGAGATAAAAGCCGGGTAAAGGTCGGTGCCTGCTGGTGGCAGGGGGTATAAAAAATCCTTTTTTTTTACAGTATATTTCTTTACTTTACACATTGCATCTTAATTTATCACCATTTAAATTGATTGCCATGCTTAAAGTAGCTGATATATTAAAAACCAAAGGAAACAATATTTATGCAGTATTGCCCAATAGTTCTGTATACGATGCCCTTACCTTCATGTGCGAAAAAAATATTGGGGCGTTAATGATCATCGAAGACGGTGAATTAAAAGGTATTTTTTCTGAAAGGGATTATGCCCGTAAAGTAGTACTGGTAAACCGTACTTCCAGGGATACCAAGATCAATGAGATCATGACCCAAAAAGTGATCACCGTAACCTCTACTGATTCCATCGATTATTGTATGGAGCGCATGAGTGAAAGAAAAATACGCCATCTTCCCGTAGCCGATAATGGAAAAGTGATAGGCATCATTTCCATTGGCGATGTGGTAACCGCCATCATCGAATCGCAAAAAGAAACCATCTCGTACCTGCACAATTATATTTCCCAGTAAGGCTGATTTTTTATT
>NZ_JACMOO010000126.1 GCF_014377975.1 Ferruginibacter sp.
CTCCAAAAGCAAGTATATCTAATTTCATTTGGTTATTTAAAAGGTGAAGGGAATGAGATGCAAAAGTAAGTGAATAGGGTAAAATAATTCACACGGATAATGACCAATTAAATTTTTGGATATCCTGGTTTGCCCTCTGATTATAGTAATGAGTTTAACCTGTTTCATCGTGCCGGCTTCCAGGGGTCTTATATTTGTTCTACAGCTATCAACCCTCCTTACTGTAACGTTATCAGTAAATTTACAATTGCATGTAGAAGTTTTTTACTCCGGGCAAATGCTGCACCAAAGTTTAAAGTAATAAACACCCGAAGTTCTTTATAAACACACAATGGCTGTCTGGAAGTAATCAAAAAAAATATAAAAAACCTCTGATGACCTTTTATACTTTTTATTTTCTTTATCTGAAATAAATCAACTTTTGTCCGAAAATTTGGCAGTAACCTATAACACCTGGGATAAGAATCGGCCAATATTTTTAGGTAATTGAAACGCTGATGATATAGATTGATATGTATAAAACGGATAGATAAAAACAAAAATAAAATCCGTGTCATCCGTCTTCATCCGCCTCAATCAATGCATCTATCATTCGCTGGCGATCCCTTTCAATATTATTTTTTTACTGCCATAATCAAAACTGTTTTCAATATCCACAGTGATATGATTTCCATCCAGATGACAGGTTATTTTTTCTGTGTGTGGGCTTTCAATATACTTTAACTGAAGCACTATTGTATGGTCACCGGTAAAACTATACGTTCCTGCAACTTTAAATTCTGCACCACCTGTAAAAATTGCTTTTGAAGCACCGGTTAATGAAGGGCCATGTTTGGATGTTACTCCTTTTTGCCAAAATCCTTCCCCAAAAGCAAGCCGGTACGTTGCGGTATCCGTACTAAAATTAAGATTACATACTTTCTTTGCGATGTTGAAGGAAAGCGATTTTATTTGGCGGTCATTGGCATCAAGTGTAAAGTTTTTATTAAAGTTTACTGCTGGAACAAGCAACGGATTTTTGGCAGGCAATGCAAGTGTCAGCGAAGCCAGCATATCTTTTAGTGCTTTGGCAGCTTGCTTGTTTTGGGGTAATTTATTTTGATGAAAAGCCGGTAATAAATACTGCCAAACCAAATTAATTTCATCCTGCATGTTGGGCGTTTCTGAGGTAATGGCAATCACGGCATCTTCCTGCGGCAACACGATAATGTACTGTCCAAAAGCTCCATCCGCACGGTAGGCGTTGTACCTGCACCGCCACATCTGGTAACAATAACCCTGGTCCCAATCGCTGGAATCTTTTTTGGATTGCGGGTAATCGGGATGCTGGATAATTTTTGCGGTAGAAGCTTCTTCAACCCAACCAACAGGCAAAATCTGCTGGCCTTTCCATTTTCCTTTTTGCAAAAACAACTGGCCAAATTTAGCCATATCTTCTGTTTTTAACCGCAATCCCCAGCCGCCGGTATTAATTCCTTTCGGATCAATTTCCCAGTCTATGCCAGTAATGCCCAGCGGCTTAAACAAGCGGGGCGTGAGATAGTCCAATATTTTTTGCCCGGTTACTTTTTGTACAATGGCTGACAGCATATAAGTACCCAAAGTATTGTATAAAAATTTAGTTCCGGGTTTGTGAACGATGGGTACTGCCAAAAAAGATTTCACCCAGTTTCCGTCTTTGCTTACTGCGGCAGAAGTAGGGTCGGGGTCCTGGCCATCGCTCATACTCAACACATCTTTTACCGTAAGCGCCGCAAGATTTTCGCTAATATTTACAGGTACATCTTCAGGAAAAAATGAAATCACTTTATCAGTCAGTGATAGTTTTTTTTCGCTGATAGCAAAACCAACTGCTGTAGCAGTAAAGCTTTTGCTGCAAGAGTACATGGTGTGTTTTAAACTGGCATTATAAGGATTCCACCAGCCTTGAGTAATAAGTTTACCATGTCGTAAAATCATGATGCTGTGAAATTCGCTTTTGCTTTTATTGGCGGCATCCAAAAAATTATTAATAGCTACGGACGAAACACCTTCCGCTTCAGGAAGACTTTGTGTAAATGGCTGATTATTTTGAGCAGCAAGGTTTACCGTTGTAAAAAGAAAGAATAAAACTACGGCAACAAACGTTTTTTGAAAAGTCATATTGATGAATTAAAATTGAGAAAATATTTAACGGTTATTAAGCTGCGTAATAAGCACAACTGCTTTTGAATGTTTTTTCAGGATTTTGTACAATATCCTGCACAATAATGAAATGTTTAGTCCCATTTTCCTTTGGGGTAGTTAAAATAGATTTTAAATTCAGCACATCGTTTGCAGTAATTGTCATTTAGCCAACCAATTCTACCCATTATATTTTGATTACCCAAATTGCTTTTAAACGATATTTCTTACGTAATCCTTATCCAGCAAAGGTTTACTTGTGGCAATCCATTTTTTCCGGTATAACATCCTTTATCTGGTTTTAAAATATTCAGTAATAATTATAAATTGTCAACATTGTCAGGATGAAGTAAAATGGTAATGATTGTTTCGTTAATTTATCAAATGTATTCAAATCCTTAAAAACAGATGAAAAAAATAATGGCAGCAAATAACTATCATCGTATTTAACTGCGCCCAGCGAATGGATGTTGCATAGAATTACTTTACAACAGGACCACTAAACATACAATTATCATAAGTTGCAGTTCCGGCAAATTTCATTTGCTGCTTAGATCCATAATAGCGAAATATACAGTTGCTGAATTTAGTTTTATCATTGTTTGTATAAAACAGGGTTTGCGTACCAATTACTTCCGGAAATACAAAATGAAAAGTACAATTACTAATGGATGTGGGAATTTGAGTACTAATACTGCCAATTTTTGCGATACTTTCTGAAAAAATATTAGCAATGGAAGTAGCGTACCAGCCGCTTTGGCTGATATCAAAAAGGCGGATGCATCTGCCCGCCACATTACCTCCATCAATTGTATAATTGCCTGCCTGAAACTTACCATACCGTCCGATAGAAATCAATGTATGTATGCTTCCCCATGAATAAATACCACGGATTACATTGCCTTTTTCCTGTGCCTGGCCAGAGGCAAATCCCACTTTTGCATCACCACATTTTATATTTTCAAAAATTAAAATATCAGCATTAAAAGTTTTTCCATTCGGGCTCACCAAATAGTCGATGGTAAAGTTGCTTACTGAAACATCATGAATTTTTATGCCGGTGCTGCCGCCTGCATTTTTTGATCCGTCATAATCAATTACAATACCCGCATACGTGGCGCCACACTTTTCATTTGCATCGTTGAATTTTTCAAAAGGAATATTGTAGTAAGATGTATCATTACCTGCCGGAGCTTTAAACTGTCCTGTTATGGCCAGGTTATTTATTTCTGTACCCTTGTTTAGTTGCAGGCCAATGGCAAATCCATCTGTAGCAGTGTACTGTAAAGTAGTGCCGCTGCAACAATCCCAAAAAGAAGTTTCGCCATAGATATGAATAGTGCTGCCGGAATATTGCCCTTTGTATATATTAGCAATAAGGAGTGGCTTGCTGAAATTATATATGCCCTTGGGTATATAAAAATTCCGGAGTGTTTCATTGTTGGCAAGCACCGTATTGATACCTTTTTGCAAAGCGGTACTGTTGTCTTTTACCTTGCCGGCGCCAAACCATTTTGCGCTAAAATCCTTACCATAAATACCTTCCGGAATAATGGTTAATGTTGTATCAAAAATCCATTGCCCTAAAGAAGCATCAATGATACCACCCCTTATGGTCCCCTTTCCACTAATATGACCTTTACTGCCAAATTTTAAAATACTGCCAGGTGGTATTGTCCAGGTATTGTTAACCATTGTGTCTTTGATGATAAACAGATCCTGCGAAAAAGTTTTTGAAAATGGATGAACGATTCCCGTAGCGAAAAGGAGTAAACTGGTTTTCATAAAATAATTAAAATGTACTGTAAAAGATTTTATTTGGTAATTTTTTTAAATGAATGATGCCACAATATAAGTTGATGAAACGAAATGCCCAACAGGAGAAAAGATGACAGGAAATGAATAAGTTTGAATGCCGGTTGCGAACAGAATTTTTTTGCTACTGAAAGCATGTAAAATGAATAACAATGTGCATTTATGCAATGTGTACAAACCACTGCTACAAAATGCAAATTATATAATTGGTGCGTTGCAGGTTCGTTGGTTTTTATTGAACTGACTGTTTCAACATTTTGTTTCAATAATTTTAAAAATACCAGTCTAAAAAATTGCAGCTATCTAATCCGGTTTAATAAAATAAACAGGGATTAAAAAATGGCAGCCACTTTTACATATTTATGGTAAACAAAAAAATGCCCCGGTAAGGAGGCATCGTTTTAGTTGGTTATTTATGTGGGGTTTAACTTGCAATATTTATTCTTGCCATCACTTCTGTTTTTAGCAATTTGCTGATAGGGATCACTGAATCACCAATGTAAAGAGTAGAATCTTCTATATTATTTATTTTACGAAGGTTAACAATATATGATCGGTGCACTTTCATAAAACATAGCCGGTCAATCATCTTTTCTTCCACTGCTTTTAACGTGCTATGGGCAATGTATTTTTTATCGAAAGTGCAATATTTTACATAATCACCGATACTTTTGATGTATAAAATATCCTCGTAATTAAGCCGTATAAATTTTCCGTTTGATTTAATGAAAGTGTCTTCTTTTATAGGTGCTTCTTTCTTTTCTTTAAAAGCTTCATTTACTTTTGCAACAGCTTCCTGAAATCGTAGGTATGTAAATGGTTTTTTTAAATAATCACTTACCTTATATTGAAAAGCATCGTATGCATAATCCGTTTTAGAAGTGGTTAATATTACTTTAGGCATGATCATCAATTTATCCAGTAATTGAAAGCCACTTTCGCCGGGCATTTCCACATCCAGAAATAAAATATCTACTTCATTTTGTTCAAGATACCGAAAAGCAGTTTCTGAATCCTGAAATGAACCAACAACATTGATTGTGTCCGTTTTTTCGCAATATCGTTCTAAAAAATTCCGGGCAATAGGCTCATCATCTACAATAATAGCAGTTAATTTCATAAGGCATTTTAAGAGGTTAAAGCTTTAAGTTTCATTAAATCAGTTTCTATAAAAGGTATCATTTCTTTTACTTCCGTTTTAAAAGGAATGTACAATCCGGACAAGGTATTTACATCAGTTATCCCATTACACTTCTTCTCTATTACTTCTGCAGAACCTGTCAGTTTGGTGAGGCCGACAAAGCTCAATACAGGTTTAAATTTGTGGATCGCTTTTCTGAAAAGTTCGGCATTGCCGCTGTTATAACCATGTTCAATTTCGGTAAGGTAAACATTAACAGAGCTTAAAAATTTATCAAAAATCATTTTTGCATGTTCCTTGTCACCTTCGTAAATGCTGTTTAAAAACGAGCCATCCAGCTGCTCATTAAATTCAAAAAAAGTTTCATTCATTTAACAGTATATTATTTTTTTATCAGGTTAATTTTATAACGTAAAACCAGATTTATTATTTTAAAGGGATCAATATCACTTTGAGGTGCTGATTAATTTTGTTTTCAAAACACTAATAATTTCAGTGTTTTTTCGTTTCAATATTTTGAAAGTAAAACTTTTGAAACGAATAGTATGATACATGGAGACAAAAAAGCCAGCGGATTTTTTAACAGGTTTTCGTTCGGTAAAAGCAAATACGATGGGGGTGAAGACCTGGCCTTTCACGAATCATTTCTTCAACTGTACATGGATGCATACGTGGTTGTTAACCTCGAAACCAATGATATTGCTGATTTTAACTGCCATATGATCACCCTGTTTGCGTTGCCTCCGGACGTACATTTAAGGAAACTGCAGATTAACCAGATAATGATGCGTTACCTGGAAGAAGACAGTGAAAATAAAGATTTGATGATGAACCGCATTCCCGATTGCTGGGAGGGAGAAGCTGGTTTTATTAACTACAACAAAGAAAAATTTTATACCTGCGTTGCCAGCAATATTTTTTATAAGGATGATATAAAATGGCAGATCATCAGTTTTAGGAATATAACAGATAAAAAGAATGCTACGCAGGAATTAAAAAGTTATAAATTAAATGCAGAAAAAGCGGCAAGGGCAAAGGCAAGATTTTTAAGCAGTATGAGTCATGAATTGCGTACACCGCTCAATGGAATTATCGGCACTTCCAATCTTGTTTTATTAGAATCTGATTTACCGGAGAATATAAAAAGGCACATGAATATTTTAAAATATTCATCAGAACACATGCTGGGCATTATTAATGATATTCTCGATTTTAGTAAAATTGATGCTGGTAAACTGGAGTTGGTAAGGCATTCTTTCAATTTAAAAGAATGCCTTACCAATATCGTGGAGGCATTTGAGGTTCAGTTTGATAATAAACAACTTGCGTTTATATTTTTGCAGCCGGATGCATTTAATACAATAAACGTTTGTAGTGATGAAATAAAACTTAGCCAGATTTTGAATAATCTTTTATCCAATGCATTAAAATTTACACTGATTGGCAATGTTACTTTTAAAGTAATTATCGAAAATACAAACGAACAAACCACCACCATTTCTTTTAATGTCAGCGATACAGGTATTGGAATACCGGTTGAAAAACAGTCGGAAATTTTTCAGGGGTTTGCCCAGGTTTATACTGATGATCAAAGCCGTAAATTTGGTGGTACCGGGCTGGGGCTTACCATCAGTGAAAAATTAGTAAATAAATTTGGCGGACAGCTAAAAGTGGAAAGTGTTCCCGGAGAGGGTTCTTGTTTTCATTTTAGTGTATGTTTTGAAAATGCAAAACCAAAAGAAATTAAAGCCAAAGTGCAGCACGACGTGGGTTTTGAACACATCACCGATACCCAGGGATTAAGAATACTGGTTGTGGAAGATAATGCGATCAATGCAACCATTCTTATTAGTTTTTTACACAGATGGGGTATACTGGTTAAAGAAGCGGAAAATGGCATACATGCTTTGGAACTGATAAAATATCATACATTCGATCTGATATTAATGGATCTTGAAATGCCGCAAATGGATGGTTATGCCACCATTAAAAAAATACGGGAAACAGATTTAAAAACTCCGGTACTTGCTTTTACCGCAAGTTTGCTGGAAGATATGGAGTCACTGATAACAGAATCAGGTTTCAATGATTATGTGCTAAAGCCTTATAAACCGGCTGAGTTAAAGAAAAAGATTCTTGATTATGCCCCTCACCGTAAAATTGATTATGCATAAAATAAATTCCGTAGTTTTCAATGGTTTAACCACGAAGGCACAACAGTACTAAGTTTCACAAAGCTTAGGGTTGCTTTCTGTATTAGCGCCTTTGTGGTTCACTGCTAAAGATGATTTTCATAAGATGCGGCATATGCTTGTTGCAATTGATTTAAGACAGTTTCCGGATTCAAATCTTCTTTTAAATATTGATGCAATGCTTCACCCAGCCATTGCTGAAACGCAGGCCAGCCACTGTATCGAGGGCGAACATAGGCATAGGTTAACGTGTCTATTGTATTGAGAAAAAAATCGTTGGTAAGGGCGTTGGCAGCATCATCTTTCCACGAAACAATATTGCCAGGTTGTCCCTGTTCTTTTACATATACCCCGTTTTGAATGACTGCACTGCAAAGCCAGACCGCATATTCAGCCGCTTCTTTTGCATGGCTGCTGCTGGCAGATACGGCAATGCCGGCACCACCCAAAATAATATTTTTTGTCCATGGTGCATTGTGGTAACAGAGCTTATTTTTTCTGAACCCTTCCCTTGAATAATTGGTATAACCAAATGCAAGCGGTGAGTAAACAATGTCATTTTCGGCAGTCATGTGATCGTACAATTGAATAGGGTTCCAGTTGAGGCTGTTGGGGTGAAAATTATCCCGCATGGTACGCATTAGTTGAAGTACCTGCAAACCAACTTCACGGGTAACCAGCAAATGATTGTTTTCTCTGACAGATGAACCAAACTGCGCCGTAAGTGATAAGAACGTACACAAACAGTCGGTGGCGCAAAAGGCGATGCCCACTTGTAAATCCTGGGTTTTCAGTGCTTCGCATAATTCAAAGACTTCTTCCCAGGTAGCTGGAATTTTGTGTTCGCCCATCAGGTCCGGGCGGCTGGCGGCACATTGCATCGCTGCATCCACCGGCAATGCCCATTGTTTTTGCTGATAGTAATAGCTTAAAAAGCTGGGGCCCGCAGACTGTTGTTCCAGTTGCTGTAATTGTTCGTAGGTTAGTAAATCTTCCAATGGCACCAGGCAATTTGTTTCGCTGGCCACGCCAGTATGCGGATGTTCAATGATGAGCAAATCATTTTCTGTAGCCATTGCTGTAAGCGACTGATCGCCAAAATCGGAGAGTGACCTTTTTTGCCATTCTACCTTTACGCCAAATTGTTCTGCGTATAATTTGGATGCTGCCACCAGCGGATCATATCCTCTTGGATGATCCCATGTAATTCCTTTTAATATTATCATGAATGTATTTGCTTAGTTTTTTAAATTAATAAAACGGAGACAACGGATGCTATCAAAACATGAGTAATATCACGCCAATACTGCTTCCAGTCTTTATTTCTTCCTTCGTGTAATCCGATAAAATTAGTGTAATCAAACAGGTAATTCCGCTACTTCTTTTTCCACATGCTTTTTTGATAAAATACTTGTATCATTTCCTGTCCTTTTTTTAAATAAGTGAGTGACACAACAATGTTACCAATAGCTTCCTGATCCGGACAAATAAAATACCTGTCCTGCTAAAAAAAACCGGATAAAAGTCATTCAGTAACCTTAATTTTTTTCATGATAAATCTTAATAAATTCGCGTGGAGCTTTGCCGGTTGTCTTTTTATGCTGAAAAAAAACTGATAAAATTCAGGACTTAGATTTTTCCGATTGATAAAAGTAACAGCAATCTGAATTCTTATTAAGCAGCAATAAGATAAATTTGCATGTAGGGTTAGTCGAAAAATCGATTAAAGACACGGCATAAAAAATACTTTTTGTTTCGGATTTATCCAACTCCAGAAGATCTAATTGGCAAACAGGTATCTTTTAAATATTTTATTATTTTACAACCATTTGGGTCTGTCCAACAACCATAAAATACGGTACTGTATTATATTTACGGGGCCAGGCCATCGCTTTCCCAGGTAAGCAGTTTAATTTGCCCAGCGCTTGCGGTTTACAAAAATATATACTCCGCCCTGTAAAATATTGCCCTGCATGTGTTGTTGAACAATGCCACAGAATGCGTGAAAACCTTTGCGCATATCGGCAGCACCATTGTACCAATAAGATGCAGTAGCTGAATTAAGGTGCAGCATCTCAGGATAATAATTGCTTTACAAAACAAACCGCCTGATCTGTAAATGGAAACTGTATCTGTATACCCTTGACGCCGGTCATTGTTATTTGCTGATTGGTTTTCGGATGATGAATATGCAGTGGTAAAAAGGAACCGGAAGTATCTTTATCAGACCTGTAAACGTCATACCGGTAATGAAAAACATGTTAGGCGACAGCATTGGCCTGGCAGAAAGCCTTTTGGCTCAAACCACTTTGCTGCCATTGATGGGTCATTTGTAATTTTTGGAAACGGTGCTTCTTTTTGTCTTGCATAAATTTAGCTTTTTGCTATACTCTGCCTTATTAATTTAAAATACAAGATGGCCGCCGTGGGGGGCTTTCGTTAAACAGTTATTTATGAATAAAATTATTTGATTCTATTAGCCTATTTTACTGTGTTTACAAACCGTGATTTTATAAATCAATTATTATTCAAATTTATTTATCCTGAAATGTTGAGACATATTTCTTTCTTCAAACACTGCTTTATCTTATTTTTTTTACCTCTTTGCACCGTTGCGCAAAGTATTGAAAACAATAATTTTCTTAAACAAAGTAAAACCATGGAGGAATCATGGGAGTTAGGAAGAGAGAACGACAAAGGCCTGTTTTTAGTTACCTCCTACAAGCCGGTTTATTTTACTGCGGGCAGGTGGTCCAGCAACCCAAATACAAAACCCACCAGTGAAAATCCATTTTATAGGCTGCCTTTTAAAGTAAATTACAATAAATACGAAGCAAAATTTCAATTTAGTTTTAAAACCTAAATTGCCCGGAGAATTTTTTGGGGGTATGGTGATATTTGGGTTGCCTACTCGCAAAAATCTCATTGGCAGGTTTACAACGAAAAATTATCTAGACCATTTCGTGAGTTAAATTACGAGCCGGAAGTGTTACTAAATTTTCCTGTAAAATTTTCACTGCTTGGTTTTGAAGCAAAGATGATTGGAGTTGCTTTTAATCATCAGTCCAACGGCCGCTCATTACCTCTTTCACGTAGCTGGAACCGCATTATATTGCAGGCAGGTTTTCAAAGAAAAAACTGGCAGGTTTTGTTACGCCCCTGGTTACGGTTAAAAGATGCGGTAGATGAAAACCCGGCTATTACTGACTATACCGGCCGTGGAGAAGCAGTTGTTATATATGATAAAGGGAGGCACCAGTTATCTTCTGTAATGGCACATTCATTAAAAATTAAAGATGGAGGAAGGGGAAGTGTTCAGTTAAACTGGGTATTTCCGGTAATCAATAATTTGAGAGGGCATTTGCAATTATTCGACGGTTATGGCGAAACGCTGCAGGATTATAATCACCGGCAAAGTACAATTGGTGTAAGAATCTCCTTGGTTGATTGGTGATTTTTTAAAAGAATTCAGACAAAGAATTTAAATCTGATAAAGCCACATGGGAGGCATGAATACAAGTCTTTATAACAACCGGCTTATTTACTATTTCTTACCGTAGATTTTCCCGGGGCACGATTAATATCCCTGGCATCTAAGTTGAAACAGATATCTTTAAAAAATAAAAACCTTTATTTAAATTATTAAAATAACAATATGAGCAAGCATATATTTAAATGCTTATTAACAGCATCACTATTTTAATGATTTCAACAGCTATTTCGGCACAAAGAAATTATGTAAAAGTTCAGCCAAGGCATGCTGTTACAGTAAACCAGACACCTTCTCCAGGTCAAAACTATGTGTATGTAACTAATAACTGGAAATGGTCAGCCAGTGGTTATATATGGTCTGGAGGATACTGGGTAAGTCCGCCGTATTATGGTGCAAGATGGATACCTGGCAGATGGATAAAAATTCCCGTTTCGGCTGGTACTGGATAAATGGATACTGGAGCAGGCGTCGCTAATAATCTGGTATAATTCTTCACAAATGAAATAATTTAATATCTGTTGCAGGTGTTTACGCTCACCACATTTAAAAGTTTGGATTAAAGCATTAAAAAATTATTATTAAAAGATAGTCTGCCATAATGCAGGTTATCTTTTTTAATTTTGATAAATTGATGTATGAAATTATTACCCGCTTTTTTGTTGCTGTTTGTTAATTGTTTTTTTACGGTTGTGTTTGCGCAGCCAGTTGTGTACACGGTAGCCAATGCCCATTCGCACAATGATTATAACCAGCACAGTCCTTATTTTCAGGCCTACAACGAACAGTTTGGATCTATGGAGGCAGATATACATTTAAGAAACGGAATCTTAATTGTAGGGCATGATTCCGATAAATTAATTGTAAAAAATACACTGCAGGCTTTGTATCTTGATCCGTTGGTAGTTAGTATTGCTGGCAATGGCGGGTATGTTTATAAAGACAGCAGCCGGAAACTGCAATTGCTGATTGACATTAAAACACAGCCAATTTCAACCCTGAATGCGTTGGTAGATTTATTGAAGCATTATCCGGCCATCATTCAAAATAAAACTATTAAGATAGTGATCACCGGCAACCGCCCGGATATAAATTTGTTTAAAAATTATCCATCTTATATCTGGTTTGACGGGGATGCTAATAAAACTTACAGCAAACAAGACTTAACTAAAATTGCGATGCTGAGTGAAGATTTTGAGGAGCACAGTCACTGGAATGGAGTGGGTGAATTACCAGATTCGGCCCGCATTGCTTTAACCGCAATGATCAGCAGGGCACACAGCTCACATACACCAATACGTTTTTATGCTTGTCCGGATGTTGCTACAGCATGGAAAGTAATGGAACAACTGAAAGTAGATTTTATTAACACCGATCACATCGAAGCATTGGGCGATTTTCTGCGGAGGCACAATGATTCTTTGCGGCTGATGCCTTTTAACCGCATTCTGCATTCGGCGGGGGAAGTAATCCGATTTGGCAATCCAGATTTAGAAAATCATGCACTGGATATAGCCTCTTTAAACAAAGACGGAAAGCTGGTGGTGGAAGACCGGTATGGCATCATGGCATTGGATGCTGTGAATAAAAAAATTATTGGCCGCTGGAGTTTTTCTGATATGCCGCAGTACAAAAATTATATTAGTACCTATTCCGGTATTTGTTCATTTATGTTGAAAGGAAAAGTATGGGTTTTGTGGGGTGCAACCAACAACGATGACGGGTCTTCCGCCATTATGATTGCTGAATGGGCAAATGGTTTCCAGCATATTTCTGCAGTATCATTGAAAAAAACAGCATCCGCTTCCAGTGCCATCCCTAATCAGGTAATTGTATCAAAAGAAAAAAATGGTGCATATTTTTATGTTGCATTAAATGGTAATAATGAAGTGGTAAAATTCAGGTGGAGCGATAAGAGCATTGTCTGGAAATCAGCCACCGGGGTAGCACCCTATGGCATTGCCATAGCCAATGGTAATTTATATATATCTAACTGGGCAGGCAGCACAGCCACCGATAGTTTGAAAGAAAGGGCAGGAGTGCCGTGGGGACTGGCTTACACCGATCCATGTACGGGTGCAACTGCCGGAGGAAGTGTATCTGTTTTAAATGCGGCATCCGGTAAAAGTTTGCAGGATATTCATGTTGGCCTGCAACCAAATGCAATCATCGCATCCAGGGATGGCAGGTTTGTTTATATAGCCAATTCTTCCAGCGATGCCATTGCTGTAATCAATACAAAAAAAAATACGGTGGCAAACTGGATTGATGTGGGATTACTGAAAGGTAAAAATAGTTTACAGGGCAGCAGTCCCAATGCGCTGGTTTTAAATGAGGATAATACAATGCTGTATGTTGCCAATGGTTTTGACAATGCAATAGCAATTGTTAGCTTGGGGAAAAATGCGGCTGTTTCCGGCAAGGGCAGTAGTTATATTACAGGATATATACCAACAGAAGCTTACCCTGGTGGTTTGTTTTTGACAAATAAACAATTGGTAGTTACCAACCTGGAATCGGATGGAGCCAATGTAATTAACTCCGCAAAAAATGCCCGGCAAATTCATAACCAACTGGCTTCTGTAAGCATTATACCCTATCCAAATAAAACTGTATTGTCTGCCTATACTCAGGAAGTGGCACAACTAAGCATGCTGAACAGAATCGAACAACTGCAGTTGCCACCCCGGGAAGGGCTGGCCCCTGTGCCAGTACCAGAGCGGCTGGGAGAACCATCTGTATTTAAGCATGTCATTTATATCATCAAGGAAAATAAAACCTACGACCAGGTTTTTGGCGATTTACCGTTGGGCAGAAATGATGCTTCGCTTTGTATTTTTGGAGAAAAGGTTACACCCAATATGCATGCCCTTGCTAATAAATATGGCTGGCTGGATGATTACTATGCCTCAGGTAAGTGTTCTGCAGAAGGACACCAATGGACGGATGCAGGCATGGTATCCGATTATGTGGAAAGGAATGTGCGGAGCTGGATAAGAAGCTATCCTCACCGCCAGGATGATGCCCTGGTATACAACAAAAATGGTTTTATCTGGAACCAGGCTTTGGATCATGGCAAGACGGTGCGTATTTATGGCGAAGCCTGCAAAACGCAGTACGATGAAAAAAGAAACTGGCTCAGTCTTTATACTGACTACAAAGCCGGTACCCAGCCAGACTGGTACAACGGTACAACCATTGCTAGAATACGTCCCGTCATTCATCCCACTTACCCTGATTGTGATAACATTAATTTTACCGACCAGCAACGGGCAGATATTTTTATTCAGGACTGGAAACAATATGAACTTACAGGAAATCTTCCCAACCTGATGATAGTATCACTGCCCAATGATCACAGTGCAGGCACATCACCTGGTTTTCCTACACCCAATGCCATGGTAGCTGACAATGATCTGGCCGTTGGCCGGATTGTAGATATGATTACCAAAAGTAAATTCTGGGATTCAACAGTGGTATTTATTACGCAGGATGATTCACAAAGCGGCTGGGATCATATCTCTGCCTACAGAACCATTGGTTTAACCATCAGCCCCTACAGCAGCGGAAGACTGGTAACTTCCAATTACAACCAAACCTCTATGCTAAGAACGATTGAGCAAATTTTAGGTGTGCCCCCCATGAATATGATGGATGGTACCGCACGCCTTATGACGGATTGTTTTTTGGGCATAAAAAATACAACACCTTATAATTATTTGCCTAATAATGTTCCGTTGAACCAGATGAACAAAGACCTGAATGTCTTGCAGGGTAAGGCCAAAAAATATGCTTTACAATCAAAAGAAGAAGTTTTTAAAGAAGTAGATGGGGGAGAAGATGATGCCATGAACCGTATCATTTGGTTTTATGCAAAGGGAGAGGAGAAATATCCAGGCGGAAAATAATATTGCATCCTGCCATGAAAAACTATTTTCGGTTAAAAGAGCAAGATCACATATTAGGTATTCTTTTTCCTGAAAAAACTGAAAATCTTATGGAGGGCAAAAGAAAAATTCCTTTAAGCGGGAAGATGGTTTGGCAGAAGCAGTATAATAAATCATCATGTTACCATTTGATAAAATCGTCATTCAACCCGGTGTAGAAGAATGTTACTTTTATCTTTGCCGCTGGCAGGGATAAAGGATGATTATTGAACCAATTTATTTTTTACAGGCTTAACTTACGTGGAACTGCGTATTACAAGTTTAGTAAAATTGCGGGGAAATAGATTCACAGATTGATCAAACAAAACAACGATTCCCGTGTTTTTACATGGGCAGGTTTTGCGGACTGATTGATATCACGTTGCTTTACTGCTTTCCAATTTTACCATAGCTTTAGAGCCACATCAGATGGAGCTAATTAATTAATAGAAATTGTATTAAGTTCATCATAATTTATATTTAATTTTTAAAAATGGAAAACAACACATCTCAGAGCATATTAGCTCATGTTAACGATCCAGCAGAAGCGGCCAAATGCCCTTACCTGGGTGGAACCTTAAAACAAAGTGCCGGCGAAGGCACAAGGAACCGTGACTGGTGGCCAAATCAGTTAAAACTGAATATCCTTCGTCAACACTCTTCTCTTTCTAATCCAATGGGTGAGTCATTCAATTATGCAGTCGAGTTCAACAGTCTTGATCTGGATGCTGTAAAGAAAGACATCTTTCAGCTGATGACAACTTCGCAGGAATGGTGGCCAGCCGACTTCGGTCACTATGGCCCTTTTTTTATTCGGATGGCCTGGCATAGTGCAGGTACTTACCGCATCGCCGATGGTCGTGGTGGCGCCGGCGCAGGTACGCAACGTTTTGCACCACTTAATAGCTGGCCCGATAATGTAAATCTTGATAAAGCACGATTGTTGCTTTGGCCCATCAAAAAGAAATACGGTAAAAAACTTTCCTGGGCAGACCTGATGATTCTTACCGGCAACTGTGCCCTTGATTCGATGGGCTTAAAGACCTTCGGTTTCGGTGGCGGACGTGAAGATGTCTGGGAACCTGCCGAAGACATTTATTGGGGTTCTGAAAAGGAATGGTTAGGCGACAATCGGTATACAGGCGACAGGGAGTTGGAAAATCCCCTCGGTGCTGTTCAGATGGGTCTCATCTATGTAAATCCGGAAGGGCCTAATGGTAAACCTGATCCGTTGGCATCTGCCCGTGACATCCGGGAAACGTTTGGCCGCATGGCGATGAATGATTACGAAACAGTAGCACTGACAGCAGGTGGTCACACTTTCGGCAAAACCCATGGTGCTGCAGACCCCGGAAAATATGTTGGTAGCGAACCGGAAGGTGCAGGTATTGAGGAGCAAGGTCTTGGTTGGAAAAACAGCTTTGGCACCGGTAATGCAGGAGATACGATTACCAGTGGTCTTGAAGTTATATGGAGCGCTACACCAACCAAGTGGAGCAACAACTACTTCGAGAATCTTTTTGGTTACGAATGGGAACTCACCAAGAGCCCGGCCGGTGCACACCAGTGGCAACCTAAGGATGGTGGAGGTGCCGGTACTGTACCGGATGCCCATGACCCATCAAAGCGGCATTCACCAACGATGCTTACGAGTGACCTTGCTATGAAAGTAGACCCTGATTATGAGAAAATTTCACGGCACTTTTTTGAGAACCCGGACGAGTTGGCAGATGCCTTTGCACGTGCATGGTTCAAGCTTACACACCGCGATATGGGCCCACGCAACCGCTATCTGGGAAAAGACGTGCCTAATGAAGTGTTGATATGGCAAGACCCGATCCCGGAAGTTACACATCCACTAATTGACGGTAATGATATTGCTGAATTGAAGGGTAAGCTATTGGCGGCCGGGCTATCCGTGTCCCAATTAGTATCCACAGCCTGGGCATCGGCATCCACATTTCGTGGTTCCGATAAAAGGGGTGGTGCCAACGGGGCACGCATCCGGCTTGCACCGCAGAAGGATTGGAAAGTGAATAACCCGGTTCAATTGGCTAAAGTATTATCAACGTTGGAAGCTATCCAAACAACATTCAACAGCACTCAGACTACTGATAAGAATGTATCTATGGCTGACCTGATTGTTTTAGGTGGCTGTGCAGCTATTGAGCAGGCGGCTAAAAATGCTGGTCACACGGTTACCGTACCCTTTACGCCGGGACGTGCCGATGCATCACAAGATCAAACCGATGTAGAATCATTCGGCGCACTGGAGCCGGCTGCAGATGGTTTTCGCAATTATCTGAAGAGCATACACACTGCATCACCAGAGGGAATGCTGATTGACAAGGCGCAGCTGCTAACGCTGACCGCACCTGAACTAACGGTACTGGCTGGTGGCTTGCGTGTGTTGAACATTAACTTCGATCAGTCTAAACATGGCATGTTCACTAAAAAACCAGAGGCGCTCACTAACGACTTTTTTGTGAATCTGCTTGATATTGGCACCACCTGGAAGGCTGCTTCTGATTCCGAACAAATATTCTGGGGTCATGATCGTACAACCGGCGAATTGAAGTGGACAGGTACCCGTATTGATTTGATCTTTGGTTCTAATTCAGAGTTAAGGAGCATCGCTGAAGTATATGGATGTGAGGATGCTAAAGAAAAATTTGTGCAGGACTTTGTAGCGGCATGGAACAAGGTAATGAACCTTGACCGCTTTGATCTGGCCTGATATTGTATCCGTAGTAATTAATAGTAAGAGGTGACCTGGCAACAGGTCACCTCTTTTAAAATGAAATAAAAAAATGAAGGTAGTAATGAACGGATCAAGCTTGTTTTCTAGTTTGAGCTTTAAGTTAAGAACCTGGTAATAACCTGGTAGATAATACTAACAGTAGAAATTCAAAAAGATTATGAACGGTTTAATTAAACCACCTAAGTAAATGGTGCATTTATCTGCTATATAATTTATTTGGAATTTTTTTCAGAAAGCCCATTTGAAGCTTTTGGAAAATAGAATTTAAAAATTACTTATTGGGTAAAGCAGCTATTTCTAAAAAGAAGAAATTATATTTTCTACATGGTGAATAGCGTATCAACTTTTAAGATTATTTATAAAAGCTTCAAAGAATGCACCGTAGTGGACCCAGTGTTTATGCGTTAATCAACAGGAAGGTCCTGTTTGTTTTTTACCCAATATTTTGTCACAATCCCATCAAGAAAAATTATTGCCACTCATCGAGTTTTAAGAAAACATTACACCTTAATCAATTGTTAACCCGGTAAATACAATCATTTTATCGTTAATTTTATACTATGCTTAAAATTCAGCAATTTATTATGAGTAAAAAATTTCTACCGGTTTTACTGGTACTTACAGTTGGAAGCCTGTTCGTGGCTTTTCAAACACAGGGACGGGGAGGAGACAATCCAAAAACCAAGAACGAAAAAATTCTGCGCAATGTAGGATTGTTACTTGAGCAAGGACATTACAGCCCCAAAAATATCAACGACAGTTTTTCCAAACAGGTTTTAAACCGGTTTGTAAAAGACCTGGATGCAGACAAGAGCATTTTTCTTCAAACTGATATTGACAGTTTTGCTAAATATAATAACAGGATTGATGATGAAATTCATGGTGCCAAACTTGAATCTTTTTATGCAATCAATGATAGCTACACCCGTCGCTTAAATCAGGCATCCAAATATTTTGCCGACTTGCTTAGCAAGCCTTTTGATTATACAAAAGATGAAAATGTTTTACTGGATGGCGATAAATTGAGTTATCCTAAAACAGAAGCAGATAAAAAAGAAGTATGGCGCAAGCGTTTAAAGTATATGGTGCTAAGTAAATATGCGGATATGCTGGATGACCGTGAAGCCAATAAAGATAAAAAGCAAACCGCTGTTGCCGCTGATAGTTTGGGTACTATTGGTAAAGCAGCTCCCGAAAAATTTGTTTATAAAGCAGATTCTACTTTGGAAAGAGAGGCAAGAGGGATGATAAAAAAACAAATTGACCGTTATTTTACCACATTAAAAACACACAATACCAACGATGAATTGTTCAGTGTTTTTGTAAATGCCATCACGGGCGAAATGGATCCGCACAGCAGTTATTTTGCCCCGGTTGACAGCCGTGGTTTTAACGAAATGATGAGTGGTAAATTTTATGGTATTGGCGCCCAGTTAAAAGAAGACGAAAGTAAAATAAAAATCGCCAGCCTTATTACCGGTATGCCTGCCTGGAAATCGGGAGAAATTGGAGTGAACGACGAAGTTATAAAAATTGGACAGGGAAACGCAGAGCCAGTAGATGTTACAGGGTATGCGGTTACCGATGCGGTTAAATTAATACGTGGTTCTGAAGCGGGAACTGAAGTAAGATTAACTGTTCGCAAACCAGATGGAAGTATTAAAATAGTGAGTTTAAAAAGAGGAGAAATTAAGCTGGACGATACATTTGCAAAAAGCGCTATAATAAAAGGGGAGCATAAAATAGGATATATTTATTTGCCCGAATTTTATATGGATTTTGAAAAGCCCAATGGTGCAAAATGTTCTGAAGATGTAGCGAAAGAAATAGTAAAATTGAAGGCAGAGAACGTAGAAGGTATTGTAATAGACCTTCGTGGAAATGGTGGCGGCTCTTTACCTGAAGTAGTAAAGATGGCAGGCTTATTTATTGAAGATGGACCTATTTGCCAGGTAAGGGGAAGAGATGAAAAACAACCATATTTATGGAAAGACAGGGATAAAAGTATTTTGTACAGCGGCCCGTTAACGGTAATGGTAGATGAAGGCAGTGCTTCCGCATCAGAAATTTTTGCTGCTGCTATACAGGATTATAAGCGGGGGATCATTATTGGAAGCTCCTCTACTTACGGAAAAGGTACTGTACAACGCACCATTCCCCTAAACCCGGAGGCAGAAAATCCTGCATTGGCAAAAACATCAGAAGATCTGGGCACTGTGAAATTAACCCTGCAAAAATTTTATCGTATCAATGGTGGCGCAACACAATTAAAAGGGGTTACTCCTGATGTGGTTATTCCTGACAGGTACGAATTTTTTAAATCAAGGGAAAAAGACAATGATGCGGCTTTAAGCTGGGATGAAATTGGTAAGGCGGAGTATCACCCATGGGTAAGTACTTACAGCACTAACGCCGTTATCAATGCAGCCAACCAACAGGTTAACACCAGCCCTACGTTCAAAAACATGAAACAACAGGTTGAATGGATTGACAAAAAGAATGATAAAGAAGTGTCTTTAAATTTGGTGAAATATAAGGCAGACCTTCAGCAAATGAAAGTGGCTTACAAGCAACTGGATAGTTTGTATAAACTGCCTAAGGAATTGAATGTGCTTAACAGCCCCTCCGATACAATTGGCTTTGGTGCTGATAAAGATAAGCGGGAAAGAAACAAACAATTTTTAAACCGGATTAAAGGAGATGTTTACATTGATGAAACCGTTAAGGTAATGAACAATATGATTAACCAAACCAATGTTGCATTGAATGCCGCCGGGGCTGCGGAATCTTCTAAAAAGAATTGATTAATAAAAAATAACACCCAAAAAAAGCCGCTTCAATTGAAGCGGCTTTTTTTGGTGAAAGAAAGAAATTTATTATTATTTTATTTTGAAATGCAGAAGAAAATAAGAGGTTAAAAAATATTTTTACCAATCAACTTATCTCTAAATTATAAATATCTTTCTTCAATTATTTTTTTATGATGATAGAAGTGCCCAAGTGTTATATAACCTATACTGGCAACGCTTGTAGGAATATTATTGGCACTGCCCATTCTTTTTAATGCGTCGGCTGAAAAACTTTTGAACAGCAGTCCGGTTGCCTGGCGCACCGCTAAAAATTCTTCAGAAAGGTTTTGCCAGCTTCTGGTATTGGCTGTACCACTTGCGGCGTACGCATTTTCATCAAACCCAGCTATATTGTTGCGTTCGTTTCTTGCAAAACACAAGGCACGAAAACAAAAAATTCTTTCGGTATCAATTACATGCTGCAATAAATCTTTCAACGTCCATTTATTCTCTGCATACGCATACATAGATTTATTTTCTGAAATTGTATCGAGTAAATTTTTTATCACCGGCCATTGATTGGCAAAACCTGCCATCAATTCATCATCAGGTACCAGATCAATATATTTTTGAAAATATGGCGGATAACTTTCCGGGAATGGTTTAAACATACAATAATTTTTATAGCGTAAAATAAAATGCCGGGTAAATTACCCGGCACTAAATTAATACTTTTCAAAACTGAACTAAATTATCCTTTTTTATTTTTTGTGATTTTTGATTTTGGCAATGCTTCGTTCACCGCTTGCCGGTCTCCTTGTATTGTAGCCGCTAATTTTACGGCTTCATACGCATTCAGCAAACCGCCGCTTACACATAGTTCGCTCAATTTTGTTTTATCCGTTGTTCCCGGAATGGTTACTTCTGTATCGGGAGCTACGGCAGATTTTTCGATGATGTATTTTAATTGCTTAGCACTTAACGTTGGAAAATATTCCAGTAAAAGCGCCGCAGTTCCGGCAACTACAGGACATGCCATACTTGTACCGGACGCATTTCCATAATTGTTGCCACCTGGTATGGTAGAATAAATTTGTACACCCGGAGCAAAAACATCTACCTCTTTTTTACCATAGTTGCTAAAATTGGCCGTAATGCTGCCGGTTTGCGGATCACCGCTGGCACCAACCGTTATCCAGTTGGTAGCTTTTTGGCCGTTATCAAGATAAACAGGACTTGGGAAATTATCTGTACTATCTACATTTTTTGCATCATTTCCTGCAGCGTGTACCAGTAATACACCCCTGCTTTCTGCAAATCTTACCGCACTATCTACCCATCGTTTTTCAGGCGAAAATTCTTTACCAAAACTCATACTGATTATCTGTGCTCCATTTTCTACTGCATAGCGAATGGCAGTGGCAATATCTTTATCATGCTCATCTCCATCTGGCACTGCACGTACCATCATGATGCGCACATTATCCGCAATGCCCTGGATTCCTTTTCCATTATCTCTTACTGCGCCAATAATACCAGAGCAATGGGTACCGTGAAATGGAGTGGCCGCCATAATATCTTTGTTGCCATAAAAGCGGTCATTGATATCATTTTCATCATCCTGTACAATTTCTTTTCTATATTCTTCCGGTGCATGGTCAGCAGCATCTGCCTTTCTTAAATCTCCCTGTAATTCATCAATAATCTGTTTATTACTTAATTCATTACTGCTGTTTGCTTTACACAATTGCAGTAAGAATGCCTTGGTTCTATTTGCAGCTGCATCAACTGAAGTAAATTTTTCAAGGTCGGTGCAATTGTATTCTTCCTTACCAATTTCTTTTTTTATAACAGAATCACCTTTTAAAAAGCCGGGCAATAGTTGTCTTAAAAAAGCTGTTTCAGCAGGATTTACCTGTCCCACGATTTTTTCTTTTGCTTTTTTATATAATTCCACTTCATTTTTTTCACTGGCGGTCAGTGTAGAATCTGCCGGAATTTCGTCACCGTATTTTGCTTTTAATGCTGTGTAAACACGGGCTCCTTCATAACTATCTTCTTTAACATTTCGCCCATCTTTACCACCCAAAAAATTCCATCCATGTACATCATCAATATAACCATTGTGGTCATCATCAATACCATTGCCTGGAATTTCTTTTGCATTGGTCCATAAAATTGATTTAAGATCTTCATGCAGGGTATCAACGCCACTATCAATTACCGCCACTACTACTTGTTTGCTTTTTAGTTTTTTTGCTTTTATAAAATCATACGCCTTATCAAGGCTGATGCCATAATAGCCCGAAGCAGCCCGATCCAGCTGATACCAGTTTTTGGGAATTTCGGTTGTCGTTTTTTGAGCAAATACTGCAGCGCTAAACAACAAAGCACTGCTTACTATCCATATCTTCATAGTTTAAATTTTTTATTAAGAAGCAATTTATTAAAAAGCATTAACATACCCTAACCGATTGAGAAAATACATCGTCTTTATAATAATTATTAACAGCTTTTTATAAAGGAATAAGCTTTACAAAAAAAGGGAGGGTAATGTTTGTTGAGGGAGGATTTTTTTTGCTAAACAAGGCAAATACGCTGCTGCCACTGCCACTCATGGCTGCATACACTGCACCCACCTGATACAGGCGTTCCTTAATGTCTTTTATAAGGGGATAAGTTTTGAATACACTTTCTTCAAAATCGTTTACTAAAAATTTTTGCCAGGTATTAACGGGCTGGTTGATTATTTCAACTAATGATAACGGGTTGCTGGTGGCCTGATGAAGTGGCACTGCAGAAAAGGCCTCTCCTGTACTTACATGAATTCCGGGATTAACCAATGCAAGGATATAGCCAGAAAGATCTGCTGTTACTGGCTCCAGCAATTCGCCTCGGCCGGTAGCCATACAGGGAGTATTTATAATAAAAAATGCACAGTCGCTGCCCAAATGCGTTGCGTACGCAATTAATTGTGATACAGATAAATTTAAGCTGAAAAGTTTATTTAATAATTGTAAAGTAAAGGCAGCATCGGCAGAACCGCCACCCAGACCGGCTCCCATGGGTATACATTTATGCAAATGCATTTGTATACAGGGCAATTCAGGGAAATCTTTTTTTAACAACCAATAAGCTTTCACGCAAAGATTATCGGCACTATCTCCGTTAACGGGTAAACCTGAGTTGCTGAAAATGAGGAAATCTTTATTATCTGAAAGAATTATTTCCAGTGCATCGTTGAAGGGCAATGGATAAAAAATGGTTTCTATATTATGATAACCATCCGCTCGTCTATCTAGAATGCGCAGGCCAAGATTAATTTTGCAATCAGGAAAAACAAGCATTTTATTTAATGGATAATGTTTTAAAGGATAATTGATAATGAAGAACTGCGGTTTTTTAAAATAACTGATAGAGAATGATGGTTCTGCATTAAAGTATCAATTAATAAATTATCTATTATCAATTATAAGCATCATTTTCTTGCCTTTATTTCATCCCTGATGGCAATGGCCCTGATATAATCTTCCTGTTCAAGCACTTCATTTAAAAGGGTGTGCAGTTCTTCTATTGACAGGCGTTGCAGATCATCCTTGCCGCCGGTTTCAGTGGTGATGGGAACAGTAGTTTTCTTTTTCTTCTCATCATTTTCCATTAGTATGCCGGCACTGTCTAATATATTTTCATATGTAAAAATGCTGCATCCAAACCGCACGGCCAGGGCCAGTGCATCGGAGGTGCGAGAATCAATTTCTACTGTATCATTCTGACTACTGCAAATCAATTTGCTGTAAAAAATTCCTTCCTGCAAATCGTTGATCACTACTTCATGCAGTTCAACATTAAAAGCCATCATGAAATTTTTCATCAGGTCGTGGGTAAGGGGACGGCTGGGGCTCATACGCTCCAGTGCA
Source organism: Ferruginibacter sp. (assembly GCF_014377975.1). Lineage (GTDB taxonomy): Bacteria > Bacteroidota > Bacteroidia > Chitinophagales > Chitinophagaceae > Ferruginibacter. The sequence goes on from NZ_JACMOO010000126.1 coordinate 24,195, forward strand.
ACGGCAATAGCCTGTGCTTCAAAACCACCAATTACAATTGGCAAACGGCGTAAGCCATTCACTTCACCCAACACTACAGCGTAAGAATGGGTTTGTGTAATGCTGTGCGAAAGGGCAACTATTTCTAATTCAATTTTCTTCATGTTCAAATCGTCAAAAGGGAAATTAATTATTTAACTGATTGCAAATATAAAAAACAAAAGCCTTTCAATACAATTTGAAAGGCTTTATAAATTAAATTAATAATTTTTTATCTGGATAACTCATTAAATCATTTATTGATGCTTCATTTGCTTCACTGCTTCAATGACTTTAGGCATAACTTCAAAAGCATCACCCACAATTCCATAATCGGCTACTTTAAAAAAAGGCGCTTCAGGATCTTTGTTGATTACGACAATTGTTTTGCTCCTGTTTACCCCCGCCAGATGCTGTATGGCCCCGGAAATGCCGATGGCGAAATATAAATTTGGTGCAATGGCTAAACCTGTTTGTCCAACATGCTCATGATGTGGCCGCCAGTTAATATCCGCAACCGGGCGGCTGCAGGCAGTTGCAGCACCCAGCAATTTTGCAAGGTCTGTTACGAGCCCCCAGCTTTCGGGGCCCTTTAATCCGCGGCCACCGCTAACTACAATTTCTGCTTCACTGAGCGGTACTTCTCCTATAACTTTATTGGTAGCAGTTACCTGTACTTTTACAGGCGCTATTGTTGCGGCAAAGGCTGCTACTTCAGCCGTTGCTTCTGTGATAGCAACCGTGAAAGAATTAGGATTAAGCGAAATAATTTTAAGGGGGGTATTGATAAATACATTGGCAAAAGCCTTACCACTGAATACATTCTTTTTTACAGTAAAACCATTGCTCGTGTCTGGCAGCGCAATGGCACCCGAAACCAGGCCAGCCTTTAACCGGACACTTAACCTTGGCGCAATGGCTTTGCCATTAAAGTTGTTGGAAAACACAATTACTGTTGCGCCGATTGCTATTGCGGCTTCCGCAATAATTTGGGTAAACACCTGTGCATCCACATTATTCAATGCTTCATTTTTTACAGTGTGTATTTTAGCAATACCATATTTACCGAGGGTAGTTAAATCATCCTGTACGTTACCCAGTACCAGGGCTTCTGCAACGGTGCCTGTTTGCTTTGCAATTGCAGCACCATAACCTGCAGCCTCCAAAGAGGACTTTTTAATATGACCATCTGCCTGGTCTAAAAATATTAATATGCTCATATATTTACTTGATAATTAAAAATTAATAATTAATAATTCTTTCAAATTGAAGTGTACTTGCTATCAAATCACTTTTGCTTCTTCATGCAATAACCTTACTAATTCTTCGGGATGATCAGCGCTTACCAACTTTACACCCGCTTTAGCCGGGGGTAAAGCAAAAGAGGCAATTGAGGTAAAAGTATCTGCTGCCGCAGGTTCTACCACTTTTAAGGGTTTTGTTCTTGCACCCATGATGCCTTTCATATTTGGGATGCGTTGTTCCGCCATTCCTTTCTGGCAACTAACCACTACAGGTAACTGCACTTTATCGGTTTCCTCACCACCATCAACTTCACGGATGATGATTGCATCGTTTCCTTCAAGGTTAAATTTTGTAGCCAGCGAAACATATGGCAGATCCAGCAGTTCGGCAACCATACCGCCAATGGAAGACCCATTGTAATCGATCGTTTCTTTACCGGTGAAAATCAGGTCGTACTTATTTTCTTTTGCAATGGTGGCAATCTGCGAAGCAATATAATAACTGTCGTGGCTATCCGAATTTACCCGAATCGCTTCATCACCGCCCAATGCTAAAGCCTTTCTAATGATGGGATCACAATCGGCGGTACCCACGGTAACCAGGTGAATTACGGTGCCGGCAACGGCTTCTTTCAATTCAATGGCTCTTACCAGTGCATACCATTCATCATAGGGGTTGATGATCCACTGTACACCTGCTGAAGCGAATTTCGTATTGTTATCAGCGAAGGCTATTTTTGCGGTGGTATCAGGCGTTTTACTGATACAAACTAAAATTTTCATGCAAGTTCATTTTGCCCTGATGATCAGGGATAAAAAAATAAAGTTGTTTATGCAACTAATAACAAAGGTAGGTGTTGTTCCTATAATTTACATAAAAAATTAAAAAATTATTATACCATGAGCCGGATAGAAAAATTACTGGAATATTTGAAAACTTCTGGTAAAGATAGTTTTCTGCAACATGCGCTGGCGCTGGAATACATCAAGGTGGGCAGTGATGAAGAAGCACGTAAACTATTTAACGAAATTTTACTTCGGGAGCCCACGTATATAGGTTCTTATTATCACCTGGGAAAATTATTAGAGCGGGTTGCTGATTTTGACCGGGCTATCCGAATATATAAGAGAGGCATGGAAGAAGCAAAACGGGCGGGCGATAACCATTCGTACAATGAATTGCAAGGTGCGCTGGAAGACCTGGAAGAATAGGGTATTAAGGAATTATTTTTTAGTTTATTATACAGATTACCGTTAATTTTCCGGTGCGTATCCAGAACAAAATATTAGAAACTCATAATTCATAACTATTTCCCCCTTTTCCAAAGAATTATTACATAAAAAGGTATGCCTGCCATTAGTAAAAAAAAACCCCAGTACACCGTTTCCTGTCCTGAACCTGCGATGGCCCACAGTGAAAATAAAAACGCCAGGGCAGACAATGTAATTGTTGCAGGCCAATGGTTATGGGGTTGCAGATATTTATTTTGTAACCTGATCAGAACATAAGCTGCTGTTGAAAAAAGATAAGGAACCAACACGGTTGTGGTAGTTAGTAAAATTAAAAATTTAAACTGGTCGGCCAGGCCTTTCGTATAATTCATTACCATTAAAATACTCACCAGTACACTGCCAATTACAATACCTGAAACAGGTACCGCCTTTTTATTTACTTTACCAAATATTGCCGGAAATAATTTGTCTTTTGAAATGGCATACGGTATTTGACCCTGTATCAGTATCCAGCCATTCAATGCGCCAAAAGCTGCAATGGCAACGCCAGCGCTTACCCAATACCGTGCGCCGTTTCCCCACATTAATACTGCAGCATCTGCAAAAGGGGTAAGGGAATGCGACAGCTGACTGGAAGGTATCATACCCATGATACTCACCGTGCTTAAAATATAAATGATGGCTGCCAAACCTGTTCCCAGTAAGGTTGCACGGGGAATTGTTTTTTCAGGATTGGCCACACTGCCAGAAGGGATGGTGGCAGATTCCAACCCGAGAAAAGCAAAAAAAGTAAAAGTAGTGGTAGCCGTTATGGCTGTAAAAGCCGATGTACCGCTGGCATTAAAGGGTAAAAAATATTTCAGCTTTAAAAAAAACAAACCGCCGATGGCAACCAATAATAAAGGAATTATTTTAAGTGCGGTGGTAATCAGTTGAACAATACCCGAGGTAACAATGCCCAGTGTATTGATCCAGGTAAGTAACCAGATGGCGCTTAAACCGGTAAGGACGGCAGCAAAGGAACTGGTGGCCAGTACCGGAAAAAAAGTACTCAATGCACTAACCATTGAAACAGCAATGGCCGCATTGGTACACCAGATGGAGATCCAGTAACCCCAGGCTACCAGGAAGCCTGCAAAATCACCCAATCCCTGGCGGCAATATGCGTAAGGGCCACCATCTGCCTGGGGCATCAGCTTGCTTAAATTACTAAAAATTTTTGCCAGTAAAAATGCACCGAGCGTAGCAAATACCCATCCAATTAAACTGATACTTCCATAAGCCGCCAGGGTGGTGGGCATTAAAAAAACTCCCGCACCAATCATGTTACCCATCACCAGCGAAGTGCTTGTCCATAACCCTAATTTATTCTTTTGTGACAACTGTCCGGACATTTTACGAATCGTTTTACAATGATCGTGGAAGATACAATTTTATGCTTAGGAGCGGTAAACCATCTATAAATCAGCTTTGAAGAGTTTGTACGAAAGGCAAAAAGAGTCAGGTAGTTCAATAAAAATAATAACTACCGGCTATGCACACACAAAGATGTATGTTAAAGAATGGCATCGCTTTTTTTTGTGAATTAATTTATTGAGGGGAACAGTTTAGCGGTAGTATTTTTTATTTTTTGTAAGCCGGTAGTCATTAACCGGGCAGGCAAGATCTGCAGAATGTTTGCTCCGCCTGTATCTTTTTTATCTCTGTTTTTTGGTTATTTATTTAAATTCAGCCGTTGACAGAACATCAGTCAATTTTTTAGTAATCATACAAATTACGTCCACGAATCGCTGGCTACAATATTACCGTTTACCCATATCCAATTTATCTTCTGATAAGTAAAAGCTACTTCTTCGTATTCTGTAAATTTCATCATGTCAGGATTTTTATTGTTGAGCATGATACTTTTTATATCACTGATATTTGCATTGGTTAACCTCACGGTGTAATGGTTTACTTCCATACCACCAGCACCTGAACCCGCTTGTATATGCGGAGTAAAAAACTGTAACTCCCAACTGATGATATTTTCATTGTTCACCAGCGCATTAAATAGCAACGGAGTACTGCTGTCTAACTCTTTGGTAATTACAAAAGGCTTGTGCTGCCTTTTGCCGGTGGGTAAACCGCTTGCTGCATCCCTGGGCGAAACAATTTCGTGGTTTACAGCAATCACCATTATTTTTCCTTCCCGGCCTTTTTGCGTTACGCTGCCTTTAACATCGCCTTGTTTTTGTCCGGTTAATTTTAAATATGCATTTAGTGCCATAATAAATTGTTTTAGACAATTAAGATAATTATTAATTTCCGTTAATACAAGCAGGTTATTTGTACTGATTTTTCGTAACAATTTTGTAAATCTCCTTTAGTCAGGATGGGATGGTTATTTGAGTGAAAATGTTTCATCACAATTTTCAGCCATTTCAAAATCACTGAGTCTCAAACGATTTCAAAGCAAGAAAAAATTTGAGTGGATACTGCAATTTTTTAGTGGTTAATAAACCGGGGGCATAAAGACACAGGCACGAAATTTCCTTCAATAAACTGGCAACTATTTTTTTATCAATGAATATTATTCCTTCTTTGAGTCAGTTCTCTCCAGGTTGTTACAATAATTCCTTCTTTTTTAAGTGCCGCCTTAAATGCAGGATCTGTCATGGCAAGCAGGTCGCCTTTACGAACAGCACCACTGCTGCTTATGTAAGGAAACACTTCGGTAGTTTTTGTACAATGCATGATCATCATGGTAATACCCGGTAGCAATAATTTGATTGCTTCAATATATTTGGCTGTTTTAAAAGCTTGTAGTTTTTTATCGTCGTTTGCAATAGTATCAGGGATCTTCCAGTCGTAGCTAAAATTATGTAAGTCATCCAGTACGGGCAAGCCTGCTGCCCAAAGTATTTTTCCAATACCCTGCATTTGTTTTATCATGGCATCAGGGGCATGGGTCTGTTGCCGGATAAGTACATCCTGGCCACCAGGCAGCATTACGGGAATATGTTTTTCAATACCCACTTTAATATAACGTTGTAAAAAATCAGGTGATGCAAATAAAGTGCCCATGTGCGAATCCAGGTGGGTAGGTAAAAAGCCCATATTGTTAGCTCTTTGGAGCTGTGCAAGTATTTCTGTTTCCACTTCATCTGCTGAAGCATGCTTTACCACATCTTCAACCGAAGGCCAAAGATCACCTTCTTTATCTGTTAATCCAGGTACACTTTCTTTGCAAGCAAGCGGAGCCCATCGATAATCTTGCCATTCCGAAGTAAGTGTTAAATGCAGGCCTGCGTCTATTTCCGGGTGTTGTTTTAAATAACGAACAAAGCCGGGCACCCAAGGGCAGGGCATCATTACACTGCAAGAAGTAGCAGCGCCTTTGGTAATCGCTTCAATCGCTCCTTCGTTGGAATCGTAACTCATGCCTGCATCGTCTACATGTAGTATCAATACCTTTGATCCACCTGGGTAGCCAAGCTTTTCTGCAAAAGTGGTATCTGTAATTTGTGCCCTGCACAATTCAATTAAAAAAATAGAGAGAAAAAAAATAATACGCATTTGGAAGCTTTTATGATAAAAGATAAAACTAATAATAATAAAACAAAGCTCAGCTGCTTTATTATATTATTGTAAAAGCCAGATTTGGTATTGTTGATGGCAAAACAAATAAGAGGTTGAACAAAAAGATAATAATTTTGCAATAGTACATTATAAAGACCGGGATAAAATTCTATTGGATACGCAATTGCCTGCTGTGTTTCTATCAGCAGGCAATTGCGTTTATTAAAATGAAAGAATTGCTTTTACACAAATATTTCTACCCATATTGTACATTCCAAAATGGTTGTAGGGTGCTTGTGTATAATACTCAAAATATTTTAACCGGCTAAGGTTGGATTGGTTGGTTTTTTCAAAAATATTATTTACCTGTACCTGAAATAATACGGTATTACTTTTTGAGAAATTTATTTTTGTGTTGGTTGAAATATTAAACAGGGTGTAGGCGGGTGTTGCTGTTTCAGTGTTGTTCAAAGCTAAATATCTGTTTTGTGCCCCACTATACTCGGCTTCAATTTTTACGTTGATTTCTTCAAGTGTTTTTGATATTTTTTTAATGTTTTGGTTAATGCTGGTCAATACCTTCAGGGGTGGAATTAAGGGTAAAAATTCACCATTAAGCCCTGCGTTTTTATAGGCTTTTTTTCTGTTGTATCCATACACCACCGACAAGGAGTTATCAAAAGAAAATCCTTTTAAAATTGCCGGATGAATATTCAACAGCATTTCCATTCCATACAATTGCGCTGCTGCCTGCTGGTATTGAAAAGTTTTATTTCCCTGTGCATCTGTAATTGCATTTCCAGTGGCATCTGTTAATTCTGACAAATAAATATAGTGTTGCATATTATTGTTAAAAATACTTGCCGATGCCGAAAAGTCTTTATAATAAATGTCTACACCAATGTCTTCCTGTAAACTAAATTCCGGAACAAAATTTCTGTTGCCCAAATAAATAATATGCGCTCCGGGATCAAGCCCGTTAGAGGCAAATTCAGTTATACCTGGCGCCTTGTATCCTCTTGCTACATTGGCTTTTACGTTTAGGTGTTCGTTTGCCTGGTAGGTTGCCCCCATGCTTAAGGATGTGCCGTGGAATGTTTTGGTAAATGCCGGAAATTGTAAATATGCATCAGCAATACCGGTAGAAAATACTCGTTTTGCAAAACCTGTAACCGTATCTTTTTTTGTATAAAAATCGCCGCTCTGTAAAAAGCGTAAATCATACCTTGCACCAGCGCTGATGACCCATTTATTTTGTTTCCATTTTGCAAAAATATAACTGCCCGCGTCAAATAAACTATAATCGGGTATTGGAAAATTAGTGGCATTTTTACTTTGATTATTTTGGTACATTCCATTTATTCCAACGGAAATTTCGGTATTTAAAAAGGAGGAAGCATTATAACGAAAACCATAATTAAGCGTATTTAACCGCACATACATACCTGCCTGTTGTGGTACTGTAGGGTGATTATATTCCCTGCGGATATTTTGCTGCAGTGCCAGTGTAAAATCAATGTCTCCGTTACCGGTTTGATAATGATTATTACTGTAAACCCTGTAGTGTTGAATATGCTGGTGCAAAGCACTTAACCGGTAACTATTTAATGCTTCATCCGAAACAATTGGCCGGTCTTTAATGTCGTCATTGTCGCCTTCATCAATTTGCTTTGTAAATTTTCTTGTCAAAGAATCCCGGCTTCCGTCTGGTATGCCCTGTAAATTATCGTACAGTGTAAGATTTAAATTTGAGTAGCCACCCTTGCTAAAATGTTGAACAGTTGCCGAGGCGTTGGTTTCCTTAAAGCCCGTGTTATAAACCCTTCCGTCAATATTATTGGTGTAATTTTTAGCTATTCGGTAAGATCCCCGCAAAGCATAAGCCCAATGATTTTTTGAAAACGTAAGCCTTATTCCGTTGCCTGCTAATCCATTGTTGGCCTGGTATTCGATAAAATATTTTCCTTGTATATTTTCATCCTTGTTTGCCGGCATTGCAGGCAGTAAACTCACTACTCCTGCTACCGCATCGGAGCCATACATAATACTCGCAGGCCCTTTAACAACTTCCGCCCGGCTAATATTATACGCATCCACTTCAATGCCATGTTCATCGCCCCATTGTTGTCCTTCCTGCCTTATACCGTCGTACAAAGTAAGCACCCTGTTATGGCCAAGGCCACGTATGAATGGCTTGGAAATATTAGGTCCTGTTTTTACCGCATTTAAACCAGGCGCATTTTTTACCAATACATCGATTATATTATTTTCAGCACTTTGTTCAATCGCTTTTGCAGATATAGTAACAATAGCAACTGGATTTTCCCTTACCCTGGTTGCTTTTGAAACACCTGTAACCACTACTTCGTTTAATATGCCTCTTGTCGGTTGTAGCAGAATTTGATATGTAAATTTTGCCGCGTTAAGTTCTATCGTGTCAGCAACATACCCTACAATAGAAACTGCCAGTTTTGCAGGGGGTATATTTTGTGGAATGGTTATTTCAAACTTTCCCTCCCTGTTGGTTATTGCCCCAATGGTTGATTTTACAATTACAATGTTGCAAAACCCAATTGGCTGTTGCGTTTCGGCATCTCTTATCTCCCCGTTAACAGTTTGAGCCAGTGCCGGTAACTGAATGGATATAAGCGGCATTAAAATAATTGCAAAAAGATATATTTTGTTCATCTAATAAAATAATAATAAATATAAAAATAAAAAGTTAGACGAAGCTAACAATAATTATTAAAAAATAATAATTTATAATTGTAATAGGGTAAATATTTTTATTAGATTTGTTGAATGTATACACTTACAGAGGAAAATTATTTAAAGGCATTGTTTAATATGGCCAATGAAACCGGCGAGGTAAATGTTGCAGAACTATCCAAAAGGCTTGAAATTAAAATGCCTACTGTAACCAGTATGATGAAAAAGCTGTCTGAAAAAAAACTGGTGCATTATGAAAGTTATAAACCGTTGCGGCTTACAGATAAAGGTAAAAAAGAAGCCGGCCTTATTATACGCAAACACCGGCTTACAGAAATGTTTTTAGTAGATAAAATGAAGCTGGGCTGGGAAGATGTTCACGATATTGCTGAACAAATTGAACACATACAGTCACGGGTATTTTTTGAAAAAATGGATGAATTATTAGGTAATCCAAAACTGGATCCGCATGGCTCGCCCATACCTGATAAAAATGGAAAAATATTTTGGAAAGAATACAGCAAATTAAGCGATTGCAAAGTGGGCGAAATTGTTACACTGGCTGCCGTAATAAATACGTCCACAGAATTCTTAAAGTTTTTAAATACGCGTGAATTACGCCTGGGATTGAAACTTAAAATAATATCAATAGAACCGTTCGACAAGTCAGTAGTAGTGATGTATGGTAAACGGCAAACTGAAGTATTAAGCAATGTTGCCTGCGAAAGATTGTTGGTTGAAAAAGTCTAGTTCAGGATACCTGTTATTGCTCCGCCGAAAACCCGCTTTTTTTTAACTGATCAAAAAGCAGGGTGGTTTTTTCTATTGCTGCATCCCCGTTACTATCAAAAATCCGGAAGGTTTCTTTGTCACCTTTGTACAATGGATTTTCCTGCATATCGCCCTGCGATTTATATGCAGCAATTACCCATTGCGCTATCACTTTATACGAAACCTGTTTGCCATGTCCAAAGTGGGTGGCCACATCCAGGTAAAAGGATGGTGCATTTTTTTTCATGGTTGTTTCAGGAAAGCCCCCCAGCATAGAAAAAGTTTCAGGTGTTTCATCTTTATAAGTGCTGCCTGCCAGTATGATTGGGCGCCTTGCCCCTTTGTATCTTTTTAAAGCCCGTAAAGCCATGATGGCAGCCGTTTTATGGTGGCCGTGCTGACCTGCAAAAGGAAGCATGGTAATAATAAAATCGTATTGTTGTGCAGCCAATAACTGATCTAATTTTTTTTCAATAAAAGGAACATCCCAGTTTTGCCCGGTAACGTATGGAATCGGATTTAAATTATAATAATCGTCTGGCTGGTCAAAAAAATAATAGTTCCTTATACCCATAATATCGCCAGCTTCCATCAGTTCTTTTTTTCTAATGCGGGGCAACTCTGCCCTCCCAATGGTGGAATCTGTCAGCTTTAGTTTATAATACACTGATCCAAGCTCCGATCCGTTAAATCCGCCCTGGCCGTCTGTTATCAAAGCAAGGTCCACTGTGCCTTTCAGCTCATGCGTAATTTTATAAAGTATTATGGGAAAACTGGTTTCGTCATCCGGATGGGCGTTTACAACTAATACCCTTGGCCCTGTTTGAGCCAATAGCATAGCAGAATAAAAGAGCAAACAAAAACCAGTAATACCTCCATATTTTAAATGTGTATTTTTCATATTATTATAAATTGTGAAGATGAAAGGAAGATGATTGTTCAAAGAAAATATTCTCATTTTTAATTGCTCTTTATGTAGACAGATACCGCAAAGTAACAGGATTTATTGGAGCTTAACTGTAGGGTATAGTTTTTTAACCTGATATACCTTTCAATATTTAACCTGTTTACGCCAGCCTTATCAACTTTTTCAATTGCGCTTGGAATAAGCGTACCGGTCTTTGTTGTTATGGTGAATTAAAAATTATTGCCTTCCCATTTCTGGTCGCTGCAATATTCCAAATGCCCGGTATACAAACTATTTGTAATCGTATAGCTGCCGCCACCCTAACTGCATGCAGCAGATGAATCTTTGCCTTTAGTAAGATCATGTTTCAAAAAGGCAAAACAGGTATTGTTAATGATTTTGATCAATGACAAATTTTTGTTGTGATAAGTTATGATAGTATCGCCTTTTTCAATAGTTGTATTGCCAGGTGCCCATAATGAGGAGAGAGGTATTTTTCGTTTGCTCCTTTACGGGTTTTGCCCGGCAGGATACGGGTAAAGAAGTGATTACGACAAATCCAATACTCATTTTTATGTATTTACTTTTTGATAATTACTACATTTATATTTACCGCTAATATACGCTACTCAATATTTAAAATAAAGTAACAAAAGTTTTTTAAGCGTAAGCATCCTATTGATTCACTCAATCATGACTATAATATTTTTTGCGGGGGAACACCAACGTTCCCCGGCAAAAATAAAATATCGTTGCACTGCTATCCGTGAATAAGATAGCTACCTTTAAACACCATTAACCAGGGGGACACATTTTATATATTTTCTAGAAAATATATAAAATGGTACATAAAATTAAAAATGTATGAACACTTTAGTTACCGGCGAGCAGGTGCAATTTTATCAGCAAGATGGATTTTTATTGGTAGAAGATTTTCTTAACCAGGACGAATTTTCATTTTGGCGACAGGCAGTAACAGAAGCAATAGCGCAAAGAGGAGGAAAAAAAATGCCGTGCAGAGAGGCTAAAATAGGGGAAGATGATGGCATTAATAAGTACAGCGATTATTATGTAAAAGTATTTGACCAGATGCTGAACCTTTGGCAAACCAATGACAAGGTGAAGCAAATAATGCTGGATGAAAAAATAGGTAAGATGGCAGCTACTTTAGCAGGATGGAGCGGCACCCGGATCTGGCATGACCAGGCATTGATAAAACGCTCCTGGGCCAATCCTACTTCCTGGCATTTGGACACCCCTTTCTGGTCGTTCAGCGACAGGCGTGCTTTATCCATCTGGGTAGCGCTGGATGATGCGACTTATGAAAATGGATGTTTATATTTTATCCCGGGTACTTTTCGCAACACTACTTTTGAGAATCCGGGGATCGGAAAAAATATGGATGCTATCTTTGATTTTTATCCACAGTTTAAACAATTTAAATCAGTTGCCGTGCCCGTAAAAGCAGGTAGTTGCTCTTTTCACAACGGATTAACCATTCATGGTGCAGGAGCTAATATGACCAATGGTTTCAGGCGTGCCATGACATGTGCCTATATGCCGGATGGCGCTACTTTTAATGGTATAAAAAATATATTGAGTGATGAACAGGTAGCAAAATTAGCGATTGGAGATTTATTAAATGATGAGTCACAAAATCCCCTAATTTACAGTGTATAATAACTTTTATATCCAATAAAACAAGTTGTATGATTTATAGTAAACGCCGGTCTTCTTTTCTTTTTCCTGCTATTTTATTTGTAATGTTTACGTCGTCAGTTTTTGCGCAGAACATCAACATAAAAAATAATGAGCAAACTAAAAAAATGGTGTTCGGTAATCAAAAAATGAGTATCACCCTTGATTATAACGGCAGGGCAAACATCTCATTAATGGTTATAAACGGCGAGCAGGTATTGGATACCACCGAAGGAATTTATTCGTTTATAAAAACAAAATCAGCAAGGTATTCAACCTTGCATTTGTCAGCTAATCCCACCATAAAAGTTACCGGTAACAACATCACATTAAATGGAATTATTTATGGGGATAAAGCGGTAACCATTAACGAAACATGGCTCTTTACCCTAACTGCAGATAAAATTCAATTTGATGTGTACAGAACAATGTCGAAAGCCATTATCGCAGAGCAGGTAGCCATGCCTGTTTTTATCTTTAACAGCATCAATACATGGGAAGGTGCTTACCAGGGTTATGGCGGTTTAGCCTGGTTTTATTTGTTTAATAAAAAGCAAGATACTTACGGAGTGCATACCAATTCATCACAATTCTGGAACAGCAAAACCGGCAAAGGTTTAAGCGTTGTTGTAACTGCACCAGAAAAAGAAGTAGCGATGAATTATACCCGTACTGCAACGGATCGGCTTGCTTACAGCATTGCTGTATTACCTAAAAAAATGTTGCCCCGCTTTGATTCAGGCACACAACGGAGACGCTACATCCGCGACACTACGGATGTGTGGGCACCCGTTACAATTGGTGCAGGTACAGGCAAACAAACCATCACCCTTACTTATTTTGATTTTAATGAACAATACGGGCGGGGAAAATTTGTTGGTATCAACGGGAAACAAGCAAGTGCCGTATTAAATACCATTGCAAGAATTGGTGTAATTGATAAACAGCATTTTGGAGGTAATAGCTGGCGTACTCCTTACGGCCCTATTTGTTTACACGAACAATACATTGCACAAATGGGCCTTGCGATAAACGATCAAACTTATTTAAAAGGTTACCAGCAATGCCTTGATTTTTACAGGGACAATGCGATTGGCGCAGACGGAAGAGTGTGGCCAAGATGGGCATACAGCAATGAAGATGCCATGCCGGGAAAATTTACAGACAAGGGATTTTATGAAGCGCAGTGGGGTTATTTGTTAGATTCAAATCCCGATATTGTTACGAATGTTTCAGAATTGTATGACCAGACAGGTGATATTTCCTGGGTAAAAACCCATCAGCAATCTTGCGAAAAGGCATTGGATTGGATTATTAAAAGGGACGGCAACCACAACGGTCTTGTAGAAATGATGACAGACAGTATGCAGCAAAAAAGAGGAAGTGACTGGATAGATATTATTTGGGCATCTTACGAAAATGCTTTTGTAAACGCCAAGCTGTATCATGCCTTGGTGCTATGGGCAAACATTGAAAAACAATTGGGTAATATTGCAAAAGAAAAACAATATAATGCGTTTGCAAAAAAACTGAAAAGTAATTTTAATAAAGACACAACGGAAGGTGGTTTTTGGGACAAAGAAAATAAATGCTATGTTCATTGGCGGGATAAAAATGGGTCTATACATGGCCGCAATATGGTTATACCAGTAAACTTTATGGCAATTGCTTATGGTATTTGCGATGATGCTGCAAGAACAAAAACCATCCTTGATACTATAGAAACACAAATGCAAAACGAGCACCTTTTCTTTTGGCCGCTGTGTATGACCACTTATGCAAAAGGCGAAGGAAACGATTGGCAATTTCCTTTTCCTGCTTATGAAAATGGGGATATATTTTTATCATGGGGTGAATTGGGCGTAAAAGCTTACGCAGCTTATAAGCCGGAACTTGCCGTAAAATATGTAAAAAATGTATTGGCACAATACGCAAAAGATGGCCTTGCTTTTCAGCGGTACGGCCGGGTAAAACAAGATGGATTGGGCGATGATATTCTTTCTGGTAACAGCCTTTCTATTGTTGGATTGTATCAGGCTATTTATGGTATCAATCCATTATACAACCGCTTTTATCTTAATCCGCATATCACTAATGAACTGGCTGGTACACAGGTAAGATACCATTACAGAAACCAGCCCCTGGTGATTGACCTTGCGATGAACAGTTATTCAGTTTCAAATAAGCAATTTAAGATAACTGATAAAAGTGATTTTAGTTTTTTTTGTGTCAAAAATGATCTTGCTTATTTTAATGGAAATAGTGACAATGTTGCTTTAAAAATTGCAACACAAAGTAATTTGATGATTGATATAAAGTCCTGGAATCAGGATTTATATTCCTGGACTCAATCGTGCCAAGATATGGTTTCTAAAAAATTGGTTTATACAATAAATCAATTGAATCCAAATAGGTTTTACAGCATTTCTATAAATAATAAATTGTATCAGAAAATCAAAAGTAATGGCAACGGTACGTTGGTTTTTAATTATAAAACTAGTAAAGATGCGGATGAGATAGTTGTAGCCGGCAAGTAATTTTTAATGATAAATTAAACAAAGGCACTATTGGCCAACAAAGCTAAATAGGGTCTGCTCAACAACTCTAAAACGTTGGTATATTTGAGTTGTAGGTCAAATAAAACATTTGAGATGCAAGCCAAACCAATAAAAGCAGTAAAAAAGCGTGCAGCAACTCCGCAGTATGTTAGCCCAAACCAGC
>NZ_JACMOO010000127.1 GCF_014377975.1 Ferruginibacter sp.
ATTTTTTGTAGTTAAGAATATTTATAAGGTTTTGTTTTGTAGCACCAGACATTATTGACTGCATTTTTTTTTCTTCCAGCATTTGCACTACTGCTTCCATTTCATGAATGCGGCGTTCTGCATGTGTTTTACTTCCTTCAATAAAGCGATCAATCAATGCATTATTACCGCCAATTACCGAAGAGATTTGTTCACGTATGTATTGTTCCAATTCGAAAGCTTTGCCTGCTTCAATGGCTTCACATATTACTGCGGCTATCCCTTTATATACAATTGAACGAAGTAATTTTCGTGTGGAAGCGTCGCCTGTTTTATTGCTTAATAATTCTATGTTTAAATCATATTTATCCAACTGCTCTTTTAGCAATGCTGCACCATTGCCCGAAATAAGGAAAGAGGTTTTTATTCCTTTTGGCGGCACCGGAGCCATGATGGCCATATCAACAAACTGCACTCCGGAGGATTGCAGTAAACATTCAATCGATATTTTTTGTTGAGGCGATGAAGTGTTCATATCTGCATAAATCTTTTTATCAGTAAGCACAGGCAACACTTCCTTAGCAACAACTTCTGAAACGGCTGATAGGTTTACACTCAAAATAATATCTGCCTCTTTTGCAGCATCTCTATTGCTTTTAGCAAATCGAATATTTTCATGTAGCTTTCTTATTGGTAAAGGGTCCCAGCCAGAAACAGTAATACCCATTGCAGCCAGCTCATTGGCAAAGATACTTCCAGCCTCTCCGAGGCCCAATACAGCTATATGCAAGTTGTTATTCATTGCTGTTGTCGTTTGAGTATTTGTCATTAAATGTCCAGCCATAGATTTGCAATGAAGTCTTTCCTTCTCTCAATTGTTTTCTTATATTTTCTTCCTTCGTTTCTCTTGCAATTGATTTTTCAATCGCTTCTTCAATTCTGTTTTGTGGTATTACTACCACGCCATCCCTGTCACCAACAATAATATCTCCTGGGCTAATCAAAACATCACCAATAATAACTGGCTCGTTTAAAGTTCCATCTCCATGATTAGTTGTACCCAAAATACATAGCCCTCTGCTGAAAACTGGAAAACCCATTGCTTCAATATCATCTGCATCTCTTACGCAACCATTTATTACCAGGCCTGCAATACCTTTTGTTTTAGCTCCAAGGCTCATCAGGTCACCCCAGTAACCGGCTTCGTAAAAACCAGAACAATCCACCACAATTACATTACCCGGTTTTGCATAAGCATAAGCCCGATGCAATAAAACATTGTCTCTTGGCATTGTTTTAACTGTATAAGCTGGGCCACAAATTTTCATTGCAGGGTTAATTGGTTTTATGGCTGAAGGCAGGTTACCATATTTGCTCAATGCTTCATGAATGGTTGCTGCGGAAAATCTACTTAGTTCTTTTATCAAGTCCATTTTTATTAAATTATAAATAACAGGTGATGAATCATTGAACACTTAATGCCCCCGCTCATCACTAATTAAAAAATACTGTTCACAATCCTGGGCACCATGCATTGGTGGGCTTCAGCAAATTTTATTTCTTTTTTTCCAGAAATTCTCCTTGCGTGATTCGCTCTTCTGCCCGCCAACTCAATATAATAATCTTTAAGGTACGTTTGAGCGCCCATGCAGTCCATGGCCGCTATTTTTTTGTCCATTACCGAACTTATATCTATAAAAGTATTAGGCACAAATCCGCAAAGTTCCGGTTGATGGGGTTCAAAAGAGTACCAAACAGGCGGATCAATATTTTTGAAAGCGCTTGGAACACCGGCACCGCTGGATAATAAACGGGCACGCTGAGTTGCCTGGAAAGCGAGTGGATGATCGGGATTGAAAGGGTCTTTCTCGGAATGCGTAAGGATTGTGGTAGGTTCGTAATCGCCGATCAAGTAGGTAAGCTGCTCTATCCTTTCCTCAGAAATTAGCATTGGGTAATCGCCCCAATTTAAAAACTGAATGGGTGTGCCAAGAATATCTGCCGCTTTTTGAGCCTGTTCATGACGTATCTGTTTTACATTTTCTATACTTCGTTTTGGATCTTCCTTCCATAATTCCCCCGATTCTCCCCGCTCCCCATAGGAAAGGCAAACTACCAGGGTTTGCGCACCTTCTTCTATCGACTTTGCAATAGTACCCGCTGACCGCCAAACAAAATCACCAGAATGCGCACCTATTATTAAAAGTTTATTTTTCATGCTATTTAAACAGATTTATTGATATTCCATGTCTTCGGGCATTGGAGTACCTTGTGTGTGAAATGATTCGATTGTAGGCAATCCCCACGCCTGCCCTTTTTTGCGTTCATCAACGGTCCAATATATGGTTTTATAGTCGGGATCGAGTATCAGTCGCGCTGTAGTATTAGCAACTTCAATACGATTACCACCTGGCTCGTAGACATAAAGAAAGAAGGTTTGCTGGATTGCGTGTTTATGAGGGCCTGTTTCAATTTTGATTCCGTTTTCTAAGCAAATATCTGCTGCAATCAGTACTTCTTCTCTACTGTTACAGGCGTAAGTTACATGATGAAATCTCCCTTTCAATCCTAAATAGTCAATCGTTACGGCAAGGTCGTATGATTTTGAATTTACGGCAAACCAAACAGCCTTGGGGTTCATATCGGTTAGGTTATCTACTATAGATTCTGTTAACAGTCCGCCAAGGTTTTGCAAATGGAAATCTCTGAATGCCCGGACATCATTTGAAAAAAGATTTAAATGATCCAGACGCCGAACATTGATTCCTTTTCCCGGAAATTTACTAACTGTATTTTTTAGGGCTGAACTATCATTTGGTCCTGATTTATATTTGACCGTTTCAAAATAAATTTCTGTTTTATGGCCATCGGGCGAATGGAAAAGATAGGCAGGGCCATGGCCTATGTTATTACCTGACCAGCCTATGCCATAACCACTTTTTTCAATGGCTTCAACGCGACGTTTCAGGGCCTCCTCACTTTTTGCTCTCCAGGCAAAATGTCCCATTCCCGCATGTTTATGTTGGGTGAGTTTTAACGAGTGGTGTTCGTAGTCATCATATGCTCTCAGGTAAACTGAGCCATCCTTTGCTTCTGTAATACTCATGCCCATGACATCAGTGAAAAAGCGGGTACTTGCATCCAATTTTGGGGTCAATAACTCAACATGTCCCAGATGTGCGATGTCCCAAATGATCTCATTTTTCATAAGCTACTTCTTTTTTTAACTGAATAAATAAGGTTGCTACTGCAGCAATAAACACAGGGATAGCAAAGAATGTAAAATTTAAAGAAATGCTAATGCCCTGGCTAATCAATATGCCCCCCAGAAATGGACCAATAATAGCACCTAATCTGCCAAAGCCAATGGCCCATCCAATTCCTGTGCTCCGTATTTCTGTTTCATACAATTTGGCAGCAACAGCATATAACCCAATAAACCCACCTTGGATGCCAAAGCCGATCAGGCAAAATAGCAGCAATAAGAAAAAGGGGTCCTTAACGAATCCAAATAATATCATTAACACGGCTGTACCCAGCAGGAAATAGCAAATGATGTTTTTCAAGCCAAATTTTGCTGAAAGATATCCCTGGAAAATAATCCCAAACAAAGCACCCATGTTAAAAAGGATACCTGCATAAATGGCAAGGGAGGCCGACATACCTGAAATAGCCGCAATTTTGGGAATCCAGCTGGTAAGAAAATATAAAGCAGCAAAACTCAGAAAGAACGACAGCCACAAAACAATGGTCGATTTTATTTTTTCATGATTGAATAACACAATCACCGAGGATTGCGCGTATTTTATTTCCTTGGTTGGCAGCACTGAAAGCACTTTTTTATTCATAGATTTTAGAATACGATTGATTTTTACCAAAGCATTTACAGGCTGCTTCTTAAGTAAAAAGTCAAGAGACTCATTTAGAAACAGAAAAGTAAAAGGGGTGGTAAGCAGTGTGATAACACCTGTTGAAAAGAAAAATGCCTTCCATCCATACTGAGTGATTATGTAATTAGCAGTTAAACCGGAAAGAACGGCGCCCGCGGGATAACCTGCCATTACAAAGCTTACCCAAAAATTTTTTGTTCTTTGTGGAGCATATTCTGCAGCAAGTGTTGAGGTACAGGCCAGCATACTGCCAATTCCAAGACCAGTAAAAAACCG
Organism: Ferruginibacter sp.; assembly: GCF_014377975.1. Classification (GTDB taxonomy): domain Bacteria; phylum Bacteroidota; class Bacteroidia; order Chitinophagales; family Chitinophagaceae; genus Ferruginibacter. Next base: position 4,146 of record NZ_JACMOO010000127.1, read on the forward strand.
AAGTAATACCAATGTCGTTATCGATTGTGCAAAACCAGTAAAGACCGAAGCTATGCCCATCCAAAGCGCACTGATTAGTATAACGGACTTTCGGCCTATCAAATCAGCCTTTGGGGCAAGAAACATGGCTCCTAAAGCCATTCCCAGCAAGCCTGCACTGAACACCAATCCTAGGTTAGATGGAGCTACCATCCACTCCTTAGATATGGCATTAGTTGTATAAGAAATTGTCATAACATTCATCCCATCACACATGTTCATCAGGAAGCAGATGGCAATAGCTATGTGTTGTACTCTCGACATTTTTTCATCACCTATTATCATCAATTCATTATTTATAATTATGTTGGATTTTATAAATGTTGCCGGAGCGTGAAGTTGTCATATTTGTTAAGTATTTACAGGTTACTAAAAAAATAATCAGGGTTTTTTACCAATGGAATATTTACCTCCACCTGAAATAAAAATGGCTAAATATCCACCCAGATAAACATAAACCAGCTGGGCATGCTCCTTGTCGAAAGAAAATCCATGTAAAAAAATAAAAACCACCAGTAGGTTTAATACAATAATGCCCGAGGCGATCCTGGTAAACAGTCCCAAGATTACAAGTAAGGAACAAATACTGTCAGAAAGTAACGCGAAAATTAATCCCGGTGTCCTTCCAATATGAATTGGATCAGGGAAGTGACCTTGCATAGTGGAAAACCCGGCGATTTTTTCAATGCCATGCATAATAAATAAACTTAACCCTAGCCAAACTCTTAGCAGCAACCAGGCAATATCTGAATTAACCGGAATAAAATCCAGTCTCATTAATTTCTTCATACATCTTATTGTTTTGTCGTTTAGAATGATTTGCTACTGAGCCGGATCTTTATGCAACTCGAGCACATTGCCTTCCGGGTCCTTAAAAAATACAGAATGCGTTATGGTTTTGTTGCTGACATCCTGGTCATTGTAAAACGCTATACGCTTTGCCTTTAAATCGGAATATACTTTTTCAAAGTTTTCCGGCTCAAATACCAGGTGACGGAAACCTTGTATTTTCATATGTTGCAGTACGGGTAGATCCTGATAGGGCTCCCTTTGCGAACCGGTTATTTGGAGCATGTCAATAAAAAAATCACCAATCCCGATCCTGACATATTGTAAAGTGTCTGAATGCCTTTCCCTGATCACCCTAGCGTTCAACATACTAATATACCACTGCCTCATTGAATCCAGATTATTAACAGAAATAGTGATATGAGTTACTTTTAAAAAAGGCTCCCCGGATTTAAGCTGAGCAAAAGCACCGAATGCATAAAGCAAGGAAACAAATGAAAATACCAAACAATATTTTTTCATATCGGAACCATTTAAAAATTAAAACGTGTTGGATGGTCTATTTAAACTTTCTCTATCAAAACTACAAGGACAAAGTTTTGCTATTAGATAAAATATTACATATTTTAGATACAATTTAAACATCTGGCACAATAGTGATGAAAAGCATAAAACATTATGACGGGCTTTACCGTGATCTGAATTTTAAACCTACCAGTAACTACATTTTTTGGGAAATGATTGAAACCAGGAGCAGGGGATTCGGGTGGGTAATAGACCCGCATTTACACCCGAACCTTTACCAGTTTTTCTTTGTAGGTCATGGTACCGTAGAATTTATCGGCAATAAGGATGTACAGAAATTAACTGCTCCATGTATTTTGATTATCCCGCCAAACACCCTTCATGGTTTAACGTATAGTGCAGACATTCAGGGAAATATATTGACGGTTTCAGATATCGTTATGGAAGATATTTGTAAAACGTCACCTTTTGTTTTGGTGATGTTTGAAAAAACTCACCAACTATTGTTCAATGAAACCAACGATCCTTTATTTATAAAAATAAAGTCAATGTTAACCGACATCGATGAAGAACTATTCACTAACAATGCTGAAAAGAAACCCTTTCTTAACGCCTGTTTTTTAAAGCTCTTTATTAGTATCGTGCGCTTATTTAACAGCAACACCATATGTTCAATGGATGATACAAATACAACATTGAAGCATTTCAAAAATTTTCAGTCTCTGATAAAAAAATCTGATTCTTACAAGAGTATTTCGTCGCTTGCAAAAGAACTCTGTATCTCCGGCACCCATTTGAATAGAATATGTAAACATGTTTCAGGTAGGTCGGCACTAGTTCTTTTACAGGAATATAAAATAGAACAGGCGAAAAATTACCTGGCGCATACGAGCATGTCGGTTTCAGAAATTGCTTATCACCTACACTTTGAATTTCCGAATTACTTTGCGAAGGTCTTCAGGAAAATAACCGGTCTCACACCTACTGAATTTAGAAGTGAAAAAAAAGGAACTAACCCTACAACTTAGCAATAACAATTCTGTGATCTGGTTATTTTTTCTACCTGAAGAACCAATATTTTAAACCTTCAATATTGTAGGTAGTTCGCAAGAAACAAATAAGTTTACTGCCGCCTTAATCTTGCATACTAGCAGGCGCCACCGTTGCCTTTTTTTTAAGCCGTAATTTATGTTACTGCCTTCCACAATCATCTTACAAACAGCATCCGTAAATTTAGCTGCATTAAACTGACTATTCCATAGAATTTACGTTTTGTTTGCACTTGTGATGCTGAGCAACCTACAGCAACAAGTTACTGTTCGAAAATAATATTTAATTTTTCCCACTTAGATTGCTCACGTAAACTAATTCACTTTTACTCTTTGCTGCTCATCGGTTGGTAGCGAACTTGCCGGTTTAGATTTTATAGTTTTACCAAACCTGTACACAAAAGCAATATTAAATACCCTGGTGTCTCTGCTTATTTTTAGTGTTGATTGCACATCCTGAAAGTTCTGAATTTCTTTTGGGTTTTGGGTATAAAAAATATCCCTTACATTAAACTTAATGCTTGCTTTATTATTTAATAGTTGTTTAGCAATGCCGGCAGATACTTGTCCGTAGGGTAATAAAATGGCTTGCCCTTCATCCCGGTTGCGGCTTGTATAGTTGCCAGATAATTCCGCCGACCAGCCATTTGTAAAACTAAACTGGTTATTTACATTTAATGAAAGTGTGAGTTGTTTTGCATTGAATGGATAGCCATTAATTTCGCCAGTATATTTGTTTTGATACAGGTTTGCAAAAACTGTCGCACTGTACCAATTGTTAAACGAAATTATGGCACTTTCTGTAATGCCATAATTATACCTTGTACCAATATTGCCGACACTCCTGATAATTACAGAATCTTTGTGGATAAGGGTTTCATTAATCATATCATGTACAACGCTGTAATTGATTGTAGTAGTCAAAAGATTTTTATATGAATGGCTCAACTCAATATTTGTACTGAACTGCGGTTGCAAATAAGGGTTACCTGTTGAGTAGGTATATTTATCAATAAATCCAATAAAGGGGTTTAATTCCTGGTACGCTGGTCTGTCTATCCGGCGACCGGTAGAAAGTGTAAACTGGTTATTGCCATTCATTTCATAGCTTATAAAGGCTGTTGGAAAAAGACTGGTATAATTGCGACTGAAACTTGAATCTAATTTTTGTGAAAGGGATGATTGCAAGCCTTTATAATTCGTATTCTCAAGCCTAACGCCTGCCTGCACCATCCACTTCCCAAATTTTTTATTGAGGTTAAGGTATGCAGCATTGATATTTTCTGAATAGTTAAAAGCGTTGCTAAGCACACTGTCCGTAAGCCATTTGCTATTGGATAAATTATAGAAGTTAGAAACGTTATTTGTTTTCACAAGGCTTGATTTAATGCCTGTCTCCAACTTAACACCATTATCTAGGGGTTGAGCATAATCGAGCCGACCTGAATAAATATCAATTGCTAATGGAAGCAGGTTCTTTAAATAATTGGATGACTGTAATATTTGATCCGGATTATAAGTAAAACCCGTAATATTTTGATTTCCTGAAAAATCATAATGCAGGTAATCAAAATTGGCAGCTATATCTTTTTTACTACTGTCAAATGAAGAATGAAAGTTGATATTAACAGCCCCATTCTTCCAGGTATTGTCAACTTTTCTAATTGTTTTTTCTATTGTAGTAATATTTTCATTACCGTCTTTAAGGTAACTTGTAGTAAAACCATCCTGCTTTTGAGGCGCTAAAAATCCAGTGGTTACAATCCCCAAAGTCGTTTGCTTATTGATAAAATAATCTAACCCTAATTTCAGGTTATTATTCTGGCTTTTATTTATTCTGTTAGATTGCTGATCAAGTTCAGAGATCTTTATTCCAGTAGTTCCGAAAAAATTTCTCTGAATGTCAAAATCCATAAAACCGTTATTGATGCTGTAACCATAATTCAAAAAAGTATTTATCTTACTGGTTCTGTAGTTGAGCATAATGCTGTTATTGGTTTTTGCATAAACTCCCTGACCGTAGTTTAGTGTAACACTGCCGTTAAATCCCTGCGTAATGCTTTTCTTTGTTTTAATATTAATTACACCGGCATTGCCTGCAGCATCATATTTTGCTGATGGATTGGTCATTATTTCAATCTGGCTTAACTGGTTTGAATTCATACTGCCTAAAAGGCTTGCCAGTTCAGCACCATTAAGATAGGAAGGTTTACCATCAATCATTACCATTACTGATGACTTACCTTTTAAACTGATGTTGCCATCTTTATCAACAGTTACTCCGGGTGATTTTTCAAGCACTTCTAAGGCAGTAGAACCCACATTAGTTACAGAGGCATCCACATTTACCACCATGCGGTCAATCTTTTGTTCTATAAGTGGCTTCTTGCTGGTAACAACAACAGCAGAAAGATTTTTTGCTAGTTCCTGTAAAATAAAAGTACCAATCCTTACCGTTGTATTATTTTCTGAAATAATAAATCCAGGTGAATTTGTTTTTGCAAAACTTACAGCACTTGTTGTAATAAAATAACTACCAAATGAAATTCCAGTGAAGGAAAATTTTCCTGCTTTATCAGAAACAGCAATTTTTATTATAGAAGAATCTTTAGACTTCATTAATGAAATGGTTGCTGATTGAACAGGTACATTCTTTGTATCCACTGTACTGCCGGAGACAGAGGTTTCTGTAGTTTGAGCTATACCTTTAATGGCAAAAACAAGTGTTATAAAAACTATTAGTAACTTTTTCATGTTGTATCTTTTTTTTTACAACACAAACCTATTTCGTAGAATCTAAAAAAATTTGGAAATGATGTAAACCGTGAAAAGTTTGCGGTAAACTTCGAAAATTTTAAAGGGCTAAAAGACTGCCCAGCGCACCAAGTCAGGCACATTTGCAAGGCACACAAAGCCGGCACACAGCAGCCAACCTTGCAAAAGAGTCTGCCTGGTTCCTACGCACAGGCAACAATCTGCGGTGCGACAGAGGCTCACATTATAGATGACCACAAATGCGCCAGCAGGTTTTACTGCTGTTGGTTAATCGTATGGCTGCATTTTAGTGAGCGCTTTAGTGTAATCCACTTTATAATTTTCCCTACTCAAAAAATACTTTTTCAGGCAAGGTTATTTTAAATATAGCGATACAACAGGGTTTATTAGGCATGTACTTTTTTAGAGCCTGTTTAAATTTATTCAATAAAAGTTTTATAGCGGATAATTTAACCATTTCCCCGGCCGGCAAGACCAGGTGATTTTTGAAATTCTTTCGGATAAATCAAAGCCATCGGCACGCTTACCCATTCAAATGCCAGTGGATATGAAAGCCGTTGAAAAACAAGCAGAAGACGTTCCTTTTGATATGGAATGTTATAAAGATACTGTGGGAAATCACTATGATTTTGGTTTTGGCAGGAGTTAGATGTTTAAATTGTATCTAAAATATGCAATATTTTATCTGATAGTAAAACTTTGTCCATGTAGTTTTGATATAGTCAGTTTAAATAGAACAGTCAACACGTTTTAATTTTCAAATGGTTCCGATACGAAAAAATATTGTATAGTATTTTCATTTGTTTCCTTGCTTTATGCATTCGGAACTTTCGCTTTGCTTAATCCGGGGAGCCTTTTTTAAGTGTGAATTATATCAGAGCCTGTTTAAA
>NZ_JACMOO010000128.1 GCF_014377975.1 Ferruginibacter sp.
CTGTTGAAAAACCTTGAATGGTTGGATCACCTGCACCCACAATATCCCACTCCGATGCTGGGTTACCTGGTAAAGCATTCTCGGTAACGATAGCATTTTGTGAAAATGAAATGGTGGAAATCAAAAGAGCAAGCACCAATAGTATAACCGATGAATTGATGCTAAAGCCTATTGCCCTAAGTTTCTTACTCACAGGCAATAAAATAAAGTTACCGGGCAGCAAAGTGCCAGAGAAAAATCTCATAATTATTAGTATTAGTATTAAACTTTTATAATTCAATTTTATCCCGGCATTATACCAAAAGGATAAAAAGGACCATTAGTTCATGCTTTCAGCATCTACTTAATATTTCTGTGATTATGCCAGGAATAGAATTATCGACATCACTTGTAGGATGGGGTCAATAATTTGATTTAGAGAATGTGGATTGTGAGTTTTCAAAAATAATTAGAAAAATCCAGGGGGTTATGCAATCCATCCAAAATACAGTCCATAAAGTTACAAACTTTAAAGACACCGTTTGCTTCTTAAAGGTTGCAATGCAAGCTTGTATCTATGTAGATTTAATGTGTTACTACATTTTTTAGCTAATTATAATCTTAACATCGTACTGAATTAATAGCGGATGATTGTGAACTTAAAGAATTTGTATTGGAGTCTATGTTTCTGCCCTGTTTAAAAACCAATGTTTTAACCCTTTTTCACATTATTCTTTTGCAGCCCGCCGCCACTTATACCAGTTCCAACCACAATAACTTTGTATATGTTTTGCTTTGCAGTTTTATTGTTTACCCTTAAAAAGTCTCCCCGGCATATTATTAAAGTAACAGATTATACACTAACCCAACCATTTTTAATACTAGTCGAAACTTTATCCCTTATAATGATCCGGATACTAAATAGGGATAGTTATTATTTATTTTTAAAAATCCATATCCTCACTTCACCGCCCGTCTGTCCAGCAATAGCAAAAAGGAACCAATATCAAATCAACGGGTTTGCCGTTGTAAGTTGAATTGACTTTAAATATTTGCGAACCAACCCAGCCATTGGGCAACAATTTTTTTGAAATATTTATACCACCAGTTTTTGCAGTGGTTACGGCATCTAAATTTTTCACCAAGGGATTTAATGATTGGTCAATGGCCAACACGTGCGGCCCGACTTTAAATGCAATGAAATTTGGATAACTAATGCCGCCATCAAGCTGTACAGTTTTTAAATCGAATGACACTTAAATACTGCTGTTTTTATCCCACACCTCATCAACGTTTAAGTAGGTTCTCGATATGCCTTTTGAAAATAACACCTGTTAGGGTTTTATTTTATGCCTGGCTGCTGTTTTAATCTGCGCCTTTTCAGCACTGTATATTTTTGCACCAGTACATCTTTTATGTACGTTTCTTTTTAGCTCTCTGCAAATGGTTGACCTATCAACACCAATAATTTTCGCTATCGACCTTTGGGTGTAATCAGCATCTTTTAAAGCCTCAATTTGATACTTTTGAACCAGGGTGAGCTGGAAATAGTTTTTCGACATTGCAATACAAATTTCGGTTTTCAGTTTCATCCTGCTGGAATGGATACCCCTCCCAGCAGGATGAAAACCTTGTGTTGCACTTATTACTTGAACTTACATTTGTCTAAAATAAAAAGTATGAAATTATTGTGTTTAAATGCTGTCTTATTGTTCATTTTTACAGCCTCCCTGTATGCACAATCAACACAAACATCGATTAGTCTGTTTGATGGCAAAACCTTTACCGGATGGGAAGGAGACACCCTAAATACCTGGCGCATTATCAACAAGACTTTAATGGGTGGAAGCCTTACGCAAACAGTGCCGCACAATCAATTTATTGCCACAACCGAAAGCTTTGGTGATTTTGAATTGCAACTGGAATTTAAATTAACGGGTACCGGTTTTGTAAATGCCGGGGTGCAGTTTCACAGCGAACGTGCCACAAACCCGGCTTATGAAATGATTGGCTACCAGGCAGATTTGGGCAATGGTTACTGGGCTAGCCTGTACGATGAATCGAGAAGAGATTTAACCATTGTACAACCAGACAGTGCCCTGATAAAAAAAATTCTTAAACCTGCCACATGGAACCTTTTTAAAATAAAAAGTGTGGGAAGAAGAATACATATTTATTTGAATGGCGTACAAACGGTGGACTATAGTGAACCGGATGAAAAAATTATCCACCAGGGAAAAATCGCATTGCAGGTGCACGGAGGAGGAAAGGCATTGGCTGCTTATAGAAATATTAGGATAATCAGGTTATAAGATTTTGCAGATATTACTATTACTTCTCTTATACTTGCCTGCCAATTAACGGAGCAATTCTACAGATCCTTTTTTACTTTGTTCATTCCCTCTACAGTTGATATATTATGGCCTAAGACTTTTAAACCCAGCACACTACCACGGCTCAACAAGGCTGCTTTTAAAATCTTCTAAAACCACGGCATCATAGAAACCTGGTGTGCTTACAAAGCGAAGAAAAAGGAACACCCACTTTAGAAAAGTTTGCATGTGCATCCATCCTTGTTCTATCTAAAAAATATTTTCATACCCAATTTTATGGCACCTGGTTTGGCGAAATGAAAATGGAAGACATTAATTTTAAACGCACAGAAAATTGAGTTTGTAAAAAACACAGGCATCCCTAACACTCAATATCAAAATAAGGTATCGTTTAAAAATCAAAGTTTCTGCGGGCCATATTCCATCTAAAACCAAGAGACATGATGGTGGTGTTTTGTTTTGTTCCTTTTGTGGGTGTGTAAGTGCGGTTTTGAAAATTTACATCTACAAACATATTTTCTTTTACCTCGTACGATGCCAGCAAGTTGAGGTTATTTACGGTTACCTTATTGCCATTGCCTATGAAATAGCCATACTGATTAAGTTGTCCGGTGGATGGATCTATTGTTCGATTGGTATACAATATCGATGGATTGCTGCCAAGGCTTGTGGAAGCTGTATCTAATCCCTGGTAAAAATGAATCAGCTTTGCTTCGAGATATAACTTGTTAGTTGGCTGATACCTGATGATGCCAATTGTTTCCTGCAAACCTGCACCAACAGGGTGAGCCAATGGTTGGTTGTAATGTGTAAAGCTGGCAACACTGTCGTTGTGAGAATAGGTAAACGGACGAATCCTGTTATTTTCCAACTGTAGATCAAGATTTTTAATTCCAAAGGCATCAACATATTTAACACCTATCTGGTAACCATATTTATTAGCCCACCAACCGCGGTTGTCTTTCAACTCTTTCAGTTTAAACTCATC
>NZ_JACMOO010000129.1 GCF_014377975.1 Ferruginibacter sp.
TATATGAAAGCCAGATCAAAAAATATACCCAATGAAATTGTTCATTAAAAACATGGTATGCCTTAGATGCAAAATGCTGGTCAAGGCTGAATGTGAAAAAATAGGCTTGCATTCCTTTACGGTTTACTTGGGTGAAGTGGATATTTTGGAAAACATCACAGTAGAAGAAACTCAACAACTGAAATTAGCTCTACTAAAATCAGGGCTTGAATTAATGGATGATAAGAAAGCGATGCTGTTGGAAAAAATAAAAACTGTGATCGTAGAAATGGTGCATTACACAGATGAATTACCTATAATAAATTTCTCCGCTTATCTATCGGAAAAATTGAATTACAACTACAGCTATTTAGCTCATCTTTTTTCGGAAACAGAAGGAATGACTTTAGAGCATTTTATCATTTTGCACAAAATTGAAAGGGTAAAGCAACTAATCATTTACGACGAATTATCCTTTACTGAAATTGCATGGAAGCTACATTACAGCAGCATGGCACATCTTTCTTATCAATTCAGAAAGGTAACAGGACTCACGCCTTCTTTGTTTAGGTCAATGGAAGATAAAAGAAGGGGCAATCTTGAGAATGTATGAATTATGATGGTTTTATACCTAATTATGTAACACTTCCTGTCGTTTAAAAGCAAACCTTTGGTTAATGAAACTTCATTCACAACAATATTAAAATAATTATGAGTCACGAAAAATTTAAAGCATGTATTGATGCCTGCAATGTGTGTGCAGCAGAATGCGAACATTGTGCTACCGCATGTTCAAATGAAAAAGATGCCAACGCAATGGCACAGTGTATTGAGCTTGACCGCTATTGTGCTGATATGTGTAGAACTGCAGCAGCTTTTTTAGCAAGGGCAGATGAACATACACTTAATTTTGCAATTAAGTTTTGCGACTTATGTGCAGAAATTTGTACCGCCTGCGCAGTAGAATGCGAAAAACATGAACACTTGGAACATTGCCAAAAATGTGCAGAATCTTGCCGTATATGTGCTGATGAATGCAGCAAAATAGCGACCATGTAATTTAATGAATGCTCTTTGCAGTATAGCGGAAGGTGTTTATTTAGATGGTCATTATGAGTGCGAAAGTTTGAACACAATTTTTTAATACAAACAAAATATAAATAATTTATTTCTCGTACCGGTAACTAGCTTAGCTGTGAAACCCCAAATTTTTAATTATGAAAAAAGTATTGATTTTGATAACCGCCTTAACAATTAGTTCAGGTGTATTTGCCCAAGAACACAAAATGGAAGGTATGGGCAAAAAGGAACAAAAGATGGACATGAAGAAAGACCATGTAATGATGATGGATGGTAAGATGAAAATGGTTAAAAATGGCAAAGAAATGCCTATGAACAAAGAGATGACAATGGGAAATGGTACAAAGGTGATGATAGATGGAATGTGTACAAAAAAGGATGGTACAAGAATGACTATGAAAAATGGTGATATGATGGACATGGGTGGAAAAATAGGCAAGATGGTAAAGAAAGGCAAAATGAAAATGTAATCAGCCCTTTTATTAAGAGCCATGTTTTAAATGGCTCTTAATAGATTTTTTAAATTTTATCATTTTAATATACATAGATTACGGAACAGCATAACCAATCGGAACCATTTTATGCTGGCTGAAGTCATCACCCATACCATACATCACCCCATTTTAAATGAGTTGTAGGTTTTGCCCTAGTAGTGGGAATAAGGTCGGTGATAAGTTTATTTGTAGTAAAATAAATGATGTGGATGAAAATCTTCTCGAGTTGGCTAAAAAATTTGAGGCTACAGATACCATTAATTCAGCAACAGAAGAAAACTTTAAACAAAGAAGATAATTTTTTTTCTAAATGGGCCGATTTGAATGTGTTTTCTAAAGGCGCATGGCTTGAAGGAATAGTACCGAACAATAAAAATCAGCTTCCCATTGATGCCCCTGTAAATTGGAAAGGGAATTACGAAACCGAAACTCATGAAAAAAATCATGAAAATACTTTTAGCTACAGATGGATCTACACACAGCAAAGCAGCGGTTGAGGAGGTTGCCCGCAGACCATTTCCTCCTAATACGATAGTTCGTATTATTTCTGCTTACGAAAGGATTGCGTTAATAGCGGCCATGAGCCCAATGGGTGTGTCGCAAGAATATTCTGCTGAAGCAGATTTGCAGGCTTTAAAAGCTGCTGAGAATGCTGCCGAAAATGCACAGAAAGTTTTGTATAACAAGAATCCTGCGTTAACCACCACCACCATCGTTATTGAAGGTTCTCCAAAAAGTGTCATCCTCAAAGAAGCAGAAACATTCCATGCTGATTTGATTGTGGTTGGCTCTCATGGTCTGGGGGTTGTGGAACGCTTTCTGCTGGGCTCAGTTTCACAAGCAGTGGCATTACATGCAAAATGTTCTGTGGAGATAGTACGTAGATAAAATATTTGGGCAACAGTGAAACTGAAGAAAAATTTTAAAACAAAAATAATGAAAACACTACAAAAAATTACATTAGCGATTGCTTTAATTACGCTGTTCGCATCCTGTCAGTCTGCAAAACAAATTCTTTCAAAATCGGATTCGAGAACTGAAATCATCACCGCAATAGCTAATGATTCTGATATGTCGAAAGAGATGATGGAAGCCATGATGAATAGTAAAAATGGTAAAATGATGATGCAGGGAAATGACAAGATGAAAATGATGATGAAAGATAATCCTGGCATGATGCAAAACATGATGTCTAATATGATGGAAGTAGCTAAAAGTGACACCAGTATGATGTCCTCAATGTGTAAATCAATGATGGGAAATCAGCAAATGATGGATATGATGCAAAAGATGAACGGAAAAAATACGGATATGAAGAAGATGGATAAAAAAACTGAAAATAAAGATGAAACTAAATCACATCACTAACAATAATTTTAAAAATATTAAAAGTTAAAGCCATGATGAACAACAATGGAGATTACTATTACTGGGGAATGCATATGGGTGGGTGGTTTTTTATTTTTGTAATTGTATTAATTGGATTGTTTTTTTATTCCCGGAAAAAAAAATAATCAGGGTGTTTTTCAAACTAAATTAATTCAATAATTAACAAGAACCATGAGGTACTATTTTAGCAAGATCCTTAACGAAAATTTCGATAATGCCATTCAAAAAGTTGCAGATGCTCTCAAAGCAGAAGGCTTTGGTATATTGACAGAAATTGACATTAAAGTCACTTTAAAGAAAAAGCTTGATGTGGATTTCTATAATTATAAAATCCTGGGCGCCTGCAATCCGCCATTTGCTTACAAAGCCTTACTGGCAGAAGATAAAATTGGAACCATGTTGCCTTGTAATGTCATTGTTCAGGAAAAAGTACCGGGACAGATAGAAGTATCTGCAGTTGATCCGGCAGCCTCTATGCAGGCTATAGAAAATAAAGATTTGCAGGATATTGCAATTGAAATAAGAACGAGGTTACAAAAGGTAATTGAGGCTTTGTAGTAAAAGTTTCCCCTACGTGTCTTAGTCCTTCCTGCCGCAGAGAGGATTTGGATATTTTACAGGAGGAGAATATAATTGTTATCAATAAAAATCAAATCATTAATAATTAAAAATCATGTTTTACAATAGCAATTTTTGGGGAATGCACCTGATATGGTGGTTCGTTTGGGTTATCTTAATTTTTTGGATTTTTGCAACACCTTATGATGTTCCTGGGCAACGAAAGAAGAAAGATTCTCCTCTTGATATTTTGCAGAAGCGGTTTGCTTCAGGACAAATCACAACCGAAGAATATCAGGAGAAGAAGAAAATTCTTGAAAAGGATATAACAAAACAAAGCTGAATCCATAAGCTTTGATTCAACAAATAGCAAATAGATACTTATGAAACGCAGAAAATTTATAAAAAACACAGGACTGGGAGCAGGCAGCATATTAGTGGGTAGTACTATGGCTAGTTTTTTGGCGGCATGCGACCGCAATAACAATATGATGAATATGGGTGGGCAGCCTATGTCTATAAAGGAAGGAAATTTCGGCAGGCCACTCCCTGTTCCTAGCACCGTAACAGGGAGTGCAACAATAACTGCACAGGCAACCACGGCTGATATTAATGGAAAAAATATCTCCGTATTAGGTTACCAAACCAATGGAATATTAGGACCTACTATCCGTGTTAACAATGGCGTAAATACCAATATAAATTTTCAAAATAATCTTTCAGAAAAAAGCAATATCCATTGGCACGGGTTAAAAATCCCAGCCAATATGGATGGGCATCCAGAAGATGTCGTAAATCCCGGCAATAGTTTTAATTATCAGTTCAACGTTAATCAACGGGCAGGATTGAACTGGTATCACCCACATCCTGACAGAGCTACTGCCCGGCAAGCATTTCAGGGTCTAGCCGGCTTATTTATAATTAATGATGCAGAAGAAGCATCTTTAAATTTGCCCTCAGGAACTTATGAGATCCCACTGGTGATACAGGACAAACGCTTATCATCATCGGGCATTACCTATAACCCTTCCATGGGAGAAGTTATGTCAGGCTTTATGGGGGAAACAATCCTTGTAAACGGAGAGGTGTCTCCTTTTGTAGAAGTAACCACACGGTTTTACAGATTACGAATGTTAAATGGTTCCAATGCCCGCATTTATAATCTTGCTTTGAGTAATAAAGCTGATTTAATTATTATCGGTAATGACGGTGGCTTATTAAAAAACCCTTCACCCGTGAAGAATATTTTGCTGGCTCCGGGAGAACGCTTAGATGTGCTGGTAAACTTTGCTGGGCTGACTGCAGGCACGGAAGTGTTTCTAGAAAGCA
>NZ_JACMOO010000014.1 GCF_014377975.1 Ferruginibacter sp.
ACGTAACGCGGCGATTTTGGATAAAAAATAAGTCCGGCAAAAGTTACACCTGTTTCCGCTAATTTTATCAATTGTTCCTCCTGCGTAATACCACAAACTTTTACTCTCATTTTATATTATTGTCGCGTTTAGTTGTTGTACAAAATGTGCAAAAGCAATCGATGGATCTGATTGTTTCATAAAATTTTCCCCAATTAAAAAACCTTTAAAACCAGCACTTTTGAAGATACTGATTGTTTCAATATCATTAATACCACTTTCAGCAATTTTAATTTTATCAACTGGAATTTTTTTACTGAGTGCGATTGAGCGGTTAATATCTACGGTAAACGTTTTAAGGTCGCGGTTGTTTACGCCTATTATTTCCGTGGCAGGGCAAATGTGTTGTAACTCTTCCTCACAGTGTATTTCAAGCAATACTTCCAGTTGTAATGATTTGGCAAAAAGTGCCAGTTGCTGCACTCTTTCGGGCGTAAGGCAGGCCGCAATTAATAAAATAACATCTGCCCCAATGGACTTTGCTTCTATTATCTGGTATTCATCAATGATAAAATCTTTGCGCAAAACAGGAATATTATTTATCCTGGCTTTAATCAGATCATCGTTACTGCCGCCAAAAAAATGCTGATCGGTTAATACCGATAAACAACTTGCGCCATGATGGGTATAGGCTGTTGTAACTTCCACCACACCGGCTTTATCATTGATAATTCCTTTGGAAGGAGATTGTCTTTTAAACTCTGCAATAATGCCGGTTTTTGTTTCATCCAGCAAAAATTGTTTTAGGGAAAAAATTTTACGGTTATAAAATTCAGTTGACATCAGCTCTTCCACAGAAACAGTTGCTTTGGCATGTGCAACTTCTGTTTTTTTATACGCTATTATTTTATCTAAAATATTCAGATCCCCGGCGCCCCGAAAGGCGGTTTCGCTGGTATTAAAGTTTGAAGTATTTTCCATTTTTTCGGTTGGTGATTTATGATCCTGCGATTATTTATCCTGCTACGTATTTCTAACTTTTATACACAAATTTTTTTCAATACTTCCAGGGCTCGCCCACTTTCCAAACTTTCTACCGCCAACTGATAACATGTTTCATAATCGCTGTATTTACCGGTGCATTGCAGTGCCATGGCCGAGTTAGCGAGTACTACTGCGTTTTGCGACCAGCTCCCTTCGCCCTTTAAAATATCTATAAATATTTTAGCAGCTTCCTCCACTGTATCTCCGCCATAAATATCAACAGCGTTTACGGTACGTTTACCCAACGATTCAGCACTCATAATTTTTTCACCTTTGTTGGTGATGACCTTGGTATCGCCTGTTAAAGAAATTTCATCATATCCGTCCAGTCCGTGGATGATGGTAAAATTACTATCGGATTGTTGCAATAAATAATTATAAATCCTTGCCATTTCAAGGTTGTACACTCCTACCAACTGGTATTTTGGAGCAACAGGATTTACCATTGGGCCGAGCATATTAAAAAAGGTTCTCACGCCCAGGTTTTTGCGGATAGGGCCCACTACTTTTAATGCCGGATGAAATAAAGGCGCATGTAAAAAACAGATACCGGCATTGTCTATCTCTTTGTTTAAAGCATCATTGTCGCTTTTAAATTTATACCCCAACTGTTCCATTACATTGCTGGATCCACTGATGGAA
The DNA here is from genome assembly GCF_014377975.1 of Ferruginibacter sp. Taxonomy (GTDB): domain Bacteria; phylum Bacteroidota; class Bacteroidia; order Chitinophagales; family Chitinophagaceae; genus Ferruginibacter. Next base: position 1,666 of record NZ_JACMOO010000014.1, read on the forward strand.
GAAGCCCCATAGTTGCCATGTTTGGCCACTTTATTTCCTGTGCCGGCCACAATAAAACAACTAAGTGTTGATATGTTAAAAGTATTTTTTCCATCTCCCCCTGTACCCACAATATCCATCACTTCCTGGCCGTATAAATTTACGGGTATACATAATTCCAGTAAGGCATCTCTAAAACCCTGCAACTCTGCAATGGTGATACTGCGCATCAGGTACACGGTAATAAAAGATGCTATCTCACTTTCAGTATACATGCTTTTGGAAATATTCAGCAATACTTCCTTTCCCTGTTCAATGGAAAGTGTTTTGTGTTCAAATAAATAATTTAATATCTTTTTCATTGATCCTGTTTACCTTCAATCCCAAAGGAGGAACTGGAGAATTATTATTTATGCAACTGCTTTTTTAATAAAGATTAATTTCCGTTTCAACAACTCATAACTCATAACTTATAACTTTCCCCCAGCCAATTCCGAAGCATCTTTTCACCGTCAGGCGTTAATATACTTTCCGGATGAAACTGTACACCCTGCACATCAAAAGTTTTATGTTGCAAGGCCATGATGTAACCATTGTCATCCACCGCGGTAATTTCAAGGTCGGTTGGAAAATTTTCTTTATCAACAATCCAGCTATGGTAACGGCCTACTTCCACTTCATTACCCATGCCTCTTAAAATAGGTGCATCCTGATTCAATATATTTATTTTAGTAGCCACTCCGTGATATACTTTGTCTAAGTTTTTTAAGGTTCCGCCAAAAGCCTGCCCGATGGCTTGGTGACCTAAACATACGCCCAGTATAGATTTGGTGGATGCATACCTTTTTATCAGCGGCAACAATAAACCGGCTTCTTCGGGAATGCCAGGGCCCGGCGACAAAATAATTTTATCATATACTTTCACGTCGTCCAGCGCAATATGGTCGTTGCGAAATACCACTACTTTTTCATGAGTGATCTTTTCTACCAGGTGAACCAGGTTGTACGTAAAGGAATCATAATTATCAAATACCAATATTTTCATTTCAAATATTTTGTGCCAGAACGATGGCTTGTTTCAATGCGTTTAATTTATTGTTTACTTCCTGCAACTCACTGGCAGGATTGCTTGCCGCAACAATGCCTGCGCCTGCCTGGCAGATCAGCGTGTTGTTTTTACTCAAAAAAGTACGGATCATAATGGCATGGTTACAACTTCCGTCAAAACCAATGCAGCCAATTGCACCGCCATAATAACTTCTTACAGTAGGCTCATAACTGTCAATCAACTGCATGGCTTTAAATTTGGGCGCACCACTTAAAGTACCCGCTGGAAAACTTACTGCCAGCAATTTAAAAGGGTTAGTTTCTGCAGCTACTTTTCCTTTTACTTCACTTACCAGGTGAATGACATGAGAGTAATAGTTGACCTTTTTATATTGGGTAACTTCCACTTCATTGCACATTCTGCTAAGGTCGTTTCTTGCGAGGTCAACCAACATTACATGTTCTGCATTTTCCTTTTCATCGTGCTGTAATTGTATTGCCAAAGCCTTATCAGTTTCATCATTGCCAGTGCGTTTAAAAGTGCCCGCAATGGGATGTACAATGGCTTTTCCATTCTGTACAATCAACTGGCTTTCGGGCGAGGATCCCATCAGTTTATAATCACCATAATCAAAATAAAATAAATACGGGCTAGGGTTTATACTGCGCAGGGAGCGGTACACATTAAATTCATCGCCGGTAAATGACTGTTCAAATCTTCTGCTCAGTACAATCTGAAAAACATCTCCACGGTGACAACTGGCAATACCTTTTTTCACCATGTCAATATAATTTTCATCCGTTTGATTGGAACTTTCGTCTCCCTTACTTTTGAAAGGAAAAGTGGGTACGTCCTTGCTCCGGATTAAACTTTCTACCAAGGTTGCCTCGCTTGCTACACCTTCAATTTCATTTTCGCAAATAAACAATTCATTTTTAAAATGATTGATGGCAATTACATATTGATAAAGCCGATACCGCATCAATGGAATTTCTGCGGCTGCAAGTTCACTGCCAGCCTCCGTTTTACTACCACGGTGTTTATTTAATTGTATCGAATCAAAAAATTGCACCGCATCGTAGGTGCTGTAACCAAACAATCCCTGCGCCACATTGATGGGTTTAGGTGCGGCTTCTTTTATTTCAAAACGCTGCATAAAATCCCATAACAATTGAGGTACATCCGTGGGGTTAGTAATGGCTATTTTTTCCTGCGGTTGACCAGGCATCTTAAATTCAAGGAAAGACGCGTTGCTGATTTCAATACCCGCAATGGCATTGATACCAATAAAAGTGTAACTGTTTTCACCCGCATGAAAATCGCTGCTTTCCAGTAAAATAGTGTCCCTGAAACGGTCTCTCAACCGGAGGTAAATACCAACCGGTGTAAATACATCGGCGAGTAGTTTTTTATAAGTGGAGTTAATGGATATTCTCTTCATTGTTATAATTTGTAAGCATAAATTTTATACATTCAAAACTAAAAACCCCAACACAATGTGTCGGGGCTTTAATATTATCATACATACATAACAAAGCGACACATCATATTAATGACTGCCACCACCAAATTTTGCTATATAAATTTTTTATTTTCATTTTGTAGTGCAAATATGTAGCAGAATTTATTCATAAAAAAACTTTTTTAGTAAATTAAATAAAAATTTAAAAATGGAGATGAAGCATTCTTAACCTACCTGCAAAGATTTATTTTATGTAGCAGGCAATGGATATACTATTGCAAAACCGGACAATTTACCGGAAGCTAAATAACCAGCGACCATCAAACATACCGAAATGGATGATGTAGTAAAAGGTAAAAATGTTGGTGGCGGATTGGTAAATACAACCGTGGTATCACCCTGCGAACAACCTCAAAATTTTACCGCTTTGCTCTTTCTAGCATGCCGCAGTACAAGAAAGAAAACTAAATTTCCAGATGCATAAAGAGATGTTCATTTGATGTGTTAACTGTACCTTCAATAAAAATTTAAAAATATGAATCTGATAATATTTGGCGCTACTGGCATGGTGGGCAAGCAATTGGTAAAGCAGGCGTTGTACATGGGGCATCATGTAAAAGCCTATGGCAGAAATGTTTTTACGGAAAACCTGCCTGAACATAAAGAGCTGGAATTGACACAGGGCGCCTTGTTTGATGAAAAGCAGGTGTTTAAAGCAATAAAAGGTTGCGATGCAGTACTCTCTGCATTGGGTGGAAGTTTTGATGGTACAGACGTTACAAGATCACTTGGAATGAAAAACATTGTGGCCCAGATGCAGAAAGCCAATGTGAAAAGAATAATCGGTATCGGTAACCTGGGTATTTTAAATGTAAGTGCAACGGATAATACCTTGATTATGGATCAACCGGAATTTAAACCTGAATATATACCGGTAAGCCTGGAACATTTTAAAGCCTATAATTTTTTAAAAGCATCTGCGCTTGACTGGACATTTGTTGGTTCGCCGGATATTATTGATGCGGAAGTAACTGGAAATTATACAACCAACGCAGACTATCCACCTTTTAAAAATAAATTTCGTATCAATTCTGGAGACCTTGCCATGTTTATGCTGAAAGAAATGACAGCCAATGAGTATTTACAGCACAGGGTAGGAATTTCGAATTAAATTACCAATCCTTTAACCATAAAACGGCACAATTATTTACACCTTTATAAAAAAATTGAAGCAACTTTTACTTTTGACTTTTATTATCGGAAGCAACTTTGCCAAAGCGCAGAAAGTTGACAGCATATTTGTAAACCTTTACACCGATAGTCTAAAAAA
>NZ_JACMOO010000130.1 GCF_014377975.1 Ferruginibacter sp.
AAAACTTGTAATACTTTAAATAATGAATATCGTTTAAAATTATAATTACGTTTTTCCATTCCATCTTTTGGGGGGTGGGCAGGTTGGGGGGTTCTTAATTTTTTCATGGGGGGATGGGGGAACTTTATGTTAAGTTTTTCTTCCATATCAAAATTTATAGATACCTGGTTGAGAGGCATTTTCAACCCTACCTGGACGATGGTAATTGAAATGCTGATAGCCGGTATTTGTGTTATTAGTCTGTTTGCCATACTTGGTTTGGTATTGGTGTTGATGGAACGAAGGGTTGCTGCATGGATACAAATCAGGCTTGGGCCTAACAGGGTTGGCCCCGGCGGTATGTTGCAGTCACTGGCCGACACCGTAAAGCTGCTGGTAAAAGAAGGAATGACACCAGATGGAGCAGACAAATTTTTATTTAATCTGGCACCAATTATTGCCATCATCGTATCCATGCTATTGATGGCACCTATTGCTTTTGCAAAAGATTTTCAATTGTGGGATATGAATATTGGGGTACTGTATGTATCTGCCATATCTTCTGTAATGGTCATCAGTATTTTGATGGCGGGCTGGGCCAGTAACAATAAATATTCATTGATGGGTGCCATGCGTGGCGGCGCACAGATTGTAAGCTATGAATTGTCGGCAGGCCTTTCCATTCTTAGTGTGGTGATATTGGCAGGGAGTTTAAACCTGAATGAAATTGTATTGTCTCAGGCGGATGGCTGGTGGATTTTTAAAGGACATATCCCGGTGCTCATTGCTTTCGTGATATTTATAATAGCGGCAACTGCAGAAACCAACCGGGCACCTTTTGATCTGGCAGAAGCAGAATCAGAACTTACAGCCGGCTTTCACACAGAATATTCGGGGATGAAATTTGCCTTATTTTTTTTAGCCGAATATATCAACGTGTTTATTGTTTGCGCAATTGGTGCCACTTTGTTTTTAGGTGGCTGGATGCCTTTTCATATTGGCCACTGGCAAGGGTTTAATCATGTAATGGATTTTATTCCCTCCAGTTTGTGGTTTTTCGGAAAAACATTTTTTCTTATCTTCTTAATCATGTGGTTCAGGTGGACTTTTCCCAGATTGCGCATTGACCAATTACTAAACCTGGAGTGGAAATATTTATTACCCATCAGCATGTTTAATATTTTGCTGGTAACGTTGATGGCAATTTTGGGATGGTATTTTTAGTTCCCAAAACGTATCGAAATGCAGGAACTTTAAAATTGAGTTTTATAGTTTTTTTGAAAAGAATACAAAAGAAAAGTGAACACTTTAGATAATGGATAAAACTTTAAATGATACAAACACCTCAAAAAATCCTCCGCCGCGGCGTGCAGGGGCCGCATATATCCGCGACGTTTTTTTAGGTATAAAATCTTTACTGGTTGGGCTTCGGCGCACCTGGTATTATTTTACCCATCACAAAGAGATCATTACACAGCAATATCCTGATAACAGGGCTACGCTTGTTTTTCCGGAAAGATTTAAGGGCGAAGTAGTAATGCCGCATGATGAAAATAATGAGCATGCCTGCACGGGATGCACTGCCTGTGAACTGGCTTGCCCCAACGCCACCATTAAGATCATTACCAAATTTGATATCACCCCCGAGGGAAAAAAGAAAAAAGCGATTGATAAGTTCGTATACCATCTTGAACTTTGTACCATGTGCAATTTATGTATAGTGGCTTGCCCCACAGATGCTATCAAAATGGCGCAAACATTTGAACACAGCGTGTATAATAGGGCCGACCTGACGAAGATTTTAAATAAACCGGGGTCGAAGATAAGAGAGGGTGTAGAGTAGGAGATGTCCCCCTCTAACTGTCAAGGTGAAAGACTGGAATTGATAGTTACGATGTTGAAAATGCTTTGCATACCAAAGGTGGGCTGTGCAATTAGGATAATGAAGTCTTGATGTTATGTGGGCAAAGATCCTCAAGGGTATGTCGTAAAAGTGAGTGACACAACGATGATCAATTGAAATACAAATGCCGTAAAAAAAAGTGTAAATAAAAACGAATACTGGAATAAATAAAGGTTTTTAAAGCCTGAAATCAAAACCCTTAAATGAGCGGATCAACAATCATATTTTATATGCTGGCTGCACTTACTTTAGTTAGTGGGGCCCTTGCAGTTACCACCAGGCAGATATTTCGTGCTGCCATATTTCTGTTATTTTCTTTAATAGGCATTGCCGGACTTTATTTTTGGATGCAGTACGATTTTGTTGCGGCTGTTCAGATAGTAGTGTACGTTGGCGGCATTACTGTGCTCATCATTTTTTCTATTTTTTTAACCCAGCAGGCAGGTGATTTGTTGCCCCGGCAAAAAATGGGACGGCAGGTGTTTTCAGCACTGGCAGCCTTTTGTGGCTTTGCCTTAACGATGCTGCAATTATACCAGTATTCATTTAAAAATACAACTGCACAACCTGTATTACCCACCGTATCCAATATTGGTGACAGGATGCTAAGCGTTGATGAAAATGGATTTGCTTTACCTTTTGAGGTAGTGAGTATGTTACTGCTGGCGGCGTTGATTGGTTGTATTGTAATTGCTTTACGTTCTAAACCTGCAACAACATGATGGAGCCTGGATTATACCATTTGTTGATTATTAGCGCTGCGCTTTTTTTTATAGGGGTGTTTGGTTTTTTTACCAGGCGAAACCTTGTTACAATGCTGATGAGCATTGAGCTGGTTTTGAATAGTGTGAACCTGAATTTTATTGCCTTTAATAAATATTTATGGCCAAACAAAATGGATGGATTATTCTTTTCAATTTTTGTGATCGCTATCGCGGCTGCAGAGGCCGCAGTTGCAATAGCCATCATCATTAATTTGTACAGAAGCCATCAATCCATTGACGTTGAAAATGCGGAGGAAATGAAATTTTAAAAGTTCTTATCTCTGTTTTTTAAACACAGATAAAAAAGAATGACCAATATAGTATGAATGATTTTTTACAAATTCCATTGCTCCAGATTCTTCCTTCCGGAAAGGGTTCAGCATTGTGTTTATTATTGATTCCTTTATTGCCATTGGCCGGCTTTTTACTGCTCGGTATTTTTGGAAGAAAGCACATCAGGTCTGCATCAGGTATCGTTGGGACCGCTTTATTGTTTGTGTCAGCAGCATTGTCGTTGTATACCGCTTACGGATATTTTTTAGACTATGGCAAAGTGAACGGAGTGTATCAAAAAATTACCGTGCTGCAATTTACCTGGCTTCAATTTTCACCGGGTGTTTCCATTGATATGGGTATTTTGCTGGATCCTATTTCGGCAATGATGCTGGTGGTAGTTAGTTTTATTTCATTGATGGTGCATATCTATAGTTTGGGATACATGAAGGGCGAAGAAAGATTTCCCACCTATTATGCATTTCTTGGTTTATTTACTTTTTCGATGCTGGGGCTGGTTATAGCTTCTAATATTTTTCAGCTGTATATTTTCTGGGAGCTGGTGGGGGTTTCTTCTTTTCTGCTCATTGGTTATTATTACGACAAGCCGTTGGCCGTTGCGGCATGTAAAAAAGCATTTATTGTTACCCGTTTTGCAGACCTTGGTTTTTTGATTGGTATATTGATTTTATCTTTTCATGCAAAGACGTTGGATTTTAATACACTCATTGAAAGGTTAACAATTAACGGCAGTCATGAACTGCATACTGCTTATACTTCTATGTTTCTTGGAGCCTCCGCATTAACCTGGGGTACGATATTAATATTTATTGGCGGAGCGGGAAAGAGCGCTATGTTTCCTTTACATATTTGGTTGCCCGATGCAATGGAAGGTCCTACACCCGTATCTGCCTTGATACATGCCGCCACCATGGTAGTGGCAGGTGTTTACCTGGTGGCCAGAATGTTTCCTGTTTTTAGCATGGCTGTTGGTACAATGCATTTAGTAATGTATGTTGGAATTATCTCAGCTCTATTTGCTGCGGTGATAGCCTGTACACAAACGGATATCAAAAGGGTGTTGGCGTATTCTACCATGTCGCAGATAGGTTTTATGATGTTTTCACTGGGGGTTTCCGGTAGCAATTTAATCGAAGGCAGCCTGGATTATGCTAATCTGGGCGCAGGTTATACAGCTTCCATGTTTCATCTTTTTACCCATGCAATATTTAAAGCCTTATTATTTTTAGGCGCTGGTTCAGTCATTCACTTTATTCACAGCAACGAAATGAAAGACATGGGTGGACTTAGAAAATATTTACCCATCACCCATATTACTTTTTTAATAGCCTGCCTGGCCATTTCAGGCGTACCGCCATTTGCAGGGTTTTTTAGTAAAGAAGAAATACTGCTGGCAGCATGGCAACACAATAAAATGATTTATTACACTGCACTGTTTACCTCCGGACTAACTGCCTTTTATATGTTCCGTTTATATTTTAAAATCTTTTGGAACAAGGGAGTTATTGTGCATGGCGAACATCGTGGTGAAGGCGGATTTGCAATGATGCTGCCATTGATTTTATTGGCTGTTGGTGCGGCATTAGCAGGCTTTATTCCGTTTGGAAATTTTATCACTGCAGATGGCAAACCTCTGGAGGCGGTGTTTCACTGGCAGTTTTCTATCGCCCCGGTGGCAATAGGATTGGGAGGCATTTTTACAGCCATGTGGTTGTATAAAAATCAAAATAATAAACCAGCGGTTATTGCGGCATCGTTGGGAGGATTGTACCGGGCGGCCTGCAATAAATTTTATATAGATGAGTTGTATTTGTTTATCACCAAAAAATTAATATTCAATTTTATTGGCAGGCCGGCAGCATGGTTTGATAAAAATATTGTAAATGGAATGGTGAATGCAACGGGCAATACAACTATGTTTATTTCAGAAAAAATAAAGGGATTTCAGTCTGGCAAAGTACAGCAATATGCTATTTATTTTTTAGCTGGTGTAATAGGTTTGGCAGTACTTTTTATTTATGTTTGGCATCCTGAATAATTTTTTAATGGAAACAGCGGCTTAGGTCATGAGGTTAATAAAATTTTTTAAAGAAGGAAGTTGCAAGTTCCTCTCTTTTGAAGGGGCTGGGGTGAGGTCAGCAGGATATACAAATAAATTAAAAATTCGAAAATAAATAAATGAATCTATTAGTACTGATTTTACTACCATTGCTTACAGCGGTTATTATACTGTTGATGAAGAATGCATCGCAGGTTAAATGGGCTGCATTGATTGGGGCTGCAGCACAATTTGTTTTAGCATTTGTATTGCTGTTTGCTTTTAACAATGAGAGATCAGAAGGTAATGAGACGCAAATGTTATTTGAATTACAGTACAACTGGTTTCCCGCCTGGCATATTACTTTTCATTTAGGCGTGGACGGTATTTCTGTAGCCATGGTATTATTAACGTCATTTGTAGTAATTGCCGGGGTGTTGGTTTCGTGGAATGTGACAAAAATGACAAAGGAATTTTATTTCTTACTCATCCTTCTTAGTCTTGGTGCCTATGGCTTTTTCATTTCGCTTGACCTATTTATTCTTTTCTT
>NZ_JACMOO010000131.1 GCF_014377975.1 Ferruginibacter sp.
ATTGCTTTTAAAACGTTTACTAAATTCAATCGCATTTATTCCTTTGAACATAACTAAATAATTTAGAATAAAAATACTAATTTAATTAGTTAAAAACAAACTCTATATTTGAAATGTGAACGTTCTACTTAAACCTATAAATCAAAGTTCATTCATGATTTACAAAAAATAAAATGGATTGATGCTAACATATCATAAAAAAATTTTCAGTTGATCACCAATTATGAAATTGAAATATTGATACTCTCTTACCCTAAAAGTAGTAAAGATCAAACTATAAAAGCTCACTGGGTTAATGAAATCAAAATTGAAAGAAGCCTGTAGTCAATATAATTGAAAATAGGATTTTTCTTATTTGCATCACTTTATTAACCACATTTAATAAATCCAAACAAAAATTATACCCTGTCAAACCTTAAATTTGCATAACAAAGTTTAAACGAGATGTCTGAAGAAAAGAGCCTGAATTTTATAGAAGAAATTATTGAAGCGGATTTAGCCAGCGGAAAATACCAAACCATCCTTACCCGTTTTCCGCCTGAACCAAACGGTTACCTGCATATTGGGCATGCAAAAAGCATTTGCCTTAATTTTGGTTTAGGTTTAAAATACGGCGGAAAAACCAACCTGCGCTTTGACGATACTAACCCGGTAAAAGAAGATACAGAATATGTAGATAGCATTAAAGAAGATGTGCAATGGCTGGGCTTCAACTGGCAAAATGAATTGTATGCATCTGACTATTTTAGCCAGTTGTATCTGCTGGCGGTTGATCTTATAAAAAAAGGACTTGCGTATGTAGATGACTTATCAGCGGAAGAAATAGCTACGTTAAAAGGCACACCAACAGTGCCAGGAATGGATAGTCCGAACCGCAATAGAACAACAGAAGAAAACCTGCAGTTATTTGCAGATATGAAAGCAGGTAAATACACCGATGGGGAAAAAGTATTGAGGGCAAAAATAGATATGGCAGCGCCTAACATGCACCTGCGTGACCCATTGCTGTACCGTATTAAACATGCCCACCACCACCGCACCGGCAATGCATGGTGCATTTATCCAATGTATGATTTTGCGCATGGCCAAAGCGACAGTATTGAAAAGATTACACACAGCATTTGTACGCTGGAGTTTATCCCCCACCGTGAATTATATGATTGGCTGATTGAAAAGCTGGAAATATTTCCTTCGCAACAATATGAATTTGCAAGGCTGAACATGACCTACACAGTAATGAGTAAACGAAAGTTACTTCAACTGGTTACCGAAGGGCATGTACAGGGCTGGGATGATCCCCGTATGCCCACTATCAGCGGTATGCGCCGCCGCGGATTTACCGCTGAAAGTATCCGCAATTTTTGTGATAAAATTGGTGTGGCAAGAAGAGAAAATATGATAGACTTTAGCTTGCTGGAGTTTTGTTTAAGGGAAGATCTGAATAAATCTGCGCTGCGTGTGATGGGCGTACTGGACCCCGTAAAATTAATCATTACCAACTACCAGGATGGACAAACAGAAGAACTGGTAAGTGAAAACGGGCCTGATGATGCGTATGGAACAAGAATAGTTCCATTCAGTAAAACGTTGTGGGTTGAAAGAGAAGACTTCATGGAAGAAGCTGCCAAAAAATGGTTCAGGCTGGCACCCGGTGCAAGGGTGCGTTTAAAAAGTGCTTACATTGTACAATGCGATGGCTTTACAAAAGATGAAGATGGAATAGTAACCGAAATTTATTGTTCTTATTTACCCGAAACTAAAAGTGGAAATGATACAAGCGGCATTAGTGTAAAAGGTACTATCCATTGGGTGAGTGCTGAACACGCATTGCCTGCTGAAGTAAGATTATACGAAAGACTGTTTAAAGTAGAAGATCCATCAAACGAAGAAAGAGATTTTAAAGAATATATCAATAAAGACTCTTTGAAAGTAATCGGGAATGCCTGGGTAGAACCATCCCTGCTGGAAGGCACAGTAACCGCCCGTTACCAGTTTTTAAGAAAGGGTTATTTCTGTTTTGATAAAGTCTCTACTCCGGAAAAATTAGTGTTTAACAGAACGGTTACTTTAAAAGATGCCTGGTCGAAAGAAGTAAAAAAATATTAATTTTTTTTATTCTGGTCAATTTTAATATTTGGAAAAGCTGTGCCTACTAAAATCAGAATGGAAGACAGCAGCATAATTATTATGCCTATTTTTATTTCAGGGTAATGATCAAGATAACTTAACGTAAATCTTCTAAAAGTAATTATTGCATAAACCATTCCAATTGTTGCTATTAAAATATTGATAATCTTCGCCAAAATTTTTGGCCATAGCATCAAAACAAAACTAACTACACCTATTATTATTAGAAATTTTCCTGGCCTGCCATAATAGTTATTATAGCTTTTTAATCCCGTAAAAGTCCTTTGGTCTATGGGGATATGTAAATCAGCATAGTAAGTCCAGGGCATAAAACAGGAAACTATCAGCAGTATACAGGCTGCTAGCCCAACACGGTGTAAAATGGAAGAAAATGGCATAATTATAAATTTATTTTATCCGTTTAAAACATCTCTCTTTATCAATACCAGCAATTTTAAACTATCCTGAAAAGATTATCAGATAGTAGAAGATACAGCATTGCCTTCCAATAATATTACTCAAGAGGCCCGAACGGATACACCGAAACCACATAACTTATTGTTTACAAGAAATGCTTTTTTAAAGCGGGGAACATTCCACGACGTACATACAAAAAAGTATTCAACAGGGTAATCATTAATTAAGATTCTATGCCGCGAAATTAATAGTTTTTATTGGTTAACTCACATTGAAGCTTCAGCCAGCTATAATTATAAATTAAGTATCATAAACTGTTTAAATAATCACGGTTAGCAATTGGGCAGGCGCCCGGCCAATCGGATATCTCCGGTTTTTAAACTTTTAACGACCAACTGCAATCTTAGATCCATCTACCATAAAATAGAATAACCATCCACGGCAAATCTTCAGCTAAAACTGTTGGATTTTTAGGTACAAAACACCATAAGGCAGTAACAAAAATAAAATTATATCCACAACCAATGGGGGAATAATAATGACAAGAAATAGTGACCAGGATAATGGACAACGATTAGCATCGGCCAATCACCCTCCGGCAGCGTAGTGAACCGGCAGCGCAGATAACCAGTATTTACGCAGTATTAGAATTTAAACCTCCGCCATTTTCTCAAAAAATCTGTAGTTCCACTTGAGGAACTCAAAAAAATAAAAGCCATGCTGCGAGTGGCTTATTTTCCAATAAGCTACAATGTGGGTTGAGCTTGTTAACCGCCGCTGTAGGCTAATTCATTTTTCGCCACAGAAATCCGTCAGAAATTATCTCATAAGTATTAACATTTCGTGCACTAGAAAGAGTAACAGTAGAATTTGCACTTTCTAACATAACAGCTTCTGATAAGGTTATCATCGTCAAAAGGGTGCCATGGTTGATTAACCTGTACACCCTGCCTGAACAGGAGCTTGCTGCCGGGAGTGTCCATGTAGCGGCACCCCCGGTATTGATTACTACAAAATCAGTGTTTAAAAAAGTATATGAGCCCATGACACTCTTAAAGCTCGCACTTTGTGAACCCGTTACGGATAAAGTAGAGTTTGGATTCGTATTGCCAATGCCTACATTGCCTGTACTATCTATCACCATTCTTTCTGTGTTATTACTTATAAATCTTAAAGACACATTATCAACAGTGCCCAGAAAATTACTTGCTGAACTGGTTTCTGCATTACCTGTTACCAACCAGTTATTATCAGAAGCGTTAAGCGTTGACCAAAAAGGAGACGTGGCCGTTCCGGTATTTACCTTAAAAATATTATTGGTTATATTAAAAATCAACAACCCCTTTGCCGGCAGTAAAATTGCATTTTGCTGGGTAGTGGTCATCCTTGGTGCAAGAAAACCTTTGCCGGTGCTGGAAATATCCAGCATTGCACTTGCATCGGGTAAAGAGCCGTCAGTATTAATAGCAATATTTTGGGCACTGGCTGTATGTACAAGGCTCAGGAATGCAACTAAAAATAAGGGAAATAAATTTTTCATGGTGTTGCTGGATAATTGAGTGTAAGAAATATGCAATGGCTAAACTTTAAAAAAAAGGTGCTTATTTTCTTAACATGTAAAAAATTATTTTTTATTTCAGATACCTTATTCTTTGATTATTAGTTTTTGTGTTTCTTTAATATTTGCAGGGCCTGCAATTTGTAACTTGTAAATTCCTGCTGGCAAAACAGCAGGGATATTTAATACTTTTGATGTACTGTTGTTGCTAATTTGTTCCATACTGCTAAATACCTGCTGTCCTGAGCTATTCATTAAACTGAACTGGTAACTACCCTTCGTTTGATTTGCAAATTGAAGGTTGATAACTTTTCCTTTAACAGGATTGGGAACTATTGTAAAATTAGTACCATGGCCGGCTACTACCACAGCTACAATTGGGCTATACACTATTACTTCACTTTGATCAATACTTTTTATTCTATAATAATTTCTGCCTGCAAAAGGAGCCTGGTCTATCCAGGAATAATTGCCAGTTGATTTTTTTGCGGTGGTATTTACAAATTTGAAATCTACACCATTTACCGATTTTTCTATTTCATACATTGAAATATTTAGCTCTTCCTGCACCTGCCAGGCAACCTTCACATCATTATTTACCGGGTATGCTTTTATTGAGGTAAATGAAAGCGGTAATACTGTTAAAGATTTAAAAACAATTCTAAAACGGGTTGCAACTGCGGAAGCTGCATTTGCATCAAGGATAAAGTTGAAATAAGATGTATCCAAAATACTTATCGCAGTTCTGCTTTTTAAATAACTATCTTCAAAAAAAGCGGCTACGTTTTGCGGAAAAAGGCCTTGCGGTATTATCTCTATCCGGTAGCTACGAACCGTAGTTTTTGTTAGCTTTAAGAAAATAGTATCGTTTAAATTAATCACAGGCCTTCTTTCAATAGCCAGTGCAATGCCATTTCGAATAGCTGCAAGGCTTTCATTGACATTACCAAATTTCAAGGCATCCTGGTTGCTAACGCCGCTGTAAAAATCACTTCCAAATTCAACAAGATTGCCTTCTGCCAATACCTTTGAATTATCAGTATTTAAAAGATAAAGGTTTGTTCTTATGCTACCCGCTTTAACCATTGCAGGCACAGGTTCCATCGGGCGGAACATACTGCTGATATCACTGATTGATTTAGCATTTTCGTTAATGGTTAAAGCCGCTGCGCCGGCGGCGGACGTTTCTACAAAAAAGGCCTGTGATGATTGAATTTCGTTGGTTTGTGGAGAAGCTCCTACCGATTTACTATAAACCCCTGTGTTATAAAAATCATCTATGGTGACATACGCGCCGGTTACGTTTAATGCCGGATCCCACACATAAAAACGTTTTAATAAATTATTTCTGGTTACTAAATTAAAATCAATGGATGATGCATATGGATTACCAATTAAGGTATAACCACCACCTGCTGCAGAAGCATTGAAAACCTGTGCCTGCGTTTGCAATTGTCCGATACTGGTTAAGGTGGTAACGTTGGTATTACCCACGGTAAAATTACTGAACGTTCTGTCGCCTCTTATAAATACAAAATATCCCACATTATCAGCGCTGCCATTATTAGTAAGATAGCAAACGCAATTGGTTTTGGTTACGTTAGTAAAAGTCTGTGTTGCAAAGCTCCACATTTTTAAGGATGGTTATTGAGCGCACTGGCATCTAAACCGTTTGCCATCGAAGGAATGGACCCACTCACGTACATTCCTTTGCCAGCTGCATAAACGCCTCCATTTTGCCAGCTTGCGTAAATAGTGGAAGCATCAGTTACAGGAGCTGTCAACAGCCTCCAGGATCTTCTTGCAGGAATATATCTTTGCACTATTGCCTTACCATAAATATGGGCCCCTGACGAAGGAACCGCCGCAAGCCTTGCGGTATTGGTAATGTCGGATAGTAATGTAAGGTTGCTTTCAGTATATAAGTTTCCTCTTGAAACTGTTAAAACATTTTTTACTTCTACCGGAGATTGTAAAGCTATTCCATAAGCAGATTTGACCAGTGTTAAATTATTGAATCTTGTAATACTGCTGCCCGATATATAGGTAATACTTGTATCCGTATTGCCTGTAAAAACTACCGTACTGCTATCGCTTATAAAAGCGCCATCATTTTTAAAAGCAATATTATTTACAACAAGATAAACATTCCCCTTTACTACAAGGTTTATACCTGTATACATTTTAATTTCCTGCGCACTGGAAAAAAATAAAATAGAATTCAATAAAATAAATGAAATTATTTTTTTTACCGGCATACCATTTTTAAAAATACCTGGCATCTCAAAAATAATAAACGGTTTATTCTTCATACAAGTTCAGGTTAAATTATTACTACCTGTGCAGTCAACTTACAACGCAGCAGCTGAATTAATAATTGCTCGTAACAACATCTGTCTTTTTGTAGTTTTTTTCTTATGAACATAAAATGTGATGTTTATTAACTAACGTTGATTTGTTTTTACTGCGCAACAAACTGTGAATGACATCCGGCAAAAAAAAAACGATTTTATTGGCGTACTCATTACAGCAATAAAGATTTCTGCAGGGTGTTTATAACGATCATTATTCATCCGGTTGACTATTCATGTGTTTCCAAAATTATATTTTTAAACAGCTTTCCAGAATGGATAAACCGAACGTTTATTTATTGCCGGTGCTTTCTCTTTTACTTTCAATTAGTTTCAGCAAACCCTTCTCAATTTTGTCAATCCTATTTTTCATGGTAGAATATATACTAAATACCCAATATTATTTGTCAGTAAATTTTTGTGAATTCAACTACAATTAATTTAAAGTGCAGGATTCATCCCGATGCCGGTAATAGGTATGCAGACTCAGCAACAGGAGCGTTCCTTCGCAATTTTTTTGCGGCATCAAATAAAAGATACTTCTATACTAAAATCGTTTTAAAGAACAGCAATTGCCTGTTACCCGCAATTTTCTTTATCCGTCTTTACAACTACCTCAAGACCTTTATAAATCAATTATTTATTTTTTTTTAAAAAAGAACCAGAATTACTTTTTTATCGTAGCTTAACAAATACCGGGATAATCCGGATACAGTATTAGACATGAAAAAACTGCTGCTTTATATTATTTTACTGAGCTACGCTGTGGTTATGTTGAAGCCTGTACTTCCTTATATTAATGATGTAATCAGCCACACATTTTTTTATGCGCACCATATGGCTACAGTGCATTATGAAAATGGTAAATATCATGTACACTATGAAATTGCCCGGGATATTAAAGATCAAAAATCTGACAAAAGCACTTCGTCTAATTTGAAAAAAGATAATCTTACCAACGAGCATCTTGTAACATCTTGCCTTAAAAATAATTTTATTGTTGCTGACCTGGCTACTAATTATTTGTTACGGCCTTCCCCAGATCTTTTAAACGGCAATGTAAAAAACAATTATCCTCCTCCAAGAGTATAAGAAAGCATTATCATCTTCCCGCCAATTTTATTTACAGTTGCATCGCTTTTATGAAGCTAGAAACCAGTACTATTATTTCTGTAGACAGGGTTTATATTTAAACAACCTTTAGTAGTACAGTGGTCTGTTTGATGTAAACGTTAGGCGCTGATAAATAATGCCTTTTATAACTGTATGCCTGAATAACTTAGTATGCTTATACAGCATATCTATGATCATTTTTTTATTCTTTATAAATTTTTTATGAAATATGTCAACTATTATAGTTTGTTCTGTACTGTTATGTTTATGATATTCTTTTCTTCCATGGTAACTGCACAAAGTATTGTTAGAGGGAGCATAGTGGATGCCAGTTCCAATACTACTATTGAAGGTGCTTCTGTAACCATGTTGCCTTCAAAA
Organism: Ferruginibacter sp.; assembly: GCF_014377975.1. Lineage (GTDB taxonomy): Bacteria > Bacteroidota > Bacteroidia > Chitinophagales > Chitinophagaceae > Ferruginibacter. The sequence continues at coordinate 7,948 of NZ_JACMOO010000131.1, forward strand.
AAAACTGCTATCAGTGATGCATTGGGAACGTTCTCTTTTAAAACGGATAAAAGTAGTGACGTTAGTTTTGTTGTAACGTCTTTAGGCCATAAAGCAGCCACCGTAACTTTAAAAGATTTTAAAGATAGTAACAATAGTATCCGCCTGGTTACCCAGTCAATGTCTTTAAAAGACATTACCATATCTGCACATGCAGGAGAACAATACAAGTCCATCAGTAAAGTCGATATTGCCATGCGTGGCGTAAATAATTCTCAGGAAATACTGCGGATTATTCCTGGCATTGTTATCGGGCAGCACCAGGGAGGCGGCAAAGCAGAACAAATTTTTCTACGCGGATTTGATGCCGATCATGGAACTGATTTCAGGGAGGAGGTAGATGGGTTGCCGGTTAATATGGTGTCGCATGCACACGGACAAGGGTATGCTGATACCCATTTTATTATTCCGGAAACTATCGACAATGTTGATTTTAAAAAAGGCCCTTACACTGCATCCAAAGGAGATTTTGCCACCACCGGTTTTGTAGATTTTAATACAAGAAACTTTCTTAAACAAAATATGGTAAAGGTAGAAGCAGGCCAGTTTAATACTTACCGCCTGATGACGATGTTTAACCTGCTAAACGAAAAGGCAACAGCTAACCAACAATCCTGGTACGTGGCCAGTGAATACCGTTATTCAGACGCCTATTTTGATAACCCCCAGCATTTTAAACGCTTTAATCTGTTTACCAAATACAATGGTAAAATTTCAAAGCATAGTTACCTCAACATGTCTGCTACAACTTTCTGGAGCAAATGGGATGCCTCCGGCCAGATACCGGATCGTGCGGTGAACAAAGGAATCATTGGTTTTTATGGAGCTCTTGATCCTTTTGAAGGAGGACTCACCTACCGTACTAATTTTAATGTACAGTTGCTAACCTCGTTGAATAATGGAGACGTAATCAAAAATCAATTATACTACTCCAATACTCATTTTGACCTGCATACCAATTTTACTTTCTTTCTGGTGGATACTGCAAATGGAGATGAGATCAGGCAAAAGGAATCAAGAAATTTAATGGGTTATAATGGCAGCTATGTTCACACCGGTTATCTTGGTAATAACAGGCTAAATACTGAACTGGGTGTACAGGTAAGAAATGATTTGACGAACAACTCAGGATTGTCGCATACCAAAGACAGGTATATAACTTTAAATCAAATAAAACTGGGAGACGTTTCAGAATTGTCTGTATCTCCGTATGTAAGCGAAACACTTAAATTCAACGAACATTTTAGCATCAATGCTGGCCTTCGTTTTGACCAGTTCTTTTATCAGTATAAAAACAAATTAGCCAGTGATACCACTCTACCAGGTGCAGGAACCTATAATACAAATGCCCATACTGTAAGTCCTAAATTGAACATTTATTATCATGCCAATCAGGCACTTCAATTTTATCTTACCAGTGGCAAGGGATTTCATTCCAATGATACCAGAAGTGCTGTTATCAACAATGCTGCTTTTGCTTTACCTTCTGCATACAGTGCAGATATTGGCAGCGTATTTAAGCCGGCAAATAATATTATTGTTAATGTAGCAGCATGGTACATTTACCTTCAGCAGGAAAACGTGTACAGCGGCGATGGAGGCTTTGTGGAATTTAGTGGAAACACCCGCAGGGTTGGTTTTGATTTTTCGGGCAGGTATGAGCCGGTTAAATCTTTATATTTTGATGTGGATGTAAACTATGCCAGGGGCCGTGCTGCTGGCAACGCTAAAGGAGCTGATTATATTCCGCTTGCACCTGTGTGGACAAGCAGTGCAGGACTTACCTATACCAATAAAAATGGTTTCAACGGTAGTTTCCGTTATAGGTTTGTAGGAGACCGGCCAGCCAATGAAAATTATAGCCTTACTGCAAAAGGATATTTTATTACCGATGCTGTATTAAATTATACCAAACCGAAATACGAGATTGGACTGGTAGTAAACAATGTGTTTAATACCAAATGGAAAGAAACGCAGTTTGATACCGAAACCCGTTTGAAGGGTGAAGCCCAATCTGTAAATGAAGTATGTTTTACACCGGGAACACCTTTTGCATTTAAGGCAGGTTTTACGTATTTTTTTAAATAAGGCAGACAAAAAATTTCCCTATGTGCTCTATAATTTTTATTCGACCATGATTTTTCTTTTCATTACAACAAGTGGCGGCAATCAAATGCTGTCACTTTTTTGTCATGTAATTCTGCTTACATCTGCATGGCTATGTTTAAATTAAATAACTTAGCTGTTGGTATACATGAATAATCCTCCATTCAAATATTACTATAGGTCAATTGGATGTACAATGCTGCTCTTCCTGCTCTGCCAAAGTGTATTTGCGCATGATGTTGATCTTTCTTCCCTTAGTAAATCGGAAGTCCTGAGTATTTACCTGCAGCTTGGTTTTACGCACATTATTCCGCTGGGCTTTGATCATATTTTGTTTGTACTCAGCTTGTATTTACTTAACCCAAAACTAAAACCAATATTGTGGCAAGCCACAGCTTTTACTGTGGCACATACCATTACCCTTGGCCTGGCCATGTACCAGATAATTAAGCCGCCTGCCAGTATTGTAGAGCCAGTAATCGCATTGTCTATTGTATATGTGGCACTGGAAAATATTTTTTCTCCCCGGTTAAAAGTCAGCCGCATTGGTGTTGTATTTTTATTTGGGCTTGTACACGGAATGGGTTTTGCCAGCGCATTAACCCAACTGGGCCTTCCACAAAATTCATACTTAAGTTCTTTATTGATGTTTAATCTGGGCGTAGAACTGGGTCAGATAACTGTGATATTAGCTGCATTTTTTTTAATTGGACTTCCTTTTAGCAATAAGCCTTTTTACAGAAAAAAAATAGTGATTCCGTTGTCAATCATCATCGCAGTTATTGCAGCTTACTGGACTGTTGAAAGATTTTTTTTAAAATAGATATATACCTTATATCTATGTTTGGATATTGCACCACAACTTCCGCAATTAAAAATATATTTTTCTATAGAAGGTCTTTTGCAAATTAGGATTTGCCTGCTTTCTTTTCAAATACCAGCTAACTTTTTTACAAACGCTCCTTCGCATTCTTTTGAACAAAAACTATCTGTTTTACCATTTAAAATAAACTGTATCCTACATACCCCCATTTATTGGCATACCACACATAAAAACATATTTTGAAGCGAAGCTTATATCCGCAAACATTTTTTTAACTGTTGCAGTATCCTGTTGTTGACAATGCCCGAGAAATTCTGAAGGGATTATTAGGTGAATATAAAGCGCTGCTTATTTGCGTACTTCTGCAATTATTTTATTTACGATCTACATTGCAGGTCAATGTGAGATAATAAAAGCCACCTACATGCGGGCCACCCAAAAATGAATAATAATAGTGATTGAATAAATTGGAGGTACCCAGTTTTAACCCGAGCTGTGGTTTGGTAAATGCATAATTTACCTGCATGTCAACAGTATGGTAAGCAGGCACCAGCCCGTTCACCAAAAAGGATTGCCAGTGATAACTACGCTGCCATCTATAGGTAATGCCAGCGCCAAAGTTTTTATACAAATGTGGATTTGATACAGAAATATTGGTCATCCATTTGGGCGTATTAAAGCCATCTTCTAACCCGTCGTTGCTGGTTTTTTTATCAAGCGATGCATAACTTATATTGGCGCCGATCAAAAAATATTTACCAAAATTATATTTTACGCCTGCGCTGCCACCATAATTATACACGGTGGTTTTTGAATTTGTCCATAGCCGGTAACGATCCTGTAATTTTTTATCGTTGAGATAAAATGAAATGGAATCCGGTAGTTGTGTTTTGGGTACGCTCGCTTCCACCTGCGCAATGAAGAAGTGATAAATATTGTAATAAAAATCAATATCTAAAAATAATTTAGACTGCAGAAAAACACCCCTGTAGCCCATCTCAACAGACTTTATATTTTCAGGCTTTAAATAGGTGTAACTATTTTTTACGAGTAAAGATGCATTTTTTTTGATGGCTTCATTTTTGGAAATACCCGTTGTGTTTACATCCTTTGTAACCGCAGCCTGGAATGCATCAATAGAAGCTTTTAAATACGAATGCTCAAATACACCATCCGACATTACTTTCAAGCCCCCCACTCTTTTAACACCTCCACTGTTTACATTGGAAAATCCTTCAAACAAACCTGGAAACCGGGAACCACTCTGATACGCTAGCCTGAAATTATTTTTACTGGCTGAAGAATATACCAATGTAAAACGCGGGTTCCAGGTTGTTGAAAAATAATCATTCTTGTCTGCCCGTAGCGATGCGCCTGCTTTTAATTTCTTTTTAAAAAATTCTTTTGTAGCCGAAATAAATCCACCGGTTTTTCCATATACCAGGTTATCATTTTTTTTTCCGCCTACTGGGTTTATAAAATAATTTCCATCGGGTATAACAACGTAGGTTCTGTAATCAAAACCTGCCAGCAATTCTACTCCGGTAGTGCGGTTAAACCCTGCCAGTAAATCCTCCGTTAAATTGATTTGACCATCTATATTAATTAGATTTGCCCTAACCTTGAGCGCTGCGCCCGAATCCCAGTTGTTGATGTTTTTTAGTTTATTAAATACAGCCTCGTATTTTGCTGTTCCAGGTTGTAGCCTGCCCGAATCCGCAAAGGATCGTGCAGACTGTAAGGCATTCACTATTGCTGCACCACCTGCTACGGATGAATTAAATCTGCTTGTATAATCGCTGAACCAATTGTCGTCACTCTTAAAAGCTTTATCGGTATTTTCAGCCATCGACCGCAGGTTGTAAGAGTTACCGGTGTTTTCCCGGTTCCAGTAAGCCTGTACCGTTACCGACTTTGTTTTTAATTTTACCCCATGTTGCTGCAGCGTATAATTTTCCAACCGAAACCTGTTGGATCGCTGGTAAATATTGTCCATCACGGCAAACCGGTAACTATATGAAAGTTCGGCTTCGTTGTTTATTTTATAAAATAACCCTACATCACCTTTTCCATTTTGAAGCGCATAGTCAGCCACCTGCTTTTCGTAATATCCGCTTCGGGCAACTACATAATTTTTGCCCTGCAGTGAAAGTGTTCTTCTGTTGGATGATTCATTACCATAGCCGTTTACCGGATCCATTGCCGGATTATTAGCCCCCGTTAACGACAGTGTTGCATTGGCTGCTGCGTTAAGATCAGTATGGTCGTCGGCTATCCAATCGTACCCCCTGGTAAAAGTGCCGTTCATTTTAAAAGCAAATTTTGGAGAAAGTACCCTCGCTATCCGGATACTTGTTTCAGAAAATATTTTTGCAGCACTGTTGGCATCTGATAAATGATTGATACCCACTTTTTGCTGCACACTAATACCCTGGCTGGTAAAAGGGCTTAATGTAATAAAATTTGCCAGCCCGTTAATAGTATTCATTCCGTATAAGGCAGCAGCGGTACCGGTGATAATTTCTGCGCTCTCTATGTCGAGGTCGCCTGGGCCCAGTGCGTTGGCGATTGGACCGCCAATATGTGGAGCCTGTATATCCATCCCATCTACCAACTGCGCAAAACGTACATTGGTGGTATTGGCAAAACCTCTTGTATTAATTACTTTAAAACCCATGCCCGGTACAATCATTTGTACCCCCTTTACATTTTCAAGCGCATCAAAAAACGAAGGTGCGGCAGAATTTTTAAAATATTGTATCCCCACTTTTTCAATACTTACCGGCGACTGCAATATTTTTTCCGGTATTCTGGATGCAGTCAGCACTACTTCATTCATTAATGCGGCAGAGTCCGTTGATTTTTTTTTAGCTGCGGTAATTTCTTGCGCCCTTGCACACAACATAAAAAAAATTAAAACAAGCGAAGTGGCAGTTATTTTTATCATAAATTTTAAACTAATATTTCTCAATCGTTATTCCTAAAAATGAATAACGACTGAAATTAAAAGATTAAAGAGATATAAAAAAATTTTAAAGATTAATTTTTTTCGCTTCCAGCAGTAAAAATTTTTGAAACCTTTGGTTAAACGAATTGAATTGCTTAATAATGGCTTCCCCCTGTTCGGTAACAACTGCGTTTCCCCCACCCCTGCCGCCTCTTTGAGAAATAACCAGGGCAGTTTTTGCTTTGGTATTCATATCATCAATCAGTTGCCAGGCCTGCCTGTAAGACATTTCCATGGCTGCAGCTGCTTGTCTGATTGACCCCAGTTGTTTAATTTTTTCCATCAATTCTATGCGACCCTTACCAATCAATTTTCCCTCGGGTGTGGTGATCCAGATACGCCCGTCTGCATTTAATTCAGGAGATTTATTTTTACCCGCCATATTGTTGAATTTTCAAAACCAATATACACGCTTCTTTATAAACAGGGAAATTTATATTGTTGCGAAAATTTTAAAGAAAGGCTTATTTGCCGGTATAGTTTTTAAATTTATAAACGTAGAACAGGCGGCAATTCTCTCCATTTCTTTTTTGCCTGATTGTATCGGCAGGAAGGGAACGCTGAAACAACGGAGCAAAGCTATGCAGTACATCAAAATAATTTTCCGATGGAACAATGCACCAGGCATCATCTCCCGGCTTCAGTTTTTTTCTTTTAGTATTTAGCCAGGCATATTGATGGATGTCGCTTATATCGCCAATGGCAACTACATCTATCTTGGAAGGCATCGCAATGTAAAAATCGATGTGTGCCGCCGAAAACCATTTGTTACTGATAATGATCGCGTCTTTTTTCATTACCCCTGCCTGTTCCTCCTTTTTTTGTATTTCAACAAACCTTGCTTTTGCGTCCTTCCAGCCATACATATCCAATGTAAAATCACCCTCTCCCAATAACACGCTGTCTTTTTTACCCAATGTACCCGGTAAAAAATTTATCACCAAAACACCTGCTGTAATAATCACCAGAATCAATGCTGTTGCCCATTTTAAAGCTGTTGGAATTGCATTGGTGTTAAACCCGTTTACCCGTTTTTGTGCTGCAAAATAACAGGCAGTTAATAAAATTAGTCCGCTGTAGCCGGGCCCTGTCCAGTGTGGTAAAACATTTTTAAAAAATGAAATTAAAGTGGCCGCAGCAATCAGGGGTAAACTGCTAAACAGCAATAATCTTTTTTGAGGCAGCGCAATGAGCAATTTATTTTTAATTGCTGCAACAGAGGCCAGTATAATAAAAGGAAAAATAACAGGATTGCAATAAAAAAATTGTCCCGCTGCAAAGGTTAAAAAAGATACAGGATCTAGTCCGCCTGTTGCCACGACCACTCTTTTACTGTGGTATAACCAGGTTGCAAAATGATTGTCAATATTCCATTGTATTACAGGATAAAAAAACAATATTGTTATCATGCAGGAAATATACAGGGCGGATAGTTTTAACAGGGAGCGATCGTAAAATATTATATAAAGCAAAAATCCCAGCCACAAAAAAGACGTATGAATTTTACAAAGCATTCCTGCACCCGCAACAATTCCGAAATATATCAGTGCCTGATTTTTTTTTGCTGCACTTAGGTTATCGCCGCAAATGGCAATCAGCAAATACAAGCCTGCAGACCAGCATACCATTTGCGGAGCATCCGGTAAAATAAATATGCCCGCAATAATGCTTCCGTAAAGGGTGGCGGTATAAATCAACGAAGCTAAAAAGCCCGTGTATTCACCATTCAGTTTTCTTCCACTTAAAAAAAATATCCATGTAGTAATTGCTGCTGATACAATGGCACCAAGCCGGATAAAAAATTCACTATCCAGTAAAAGATTGGCAGTGGTGGTTCTTATGAGCCAGCCAACTACCGGCGGATGATCAAAATAATTCCATTGCAGGTACTGGGCATACATACGGTAATACACTTCATCATTACCCAGTTCGATAGTACACGCAACGAGGCACCGCACCAGCGTACCAATAGCAATTAACAGTAGTGTTTTCCTTTTATAACTCAAGCAGGGGTTAATTAAATGTAAAGATAAAATTAACTATATAGTTCCAGGAAAACACAAGGCCAATTACAATTAGTTTGAGGAAATAGAAATTCCGGCGGAGATTTTTCACCAGCAGGTACAGAATAATATTATTGATCAATAACCCTGTAATAGCTACCAGCACAAATTTCACCAGTTGCTCTGTAAATGGATGGGCTGTACCTGCAAAAGTCCAGTATCGGTTCAGTAAAAAATTATTAATAACGGCTGCACAAAAACCAAATGAATTGGAAAGGTATTTATTAAACTGTAATTTTTCTTTGCAAAGCCAGGTAACAGAAAAGTCCAGTCCCATTCCGGTTAATCCCACCAGGCCGTATTTTAATAACCTTGCACCAAATAATATACTCATGTGGTTTGTACGGCGGCAGGTGATCTTAACAGGTTGTTGTTGGTTTTAGAATTTTGAATTTTACGCACAGATGCTTTTATCTCTTTTAAATTCATTGCAAGATAGACAGATAATATGCCTGATACGGTGCCAATAATTATCCCAATAAATACATCCAGCAAAAAATGCTGTGCCAGGTAAATACGAGAGTAACCAACCAATGCTGCAGCCAGTAAAATAAATAAATGTCCTGTTTTATTACCCATCATTATCACAAGTACTGTGGCAATTGCAAAAGCAGAAGCGGTATGTCCGGATGGAAAACTGGAATTATTTGCCAGGCTTACTCCGTCAATAAAATGTAAATACTGGCCAGCCTCAAAAAATAATTTTGGCCTGGGGGAATTGATAAGGTTTTTCATTATTTGCACTGCCAAACCAGAAATGATAAAAGATATCAGCATGGCAACACCCTCTTGTTTTCTTTTAAAATAAAAATAAATCAGGGCGGTAAGCATCAATGCAAATATACCATCACCGATAAAAGTATAGTTGATGAAAAATACATTTAACCCGTAAGGATGATAAGTGTTCAATGCTATAAAACAGGCAGACTTGCTGTACATCGTCAATGATAAAACACAGGTAATTAACAATACCAGTAAACCCAAAAAATACCACCTGCAACTGCGCAAATCAGGAAGGTTTTTCATTTAAAGTAATTTGAATAAACAATAATGCAAGCTAATAGCCCGGTTTTAATAAAATGTTACCAGCAGGTTATGGAAATATTACCAAATTGATTCTTGCGCTTTTTGTAGAGGATACCCGTTTCAAAAAACAGCACCCGAATATTACTATTTTTTAAAGGCTGGCTAAATCCAGAATCATTGGATGGCTTTAAACTGTTACAATAACTAACTGTTAACCTGCTAAATATTATATTGCTTACCAACATAAAATAGAAACACTTACAACGCTGAAGGCACAGATTGAACCGGATTTATTTTTCACTTTGCGAAAACTCATCAGCGGAATATCAATTTCTCTAAATTGATATTCCGCCCGCCAGTTAAAATCCGCGTTATTTGTGTTCCTATTCTATGTAGCATATCTTGTGCAGCTTCCAGCAATTCCGCTGTATATTGAAATGCCTTAAATTAAGGTTAGGATTTGGAAAGCAAACCAGACAAGACTAATAACTTATTAATCGTACATGGATATAATCACGATCACAGGCTTTGCTGCCGCAATATTAACTACTGCATCGTTTTTACCGCAAGCTGTTAAAACCATTCAAACAAAAGATACCAGTGGCATATCACTTTTTATGTATTCGCTTTTTGCATTGGGTACTTTACTGTGGTTTCTTTTCGGGCTTTTCAGCAGCAACATGCCCGTAATGATTGCCAATGCCGTAACATTGGTATTTGCCAGCATCATTTTAGTGTACAAAATAAAGTACCGGTAAAATTATTTTTCAAAAGATAAAATATAACTATGTCAGAAAAAAAATTAAACGGACAAACAGCTTTGGTAACAGGTGCCAATTCAGGCATTGGCGAAGGCGTGGCCATTTCATTGGGCGAAGCTGGTGCCAATGTAGTGGTGAATTATGTAGTAAATCCCGATGCAGCCGATGCGGTGGTAGAAAAAATAAAATCCTTAAGCTCCAATGCGGTGGCCATACAGGCAGACGTAAGCAAAGAAGACCAGGTGATCAGTATGTTTCAGCAAGTTGTACAAAAGTTTGGAACGGTTGATATTTTAGTGAACAATGCCGGTTTGCAACGGGATGCAAAATTTCATGAAATGACATTAGCCCAATGGCAATTGGTGATAGACATCAATTTAACCGGGCAATTTTTATGTGCAAGGGAAGCGATCAGAGAATTTTTACGCAGAGGCATTGTACCGGAGCGTTCTATTGCCTGTGGAAAAATTATATGTATGAGCAGTGTACATGAACTGATTCCCTGGGGTGGCCACGCCAACTATGCCACCAGCAAAGGTGGTATTAAAATGCTGATGCAAAGCCTGGCGCAGGAATATGGCGGGCAAAAAATCCGGGTAAACGGTATTTGTCCCGGTGCCATTAAAACACCCATCAACCAATCTGCCTGGGATACCCCCGAAGCATACAATAGTTTGATGACCCTGATTCCATACGACCGTATTGGCGTACCCGACGACATAGGCAAACTGGCAGTATTTTTAGCAAGTGATGACAGTGATTACATCACCGGTGCAAGCATGTTTATTGATGGCGGCATGACAGTGTTTAAAGGCTTTTCAACAGGTGGATAATCGTATCTAATCTTATGTTGCATTAAAAAAAATCTTTACTGTAAAGGGTTCTGAAGCATCGTGATAAAGCGGGGGGAGATCACGGAGTGCTAAAATTTGAAACGTCCCCAATATACTATTACACCTAACCTTTCAAATAGCAATACTGCTACTGTGTAAAAAAACAATAATGCCATCAAAAAATATTTCTGCAGAACAGCAACGCCTTAATGCCAATGCCCTAAAAGAAGTGCCGCTCGAAAAATGGGGTCCTTACCTGAGTGAGCGGCAATGGGGAACCGTTAGAGAAGATTACAGTGCAGCTGGTGATGCATGGAATTATTTTACGCACGACCAATCAAGAAGCCGTGTGTACCGCTGGGGCGAAGATGGCATTGCAGGCATTTGTGATATGCATCAAAATCTTTGTTTTTCTATTGCCCTGTGGAATGGTAAAGATGCTATTTTAAAAGAACGCTTATTTGGCTTAACCAATACGGAAGGTAACCATGGTGAGGATGTAAAAGAACTGTATTATTACCTTGATAATACACCCACCCATTCGTACATGAAATATTTGTACAAATATCCTCAGGCTGCTTTTCCTTATAAACAGCTGGTGGATATAAATGGCAGCCTTCCAAAAACAGCCACCGAATTTGAGTTATTGGATACCGGCATCTTTAACGAAAATAATTATTTCGATGTAAGGGTAAAATATGCAAAATATGCTGAGGAAGATATTTGTATTGAAATAAAAATTACCAACCGGGGCAACGAAGAAGCACCGGTTGCTGTATTGCCTACACTATGGTTTCGCAACCGCTGGTTGTTTGGTAATACGCTACAAAAACCGTTGCTTGAAAAACAGCCATCACTAACCAATGCCGGTATTGTAAAAGCAACGCATGAAAGGTTAGGCAGTTACTATTTTTATCACCAGGCTACTGACGAAACGCTGATGACGGAAAATGAAACCAATACGGAAAGAGTTTTTGGTTATGCAAATGAATCTGTGTTTGTAAAAGATGCTTTTCATGATGCGGTTGTTCATCATCAGCCAGGTTTACAGCAACAGTTGCAAAATAAAAGCAGCGGTACAAAATTTTCCCCGGTATATCGCTTATCCATAGCGGCAAAACAATCTCAAAAAATTTTTTTAAGGTTAAGTAAAGATGAATTGCAGCAACCTTTTAATGAAACATTTAATACCGTATTTACCGACCGGAAAAAAGAAGCAGATGAATTTTATAAAAATCTGCTGCCGCAAAATATTTCGGCAGATAATGCCAATATACAACGGCAGGCCTTTGCGGGATTATTATGGAGCAAACAGTTTTACCAGTTTGATATAGAACGCTGGCTAGAAGGGGATACACATAATATTCATCCGCCGGAAGAACGGAAGCAGGGGCGAAATGCAGGATGGGAGCATTTAAAAATCGCGGATGTTTTATCCATGCCTGACAAATGGGAATATCCGTGGTTTGCTGCCTGGGACTTGTGCTTTCACTGCATCCCCATGGCCATGGTTGATCCTGCGTTTGCAAAAAATCAATTGATATTATTATGCAGGGAATGGTACATGAGCCCTGCAGCACAAATACCTGCCTACGAGTGGAATTTCAGTGATGTAAATCCACCTATACAGGCATGGGCCGCATTGCAGGTGTACCGTATTGAAAAAGAAATTCATGGTACTTCGGATATCAGTTTTTTAAAACGTATTTTTCAAAAACTAATGTTGAATTTTACCTGGTGGGCCAACCGGGAAGATGCCAATGAAAATGGTATTTTCACCGGTGGATTTTTGGGGCTGGATAATATTGGCGTAATAGACCGCAACCGCCTTCCTGCCGGTACTTTTTTAGAACAGGTAGACGCAACCTCCTGGATGGGCATGTATGCAATGAACATGATGGAAATTGCCTTGGAAATTGCGCAGACAGACAACACGTATGAAGATGTTGTTACAAAATTTTACGAACATTTTGTATTGATTGCAAGTTCGTTAAACGAAGCATTGTGGGATGCAGAAGATAATTTTTTTTATGATAGTCTGCATACCAGCGGGGAGGGCAACATTGCATTAAAAGTACGTTCCCTTGTTGGGCTGAGTGTATTATTTGGCGCAGGTATCATCAGCAACGATGCATTGAAAAAATTACCTGACTTTGAAAAGCGGATGAACTACATAAAAGATTACCGGGCGCAAAACAATAAATTTTTACCCTGCGAACAGGTAAGCGAAAAAGGAGATATTCTGATTTCGTTGATACACAAGGAGCGGTTGATACAACTGCTGGAAGTAATGCTGGATGAAGACGAATTTTTATCGCCAGGAGGCATACGGGCATTATCTAAATTTCACCGGCAGCATCCGTTTCATCTGCAGTTCGATCACACTGATTTTTCCATTGGCTACGTAAGTGGCGAAAGTGACAACAGTATGTTTGGCGGTAACAGCAACTGGCGTGGACCCGTATGGATGCCGTTAAATTTTTTAATTATTCAAACGCTGCGCCAACGGCATTATTTTTACGGAGATAGTATTCAGCTTGCTTTTCCTGCGGGATCGTCCAATTTGCAAACCCTTCAGCAAATAGCAGATCATTTATCAGCCAAAATTGTTTCTATATTTCAACAGGACAATAATGGTGTAAGGCCGGTACATGGAAGGGACAACTGGTTTTATCAACAGCCCGAAAATAAAGACCTGGTTTTATTTTATGAATATTATCATGGCGATACAGCCAGGGGCCTTGGGGCATCTCATCAATCCGGGTGGAGTAGTTTGGTAGCAGCTTTAATACAATCCTATGAAGTTGTCTAAAAATAGAATTTTCATTTGCCATTTTGAGGTTGGCTGGGATACCAACCCCGGCTAAGACAATTTCTAAGTAGTTAATATTTACCAGTCAATTGGCCCGTTTAAGAATTTTGCAAAGGATAAAAACATGTCTTTCTCCCCTATGTACTGTCAGTACTGTAAAATTTTTAGGGTTCCTTAAACTTTTGCCATAGACGAAGGTCGAAGCCCTACAGCAATCATATTTATTAACGGGCTGATAACTTCTTTCATAACTACCTTGCGACGAGCCTTATAAAAGGTTAGTGAGGATGTATATAAAAAAATATTTTGTAGCCGTTTCATAAGATAGCTGACCCCGAATTTAGCTAAACCAGAAACCAGGTGATCGTTCATAAATGATGTCTTTAAAATCTAATATAAAAATATCCCTCCTGCTGCTTTGCCTGTTGAGTGTGGCTACACTTACTGCGCAGGAGGAGAAAGACAGCGCCATACATCTTACCGCAACAAAAAATGAACAACGGGATATTAAAGATGTTGTAAGAAAAATTTTTAACAGCAGGAAGCCCACCCAAGAGGATAGCAGCAGGCAACAAAAAAATAAAATATACCATAGCTTTTTTCCTATGGCGGGTTACACGTTGCAAACCGGCTATGCAGCCATAGTAAGCGAGGGAATTGCTTTTTACAACGATTCCGCGAGCAGCCAAAAAATTTCCAGTATTCTTGCAAGTATTACCTATACCCAATACCACCAATTACTTTTTCCTTTAACCGTTGATATCTGGACCAAAAAAAATAAATTCAATATAGTGCTTGACTATCGCTTTCTTAAATACCCTTCAACCACTTATGGTCTTGGTGCACGAACAACAGAAAATGATGCCTATACTTTAAACTACAACTACATCAAGCTTCATCAAACCATTCAAATAAAAGTTTACCACAACCTGTATGCTGGTGTTGGAATTTACTATGATTATTTATGGAACATCACAGAAGTAAATCCCCCGGCGGGCATAAAAACATCTTTTCAAAAATATGGTGCCAGTCAAAAAGAAACTGCCGCCGGTATTGCTTTAAAACTTTTATACGACTCCCGCAAAAACCAGATTAATCCTGCCAATGGAACTTATGCCAATATTGTTTATCACCCCAGCTTTATATTTATGGGCAGCCACAATAACTGGCAATCTTTACAAATTGATTGCAGGAAATACCTTAAAATATTTGGCAGCCCCAAAAATGTACTTGCCTTGTGGAGCTTTAACTGGTTAACCCTTGGCAACTCAAAACCACCTTACCTGTTATTGCCCAGCACAGGCTGGGATGATTTTTACAATACCGGCAGGGGCTACATACAAAGCCGGTTTAGGGCCAAAAATATGATTTATGCGGAAGCAGAATATCGTTTTGGTATTTTAAATAATGGATTACTTGGTGGTGTTGTTTTCGGAAATGTGCAATCTTTTTCTAGAAATATAGCTACTCAATTATCGTTGCTGGCGCCTGGCTTTGGTGCCGGGTTAAGGGTAAAACTCAATAAATCTTCCAACACCAATCTTTGCATTGATTATGGTTTTGGCATGAATGGATCAAAGGGTTTGTTTTTAAATTTGGGGGAAGTATTTTAAACCTTTTTTTTAAAATTGAAACTTACTTTGATAAGAAACTGAAAGTGGTTCTATAAAATAACATCAGCCGAAAATTGCATCTGGATAGTATTGTATGCTATCACACACGGACTGATGCTAT
Organism: Ferruginibacter sp.; assembly: GCF_014377975.1. Classification (GTDB taxonomy): domain Bacteria; phylum Bacteroidota; class Bacteroidia; order Chitinophagales; family Chitinophagaceae; genus Ferruginibacter. The sequence goes on from NZ_JACMOO010000131.1 coordinate 23,152, forward strand.
TGTTGTACATACTACTCATGGCGTAGCGGATAGCTATGGATTAATTTATTACTTTAACTTTACAAAACAGGATAGTTAGTTCCATTCAGCAGGCTGAAGCTGCCTGAAAAATAAAAGTACAAGAGGGCGATGCAACAATGATCCACAAAGCTTCTTAGCCCGAACCAATGTTTTACCTACCCTATTTTAAACAAAAATGCCCCTACTGTATGTAACGGCACTTTATTATTTTATGTACGAATTTTATGCCTTTGACAATACCAGTTTTTGCATAAAATATTTATTGATAAGAAAATAACCTCCGAATAAAACAGCGCTAAAAATTAACGTAGCATACAGGCTGCCCCGATAAAAAGGAATCGCTTCAGCATAGCAATGCAATAAACCCGTCATTGTTTTTGGATAAGGCAGGTTGGTAATATCTAAACCCCCGCCAATCCAAACGGCAAAATTACTGAGCATAAAATACAATGTAGTGCTAGCTATAGCACCTGCTAAAATCTGGATCGGTTTAGTTTGATTGACAGCAAAACCAACAACGGTTAAACCAACAAATAACAGGTAGTTTAAAAATTGTCCGCTATAAAACCCAGGCACCGGCGACAAGCTATACTCAAACAATACTTCGTAAATGATATCCGATATCAGCATGGAAAAAAGCGGTAACAGGAAGGAAAATTTTTTATTTTTTACAATACTGCCGGCAAACAATGCCATGGCTATTTGCGGGGCAAAACCAAGCGGCCTGCCTGGCAATATCCTGTATAAGGATGCCATTAGTACAAGCAATACAAAACTTACAACAATTGATGTTTCTTTTTTCATATAAATATTTTAACAGCTTCAAAAATAAGTAATAAAATCAGCAAGGCTGATATTTAGGTAAATTTTTAAATGATTGCAGAAGGTTGCCAATCTTTTTTGTATACTATATTTTACCTACCAGTATCTCCTGTATGGCTGGCAATCCTTAAAATACGCCTTCAGCATTTTGAAAAAAAAATTTTGCATTCTACAGATAATTTATATTTGAACATGGCAAAACATAACCATACAGGGCTGGCGGGTGAAATGCTTGGAGCAGCCTGGTTACAAAAGGAATGTTACCAGGTTTTAGAAAAAAACTGGCGGCACAGCCATTGGGAGGTTGATATTATTGCCTGTAAAAATAACACACTGCATTTTATAGAAATTAAAACCAGGCGCACTAAAAAATTTGGGTTGCCGGAAGAAAAAGTGGGCAAGAAAAAAATAGAAAATCTTATCAATGCGGCAGAACAATACCTGTACCTGCAGCCACAATGGAAAAGGATACAGTTTGATATTTTATCTATCCTGATGCCGGCCAATGAGCCGGTAGCTTATTTTTTTATTGAGGATGTTTATTTGTAGGAAGGCCATTTTTTGCAAGTGCCTGCATTTTTTCTATCCATTTAAAAGTAGCGGGACAATACTGTATATTTTGTTTGTGTACATGCAAATAACTGGTAACTCTTTTTTTGGTAAGATGAGGAAAACCGGAACAATCTGCCGGACGAACTTCATAGATAGAACACTTGTGATCGCTTAAATTAAAAAACTGACAGGGCTGTTTTTTATTCTGCCAGTCACCATCTTTTTTATCAAATCTTAACCATTTTTCTTTAAAGGCAATGGGTGTCATTTCGAGATGTGTGGAAATACGTTTGATATCTGCCGGCGTAAAAGTAGGCGTCATTTTTTTACAACAGTTGCCGCAGCTAAGGCAATCAATTTCCTGCCACACTTCTTTACCGGCATGATCTGCCATTGCATGAAGGCCAGGTGGCGGCTTATTTTCAAGCCTGGTTAAAAACGAACGCATGGCTTTTTTAGATGCTAAAACTTTTTTACGAAAACTGCGGAGATTAACTATCATTATTGATTTAATATTGCTGTATTAAAACGAAATTAGCGGAAACAATTCAAAATTCATCTATCCCAAAAATCAATATTGATAAAGGAAACAGCCAGCATGTGGCAGGCGTACAAAAAGGGCTTTAAAGCTTACCTGCAATTAGAAAAATCGCTGAGTGATCATTCGGTAGAAGCCTACCTGCACGACGTGGAAAAACTCACCACTTATTTATCTGCCACCGGCCGTTTATTAACACCCCAACAGGTTACACTAAAACACCTGGAACAATTTGTGCGCTGGATCAGTGAACTGGGAATGACCCCGGGTTCGCAGGCAAGGATCATTTCGGGGCTTAAAAGTTTTTTCAAATATTGTTTGATGGAACACATCATTGCAGTTGATTCCTCCTGTTTGTTAGAATCGCCCAAATTAAAAAGAACCCTGCCGGATATACTGAGTTTTGATGAAATAGAAAATATAATTGGCCAGCTGGATTTAAGCAAACCTGAAGGTGGCCGAAACAAAGCCATACTTGAAACCCTTTACAGTTGTGGCTTACGGGTAAGTGAACTGGTAAACCTACGCATCAGTTGCCTTTATTTAGATGTGGGTTTTATAAAAGTAATTGGAAAAGGAGATAAGGAAAGATTGGTACCCATTGGCAGCGATGCCATCAAATTTATTAATATTTACCGCAACGATATCCGGGTACACATTGCGGTTAAACCGGGTAATGACGACATTTTATTTTTAAACCGCAGAGGCAGCAAACTCAGCCGGGTAATGATTTTTTTAATCATCAAAGAAATGACGCGGCTGGCGGGTATTACCAAAACTATTTCGCCGCATACCTTTCGCCATTCATTTGCCACACACCTGGTAGAAGGTGGTGCCGACCTGCGTGCTGTACAGGAGATGTTGGGCCATGAAAGTATTACCACTACAGAAATTTATACGCACCTCGACAGGGAATTTTTACGCAATACCTTGCATCAATTTCATCCGGCGTTTAAATGAGATATGAAATATGGAATATGAAATATAAGATATGAAATATGGACGTGCATTATGGATTCAGCTTTTTGACACGCCGATAATTAATAATTAAAAAATCAGTTTTTCAAAATAGTAAACTCCACCCTCCTGTTCAGTTGCCGGTTTTCATCTGTATCATTCGGTACTACTGGTTTTGATTCACCATAACCATGAGATACTATCCTGCTGACTGCAATGCCTTTGGACAAAATATATTCTACCACAGACCTCGCCCTGTTATCACTCAGTTTAAAATTATATTCATCACTGCCGCGACTGTCGGTATGGGCACTCATTTCAATTTCTACCGCCGGATTTTCCTTTAGCATTTTTACCACCCTGTCTAATTCAACAAAGGATTCGGGCCGTAAGAACCATTTATCAAAATCAAAATATACATTGTTCAATCTTACTACAGCCCCCACTTCAATTGGCACCAGGTATAAATCTTTATGAATTTCTTTATAGCCTTCTTTTATTAGAGAATCTAAATTGAAGTTTTCTGAAATGGCAAAAAAGTGATCGGCCTGTGCCCTGATCAAATAATTTTTATCGTAAGGCAATACCATTTTAAATGCACCGTCTGTGGGATTGCTGATACCGGTACCAGCTACTGTGCCATCGGGCAAGGTTTCATATATCAACGAAGCACTGAGGGGCTTACCGGTTTTTTTATTGTACACATTTCCACTAACCAATATTACAGGGTCAGGTTTTTCCCGTTCCAATAATTTAATCCGTACAATATCACTTTCGCCATAACTGTTCAGGTCGCTGCTCATGTAAGCATATTCTCCACCGGCATCCATCGTAAAAAAAGTATCCATATCTTCTGTATTGATGGGGCTGCCAAGGTTTACAGGATCACTCCATTTTTGCCAGCTGTCATCGAGTCTTCTGCTCTTCCAGATATCCATATAACCCAATCCCCCGGGACGGTTGCTGCTAAAATACAAGGTTACTCCGTCGGGTGCCAGGTAAGGAGTAGTTTGGTTAAATTTTTTCAGATTTATTTTTTTACCGAGGTTTCTGGGTTCCGACCAGGTACTATCCTTTTGTACAAAACTTACATAGAGTTCATTATTTACGCCACCACTTTCTTCCGTCATATAGAACAGCAAGGTGCGTCCGTTGTTACCCATTACAGCACCGTTCTGGCGGCCTCTGTCATATTTAGCATAGTTTCTAATGCGCAGCATGTCAGGCTTACTCCATAATCCATTTTCCTTCAGGTAGCACATACTTACACCATTGCCAAAATAATCGCCGTTTATAAATGCATTTCGAATCAATATCTGGTTATTATCCGGCGAAATCCAAAATACGGCATTGTAATAATAAGTGTTCAAAGGATAGCCTAAGTGTACCGCTGGACTCCACCTGTTGAGACTATCTTTTTCGGAAAACCAGATATCCTGCGAATTGGGTACTTCGTTTACTTTGGTATTTTGCGGATGGTTTTGGCAGATAAAAAATAGCAGCTTGCCATCTGCAGAAATAGTGGGCCTTAGTTCAGGTAGATCCGTATTGATATTGGTACCGAGGTTCTCAACTTTAAGGATTGTTTGGGAGTTAATGATAATATCTTTCTGCACTTTTAAAATACCCAGAGAATCACTGTAAACAGCAGGTTGAGCAATTGTAAATTGACAGCAAAAAAATACAGTCAATAAGAATATAATTTTTTTCACGACACCAGATTTCAAAAGGGAACGAAAATATCGGATTTATATTTTGAGACATTTAATTATTGGAGCTTTACATCACTGATTGATGATAAAAAAATGCTGATAGCACGCAACGGCAGTAATAATTTTACTTTATCGTGAAAAGCTTTTAATCATAAAAAAAGGCCCGTAAAGGGCCTTGTAAATATTGGTGTTACTTCTAAAGATTAGCGTTTAAATTGAAAATTTAATGAGATAATATTTGAATTTAAATCTGTTGTCTGGGTGTAATGACCATACCTTATTTCCAACGAACTTAGTGCTGACTTCCACAAACCACCTGGTGGTGCGATGTGTACACCTACGCCATAATAAGCGCTGTTAAAAGCTGAATAGGCATAGTTGCTGGTGTAATAGGCGTCAGTTGCAGTATGGGTTTGGTACGGCGCAAAATAGGTAGCTGCTGTTTGTGTATAGAACCTGTAAAAAGGCGATACAGAAAAGAATGGTGTTACTTTAACCGGCACTTCTAGACTTGCTGTGTGTGCTTTTATACCCCAATCGTCGGTAAAATATCTGTAGTAAGAACGCAGAATTATTTTATCGCCCAAAAAGTAATTGAGCCTGAACCCTATTGGAAGTTTATATCGCTGAGCAGGCAAATTTTCTTCATGAACAGTTCCATCAGAAAAATATACCCTATGAAAAGGAAGTGATAAATAACCATTCTGTCCCACTACATCCATCAGTAAAGCTGCCTGCATATTTTTATTGATTACCTGTGTATATGAAACCGAACCGGTGAAGGTATACCTTGGTGATGATGGAATGGAAGGTTTGCGCCCCTCAACGCCAGAATAAGAAGTGGTACCACTGGCCGAGGTTACTGCCTGTGAGGTAATACCAGTTGTTGCTGGAATTAATTCGGATGGATAGATGAGTTTTACTTTATCAAAATATGCACTTGCCTTTGTACTTAATTCTCCACCTTTTCCAATTTTATGCGAATATTCTGCATCCAGGGCAAAAGAGTGATAATTATATTCTCCGGAATAGTATGCGCCAAAACCGAAACTATTGCCGTTTTTATTTTCCACTGCAAAATTTACAGAGGGATAAACCCGGGTGCCACCAGTTTGTGAAGCCCCTGTTTTATTTACGTAGGCAGAAGATGCTGCGGTATGATGATCAATCCCCAGGCCTGTTGTGAGCGTATATTTATGTCCGTGAACATCGGCACCTGTAAACTTTAAATCAATACCATTGGAAAGATCGGTTACTTTTTCTGTACCAATACCTCCGGTTACCGCACTGTGGTTACCATCCTGGTGATAATAACTGGAAACAATGTTTGTCTCGTCCAGGTGCAATGGTTTGTCTACGTACTCTGCAGTTTCTTCTTTACCTGTTTCTTTTACAAAATCTTTTAGTACTGCCTGGCTAAACGCACTCAGCAATAGTAAGTAAAGACCTATTACCGTTAAGCATATTTTTTTCATTTGTTCTCTGTTGAATCCTTTTTTATAAATTAATTACATCCGCAACCACCACCGGTTTTTCCTCCATTGGCTCCTGATGCTGCTTCCCGGTAAGATTGAAAATTCTGTTCTGTTTTTTCAATCTTTCTTGCTGCCAGTCCCATTTCGGAATCTTTTAATTTACTTTTTTGATATTCTTTTACGGAAGTACAAGACGTGGCTCCCGCAACAAATAAAATTGCCAGTACTATACCGGTCATAGATTTTTTTTTCATGATACTGTTGTTAATTAATATGAATGTTTGTAGATGTATACACTTTGTCGTGATCGTCTACAATGATTGCTTCTATATCTTTTATCTGGTTGATCATACCCAGGCCAGCCTTAACTCCCATAATGGTAACAGGCGTTGCCATTGCGTCGGCTATTTCTGCATTTGTTGTTATGATGGTAACACTTTTTATTCCGGTTACTGGTAAGCCTGTTCTTGGATTGATGGTATGAGAATATTTTTTCCCGTCAATCAAAATAAACTTTTCGTAATTGCCTGATGTGGCAACTGCCAGCCCGGTAATTTTAATAAATGAAAATACCTGCCCTACAATATTAGGGTCTGCAATACCAATGGTCCACTCTTCACCGTTAGGCTGCAAGCCCCATGCAGTAAGATCTCCTGAGGCATTTACAATACCACTTTGTACCCCGTTTTGAATCATTATTTTTTTTGCCATTTCCGCGGCATAGCCTTTTCCAATACCGCCAAAACCAATTCTTGTTCCTGCTTCTTTTAAAAAAACTGTTCCTTTTTCTTTATCCAGCATAATATTCCGGTAGTTGATAAGCTTTACCATTTGCTTGGCGGTTCCTTTATCTGGCAAAGCATTCATAGTGCTATCGAAATTCCACAGGCTTTTATCTATTGAACCATACGTAATATCAAAAGCACCCTGGGTTAAAGCCGATATTCTGATAGATCTTTCTATTAATTGATAAGTTTCATCACTTACAGCAACGGGTGCTATTCCCGCATTTTGATTTATTAAATTGGTTTCGCTGCTATCACTAAATGTGGTAAGCCGTTTTTCAATTCGTTTAATTTCATCAACGGCTTCATTGATTCTTTTTATTGCCCGGTCTTCTTCCGTTGCCACCACACTAATTTCAAACTGGTTACCCATTAGTTTTGTACGAACTTTAAAAATCTTTTTTGGCTTCATGCAAATTATTTGTTCTGGTCAATTGCAAATTGAACATCTTCTACAAATTCTTCCGGTGTGCCATTGGGCAAACCCTCCCATTGCTTTATTATTTTTCCGTTTTCGTTTAATAATAAAGTAAGCGGAAAACTTCCTTTTGAATTATATTGATCTGCCAGCGCATCATTTATTTTTTGCTGTGCCTTTGATAACTGGTTCTTTTTTAACCGGGGAAAATCAGCATTAATCAAAACAAGTTTTGCATCTGCACATTTTTGAAAACTTTCGCTACTCAATATTTCTTTGTGCAAACGGATGCATGGGCCACACCAGTCAGACCCGGAAAAATTAAGCAGAATATGCTTGTGCTCTTTTTTAGCGGTAGCTTTTGCTTCATCCATATTGTAATGCCAGTTGATAAACGACATACAGGTAAATACAACTCCCAACAATAACAAGGTTCTTTTCATAAAATAATTAATTGTTCAAAGTGTTTTTTAATAAATGACTTTTCATCCCTGCCGCTAACAATTATCTATCAAAAGATTTACCCGTTAAAAAAAGAAATCTAATTATTTCTCTGTTAAGGCCAGGAATATATAACTGATAAACATGGATGGTATATTAGTAAAGATGGTTGGGCTAAGAAAGAATAAATTTTTGGTTGCTTTGGAGTTAACGATACTTTGCCTTTTAAAATTCATTAGTATCCACTATATTGTACCCTTAACCTACAACCACCTGGAGGCAAAACCATCAACAACATTATTTGTTTTAAGCATTCTATAACATTGCCTGAATTTTTTTTATAAATATAACAAAATTACTATACTGATTGTTTTGGGTATAGCACCTAAAGTAAAAATATTAACATCAAACATGACGCTGGTGTCTGCAATAAATAACCTCCATTTTTCGTTATCATTTTAAATGCAGAGCCCATGTGATACTGTTTTTTCGTAACTATCAAAAATATTTCATTCAACTGATATCGGCATCAATCGCTAACGCAGTAACTACTTTAAAATGCAAGTACTAAATTAAAAGGTTTTTAAGTTATTTGAATGTTATCAATCAAATAACATGTATAGGTTTACTTTGATAAAATATATGTTTGCTATATAAATTGTTGTACATGAATTTCGGAAAATTTTGTCGAATCTTTGTTGTTGTTATGCTCTTATTACCTGTAACAAATATTCAATCACAAAATATTATTCTTCCCAATGCCTATGCCCACAATGACTACTGGCATAAGCGGCCATTGCTGGATGCCTTGGATAATGGCTTTACTTATGTAGAGGCCGACGTGTATTTAAAAAATGGTAAATTAATTGTTACCCATATTCTTCCCTATTTTAAAAACAAAAAAACGCTGGAAAAATTGTATCTTAAACCGTTGCTGCAATATGTTACTGACAATGCCAAAAGCGATAACCCGGTAAACTGCCCGCTTACTTTAATGATTGACATAAAAACGGATGGCGATAAAACATATAAAGTGCTTAATGTGCTGTTACAAAAATACCGGTCTATTTTATCGGAATACCAGAATGGCGAAATTACCATGCGCAATGTATCTGTTGTAATAACGGGGCACAGGCCTTATAATATGTTTACCGGTGAAGCCGATCGGCTGGCTTTTTTAGACGAAGATCTTAAACAGGCAGGCAACGATTCTTCTACAAATATTTACCAGGTTGCCAGCTGTAAATATTCAAGCATGGTAAAATGGAAAGGCAAAGGAAAGATATCTGAAAAGGATGTACAACGCCTTGAATATTTTGTATTGCAAGCGCATAAAAGTGGCAGAAAGGTTCGCTTATGGGGTTCGCCGGATAAAACGAAGGTTTGGAATGAATTACTAAGATGCAATGTTGATCTTATAAATACTGATAAAATAAATACACTCCGGTCTTTCTTAACCAATGAAATACCCGTAGTGGCTAAAAGATTGTAATTATATTTTGCTATAGTTATTGCACCTGCAATATATTTTACAAACAACCGGCGATATAATTTAGTTGCTAAAAAAATGTTCAGATGTTATGCTGCCTTTTTTACTTCAAAATAAAGTATTTTCACTCGCCCTCCTTCTTTACTGATGGCTTCAATTACAATAGCATATTTTACCGCCGCACCAATACTATAAAAGCCGGTGTACATTTTTTAGGTTCTACTGGTATTAGTTGCTGCACCCAAAATAACCGGTTCCTGAATTTGGTATGGGGTAATGTTATTTTCCGGCTGCATTTACCGGCGCAAAAATAACGCTGCCAGTGAAGTTCCTGATCATTTAAAATGGCAGCAAGCGGATTCATTTTAAATCCTGATTACAGAAGTATTGCTTATTTAATTTTTTACCCAGATTTAATCCGGCACCAATATCAACTACAATGCAATAACTTTCCACTCTTATTATTCATGAATAAAACTACTCAATTCCAAATTAGGGAATAAACACAGTATCAAAATATTACAATAAATATGTTATTACATCAACGCCCCGTTTTAAGTGCCCTGTTGTTTTGTTTACTACTTTCAAATGCATTACAGGCACAATCCAATATTGATAAACTTTTACCTGTAAGGGCATTTTGTATTTCCGCACCCAAACCAAAAAGCCTTGATAGATTTCTACAATTTATCAATGAAGACCTGGCTGTTAATAAAATAAATACGCTGGTTTTACGGATTGATTTTAACTACCAGTTTAAAAGCCATCCTGAGCTGCAGGATTCATTTTCCTTATCGGAACAGGATGTAAAAAAACTGGTGAATGCGTGCAAACAACATAATATTCACCTGATTCCGCAAATCAATTTATTGGGCCACCAGTCGTGGGCGGGCATTACAAATAACCTGTTAAAAAAATATCCTGAGCTGGATGAAACACCTGCTGTGCAAATGCCGGCATTGTATGTTTGGCCCAACCCAGATAGCTTGTATTGCAAAAGTTATTGCCCTTTACATCCGGCCGTTCATACAATTGTTTTTGACCTGGTGGATGAAATTTGCGATGTATTTGAAACAGATGCTTTTCATGCCGGGATGGATGAGGTTTTTTACATCGGTGATTTCCGTTGCCCAAGATGTGCCGGAAAAGATAAGGCGGTTTTATTTGCCGGTGAAATAAATACCATCCGCAATCACCTGGCAATAAAAAAGCGAAAATTATGGATTTGGGGCGACCGGCTTATTGATGGCCGAACAACCGGCGTGGGCGAATGGGAAGGAAGTTTTAATAACACACAAAATGCCATCAACCTTATTAGTAAAGATGTAATTATTTGCGACTGGCATTACGATAAGGCAGAACCAACACCTGTTTATTTTACTAAAAATAAGTTTAGTGTTATTACTTCTACCTGGCGTAAACCAGCGGTAGCCATTGCCCAAATCCAGGATATGGTAAAATACAGGCAAGCTGCAAAACCTGCCATAAAAAAATTATACAAGGGAATTATGCAGACCATCTGGACAAACGCCGACTCATTTTTAGATGAGTATGAAGCTGCTAAAACAGCAACTAATAAAGAGGAGAATACACAGGCCAATTGTTTTATGGCTATGATCAATGAAATAAATAAAATTAGCCAGGTTCGGTAATTACAAATCTTTTTTTAGTATAGCCGCTACTTATAATAAAAGACTGCTGCCAAATTGCATAGGGTTCAAATCACTCTTTAAAGCAATAACATTACATTAACATAACTTATTAAAAAAAAAGGCTGGTTTACTTGTGCCATCCTTTATAAAACTATAATTTAGTATCCAGTCTATTCAATTCTCCTTAGGCTGCAAACTAATAAAATGCCTGTTTAGAGGCAAAAAATCCTTTCCTATAAAATTCCATCGCTGCTTTTATTTTTTATTTCTGCTGAACCTGCACGTTGTATTGCCCAATATTTTTTTGAAAAAGTGATGATATACGCTGCTGAAAATTTATCAGTAGTAAAAAAATATCTACAAAGCTGATTGCTGCAAACCGGGAAAAACAAGCATTAACGTGCATTATTTTTTCGAACGAACTGCTTCATAGCTGAAGCGTATTTTAATCAAATTATCAACCAATTAAAAAGGTTTATTATGAAGAAAAAAATTTTTTGGCAAATGGCAACTGTCTTTGCAATTACAATGTTTATCACATCCTGCAAAAAAACTACTACAGATGTAGTTGCAGAAAAAGCAGACGAATACCGTTTACAGGAAAAAGATGAGACCGGCTTATGGCTTAACAGTGCGGCTATTGGTGAAAGAACAAGCTGTGAATCGGTAAGGATTTTTGCCACCGGGTTAAACAATCCGCGTGGATTAAAGTTTAGTCCAAACGGCCGGCTGTATGTAGCCGAAGGTGGCACCGGCGCCGGCACTTACTCTTCCGTTGATCAGTGCGGGCAGGTACCTTTCCCGGTTGGGCCTTACCTGGGTGGAATAACAGGAGGCCGTATTTCAAAAATAAACTGGAAGGGTGAACGCTCCACGGTGACTGACCAGTTACCCTCCAGCCATGCCAACGAAATAATTGGCGGCGATGTAGAAGGAGTGGCAGATGTGGCTTTTGTGGATAATACCCTTTATGCCGTTCTCGCCGGAGCCGGCTGTTCGCATGGAGTACCTTCTGTACCAAACGGTGTTATAAAAGTAGGGTGTAACGGGCGATGGAAAATGGTTGCCAATTTAAGTGACTGGCTAAAGGCGCACCCGGTAAAAAATCCGGAACCAGACGATTTTGAACCGGATGGAACACCTTACAGCATGATCAATGTTAACGAGCATCTTTTTATAGTGGAACCCAATCACGGCGACTTTATAAAAGTTGATCCTGAAAGATGGAATGATATACAAAGAGTTGCTGACATCTCCGCCAGCCAGGGGCATAAGGTTCCTACTGCAGTGGCTCACTATGAAGGAAATTTTTATGTAGGCAATCTTCATCCTTTTCCTATTGTACCCGGAAGTTCCAATATTTACAAAATTACTCCCTGGGGAAATGTTTCAATCTGGGCTACCGGATTTACCACCGTACTTGGCGTTACTTTTGATAAAAAAGGTAGACTGTATGTGTTGGAAAATACAACAGTAAGTGGCAGAGGGCCAACTCCTAATACCGGAAAAATAATCAAGCTGCATCGTTCCGGCAAAAGAGAAGAAGTTGCCACAGGCCTTAATTTACCAACTGCTATGACGTTTGGGCCGGATGGAAAATTATATGTATCCAATGTAGGCTTTGGCCCCGGATCAGTTGGTGGTGGCCAAGTACTACAGATTGATGTAAAAAGAAATGGGGATGATGACTGATTATATAGATTGCATTTTTACAATAAATATTCCAAATGATACATGCTTAATTTGACGGTACGCTGCAAAAAACCATATCCTGCAAATGCAGGATATAGTTTTTTTATAATACATTGTTAATGATGATATATTTATCGGTGAACAAACAGATAAAAACTGCAATTGTAAAATCAATATTTGATTTAAAAGATTTCATGGTATTTTTTTATAGTTTAAAATGATCCTGTAATTACCCGATTTATTCCAGCATTTTTTGCTTCCTCCTGCTATAATTTATACCGGATACCTGCAGCAAGACTGATGGTATTGGGATAATTTTTAACACGGGCATCCCGGGTACTGGAATTAAGTGCAAAATTATAAGAGGGTATAAAGCTTATCGCAATACTGCGTGTAAATGTATAAGATAAACCAAGGCCAATATTGCCACTGAAATAACTGGGTTTTAACCCATTTATTTTATTGCTTATACTCATTTCTTTATTTGCAGCATTGCCAATTTGTGTTTCAATTTTTCCTTTGGTTAACATATTTATTGCTGTTCCTGCGGTGGCAAACAAATCAATTTTATTTAAATAATAATGATATTTTACTGCCAGTGGAACCGATATATAATGCAGGGTATTGGTTGATTCAAACGCCTGCAGGCTATCACCCACAACTGGATTGGCTACTGTTTTGGAAGATAAATAAGTATAGCCGGAAGAACAGTTGAAACGGTATTTAACTTGCCCGTTATCGTCTGTATCCGCATAAATGGTTTTTGGATTAATGTGTATGATTTTTGAAATAAATGCTAAACCCGTTTGCAGGCTCCAGTGTTTATTTAAATTGTAATCCAGCAATACGCCAACACTATACGAATTCTGGCGCTGCTCTCCCTTCCTGATTCTTTCTTTATCGTCATGATCACCTGGTGGCGCCCCTGCTCCACCTTGTAATCTTTCATGCGGTTCGTCTGTTAAAAAATTGGATGAAATATTAGGAGCAAAAAATATAGTTGCGGCTAAAGAACCCGCATTTTTTACAGCCTTTTTTCTGTGATAATTATGAGACAATGTAAGATCACCTGGAAGATTTTCAGGTATGATTGCTTTTCGGCCGGTTGTGTTATTCAACTCAGCTGCCTTTAGTAACTGCGGATAGATTGCGGTTAATGGTGTAAGCGTTGGATTCTTTATGCTATTTTCTTTCCCGGCAAATAGATTGGCTGCATTTTTATTTTGCTTTTCAGTAAAGGCAGTAACGGTATTTTTATTTTTATTTTTATTTTCAGCAACAGAAGCAGCTACATTTTCAATGCCGGCCTCTTCATTGCTGCCATTTATACCGCTGGATTTTTGTTTCCTTTTATTGATTAATAGGGTGTGTCTGTTAGCAACCGTATCTGTAATTTCATTTCCTTTTTTTTCAGCAATGAAAAAATCGGATGAGTTTTTACTTTGTGTAATACCTGTGGCAGTAACGGAAGCATGGCTATTTTTAGCTGGTGCAGTATTTATTGTTTTGACAGAATCTTTATTAAAGGATTTAGCAGTTGTTATTGTTTCAGCTATGCCTGTTTTATTTTCTTTATTCAAGAGCTTTTGTACTGATGAAGCACTGTTGTTATGCTGAATATTTTCTTTATTATTTATAACAGTACTAGCGGCAGGTGATTGATTATTTATTTTTGTCCAGTGGTTTAAAGTATATGCTCCAAAGCCCAGCAAAAGCGCCAGGAGCGCAACAGCAATTCTTTTTAACTTCACATATTTCCTGTTGATATCAACTACCTTATTTTTATCCAGATGCTGATCAATAGCCTCCCAAACACTTTCCGGAGGGTGCTCCGTGTGATCATCTAAAGCAGCTTTAAATAACTTATCTATGTTGTGTAAATTTTTTTTCATAAATAATTAATATTTTTTTTTGCTACCTGTAAACTGTGGGTGACTGATTTTTGTAAAAGAGCCCTTGCATCGTACAAATTAGATTTAGAAGTGCCTTCAGAAATTCCCAGATGCTCTGCAATTTCACGGTGCTTCATTCCCTCAAAAACATATAGGTTAAATACAAGGCGGTATCCTGGTGGTAATTGCTGCACCATGTTTACCAATTCCTTTGTTCCTATCTGTGCCATTATATTTTCGGTTTCGGCAATCTTATACTGATTGGTTTCTATATCAACCACTGCGTGCAGGCGTGCATTGTTGCGGTATTTTTGCAAAGCACAATTCACTATTATTTTTCTTATCCATCCTTCAAAAGAACCTTCAAAATTAAACTGGTGCAAATGAGTAAACACTTTCATAAATCCTTCCTGCAAAATTTCTTCAGCTTCTTCTTTATTTTTTGAGTAGCGGAGACACACAGCAAACATCCCGGGCGCAAATAACTGATACAGCCTGTTCTGATGATGACGGTTTTGTTTAATACAACCCTGTATCAATTGTTTGGTTTCGGTCACTAATAATTAATTGTTTACCATACAGATGCTGCTGCGTAAATAATAGTTGGCTTTGTAAAAATAAATTAAAATAGTACAACCTGTTTTTACAATAAGTAATCTTTAAACGTAACCTTTAAAATAAAAATTAACTTCTTTTTGTTAAAGAATATCCATTACGTTTAAAAGAAGATTAGCGAAAAGCAATTTGGAAGCCTGCGGACTAAATTTAATTGCCATAGCTGTTGACCCCGGAAGATTGGTTAACGGAAAGCTAATGGCAGCAAACAACCGGTTATTATGATTAGATTTATCTTTTTTAAATAAAGCAGTTATGGAAGAAATTGAAATACCCACTGAACATCTTCATGAAGCCATTAAGGAAAAAACAGAAGAGCATGCGGGAAAGGAAGGAGGCAAATCAACCCTTTATATTGCCGTTTCTACTGCGCTGATGGCGGTACTTGCTGCCATTGCTGGTTTACTTGCAGGCCATCATTCCAATGAGGCTTTGATAGAGCAGGTAAAGGCGTCTGATCAATGGGCTTGGTACCAGGCAAAATCAATCAAAGCTGCTATCAGCGCATTAAACCCGGTAAAAAAAGAAAATGCACCCACACCCGAACAGGTAAAAAAAGATGGAGAAGCCATTATGGATAAAGCAAAAGAAGCGGAGAAAAATTCTGAATTTCACCTCAACAAACATAAAACACTTGCAGCGGCTGTAACCCTTTTTCAGGTCGCGATTGCAGTATCCGCCATTTCTATCCTCACAAAAAAAACTTTGCTTTGGTACACAGGCGTTGTTATCGCCCTGGCAGGTTTTGGTTTTTTAATTGCCGGAATTTTATAGGCTACCAGTGGCTTAAAGAATATTCAACCCTTACAATAAACGATTTTTTCGGCTCACCACACAGGAGCGCTTTTTAAATGTTCGTTATTGAAAAAAATATGAAAACCTTCGTTAATTTCCAACTTAAATTATAGGATGGATGTAGGTTTAAAGTCCTCGTTGGCATACATGGTTTTATTAAACAAATAATATTTACCATCTTTATTATTGCGCCAGTAGCGATGGCCCTGCAGATCATAATAATATCGGCCATCCACTGTTTTTTTTGCACTTAAATCATTTACTGTAATTACTTTGGGTAAAGATTCTTTAGGTTTTCTTTTGATGAATGCTTTTTTTGCTGCAATGGTATCATTGTTTATAACAGTATCCGCCGTTGTTACCGGATGAATTTTTTTACTACAGCTTACTAATCCGTAAACTGCGAAAAAAATAAGGCAGAGGTATTTTATTTTCATTGGCTTTTTAATTCATCTCTTCAACAATTCTACCAAAAAATGTTAAAAATTTTTCGCTGGTCTGTTGGCCATGCTGCACATGTATTTTGTAAAAAAGAATAAAACCAAAAAAAACCGTTTCATTTACAAAACGGCTTTTTTACATTCAATCAATAATTTACTTCTGCGGAGGTGTTGTGGAACTTTTATCTGTTTTCAACATCTTTCCATCCATATCAATTTTCTCGCCTTCCATTAATTTCATGGCAGTTCCATCGGACGCTTTTACTGAGCCATCACTCTTAACAATCGTTCCATTGGTTAAAGTTAAATCACCATACAGTGCAGTTACTGCGCCGCCCTTCATTACCATTACTTTACCATCTTTCATCATTACACAATCTTTCATCTGATGAGATAGGGCTCTGCCAGATGCAGCCTTAGTTGTACTTGTGGCCGAACTATCCTGTGCTACAGCAACAGTGGTGCATGCACCAACTATTGCAAATACCATCATTAATTTTTTCATGTTTTTTGTTTTTAGTTATTGAAACAATTTCTTTGCTTTAAACCAATACCTTGCCAAAAAATAAAAATGTGCGAAAGTAAAATTCTTCCCTTTCGCAGAATCGTATTTTTATGTAGAAACTTTTTCCCAAAATTCTATATCAATTATAAATGAACTTTTACTTAAAAATAGCTTGAATAAATTATAGCTAATAATAAGGCTCCTATTGTATTTTACGTTAAAAAGAAAAAATTTTAAATATAAATTGTTAACCCCGCAGCATTTTTATAAAAATAAATTTTAAAGTATTTTTTAAATTAATGGGTAGAAACTGGTGTATAAAACTAAAATAAATATTAGTGCAGCAAAGAATTCCGTTGGTGTAACTGCCGGAGACAAAGAACAATATTTTGTAGAAAAAAAAATTTAAAGAATCAATATTTTAAAAAAAGAACACAGTAAATTATACGGGTTTTCAATCGTAAATATCTCTAATAAAAGTGCTATACTATATCTTCTATTAAACCCCACGTATTCCTGAGTGCAGATAATTTTTCGTCCTGAAGTTTTGCTATATCATATTGCCCGGCATTATTTTTCTGGCGAAAGGCCTCGTATAATGACACCGCACAGGCTACGGAAATATTAAGCGATTTAATGATTCCTACCTGTGGAATGATAAAATTACCATCTGCCATTGCAATAATTTCTTCGCTTACCCCGCTATGTTCATTACCAAAAACCAACGCAACCGGTTCTGTTAAATTCAACTCATGTAAACTAACTGCATCTGAACTTAAATGTGTGGTATATATTTTTTTATAGTTTTTACGCAATGCGGCAAAACACTCACCGGCATCCGTAAACTGATGAATGGTTAACCACCTGGCAGCACTGGAAGAACTTTTTTCACTCCATTTTCTATGTGGGGGAATTTTATTATTCAGAATGTAAATATCCTGGATACCTACCGCATCACAGGTACGCATAACCGCAGATATATTGTGCGGATCAAATACGTTTTCCAGCACTACCGTTAAATCGGGTTGCCTTTTGTTTAACACATCATTAAGTCTTTCAAAACGTTCCGGAGTCATAGTAACTATAAATAAATTAAACGTCTAAAATAAGCATTCTAACCATAAGAAAAAGCGATTCGTTTATATAAAATAATTACTGAAGTAAACAAATCATTCTTTACTTTTAAAAACATTTTATATCAATAACAAAGCATGAGAACATCATTAAAGAAGGATGAAGAAATATTACTTATAATCCGCCAGCACTGGATAAAATTAGTACTGCCAATTTTTGTTTGGTTACTGGTTTCAGTACTCTCCATCTGGCTGCTACAAACTACAGGTCTTATTGTTACCCTCATTGCAGCGTTGTATCCCATGTATGAATACCTTAACTGGAAAAATAATTTATGGTGCGTTACCAACATAAGAGTGGTGGATGAAAGTGGTTTTTTTAGCAGGTATTCAAAAGAAAGTCCGCTGGATAAAATAAACAATGTTGAGTATGATCAAAGTATTTGGGGAAGGTTAATGGGCTACGGCAATGTTGAAATTCAGACAGCTGCGGAACTGGGTGAAACTACCTACGAACTGATTCATCAACCCAAACTTTTAAAAGATACCATTACCCATGCGCAGGAAGAATATAAAAAATCGGGTATCATGAGTCAGGCAGCACATCTTGCCAGGGCAATCGCTGATACATCTGCTGCAATGGCTCCTTCACAACAATTGATTGCAGATGAATTGGCAAAATTATTTGAGCTGTTACAAAAAGGAGGCATAACACAAGAAGAATATGTGCAACTAAAAAACAGGCTTTTAAAAATATAATTTATAGAATTATTAATAACACATATTACATTGAGTAAAGCTGTTTACTGAACTAAAATAGTTTTTATCAGTGAGGTTTTGTCAGCACTTTTAAGCTCCAGCTGATAAATACCCTTCGGCATATCGCTGCCGGTATTCAGCGTTTGTGACACGCTGTTGCTGTTTACAGATACTTTACCATTGTACACTACCTGCCCGGCAATATTTATCATATTAACCTGGTAAACACCCGTTGCCTGGTTTTGTATTTGCAGATGAATGTTATTGCCAATTATCGGATTTGGATACACCGTAAAGACGGATCCATTTTGCAACATATTTACTTTCATAACAGCTGTATATTTTATACTGCCATCAATACTTATACCTTTAATCCGGTAAAAAACATTTCCGTTATCTGAACTTGCGTCAAGCCAATAATAGTTAGCAGTACCATTCGTTTTTCCGGCAATAAGTGTAGTATTGGCAAGCAAAAAATCTTTTCCGTTCACCGATTTTTCCACCTCATATTTTGCCATGTTTATTTCATTTTCAACACTCCATTTAACCGAAACTTTCTCTCCCTGTCTGGCGGCTTTTACTTCAGTAAATGTTACCGGTAAGGGTGAAAAAGAAACGGCCGGTTTAAAAATAATTTTAAACCGGTTTATTGCAGCAGAAGCCGGATCTGCATTTACAGCAAAATTTATTTTGGTAGTAACAGCAAGGTCTAAAGAGCTACTTGTATTAAGATAGCTATCAACAAAATAAGCTTGTAACCCGATATTGGTAGCCAGGTTGGCCACCAGCTCAATCTGGTAGTTACGTTGGGTGGTTTTCCAAAGTTTTACAAACAAAGTATCGTTGGCTTTTATGATCGGTCTTCTCTCAACCGAAAGCGTTTTGCCATACCGGAGCAACCCTATATTTTCCAGGATATTGGTAAACTTAATCGCGTCTTCCAGCGTAACACTATCATGGTATAAATTATTATATTCTGTATAAACCCCGTCAGCCAAAACAAGTGAATTATCCGGTTGCAAAAGATAGAGATTTGTTCTTATAGATTCAGTAGTACCCACTGGTGCAAGGGATTTTGAGGAATGGAGGAGCCTCACTGCATTGTTTAACGCAGTGTTGCTTGCAGGCACTGAAAAGTTCGCTGGTTTGCCGGCTAATGAAACCAACGGAATTAATATTATTAAGAAGATAAAACGATGAGAAATAATTTTTGAAATACTAAAACGGGTTAAATTAATAGAATAATTCCCAGGCAGGATTAAGGTTGCGTTTTTCATAAAATTGGATATTTGGATATAGCTTTTACTAATAAAATGTAAAATATTCGATGGCATCTACATAATATTAATCAATGGTATATAACGCTACTTTGTAATTGTTATTGTACTATAAACCAAGATATTAAAATTTATTATTTAGCCGGGACGGTTTGAAGTTATGCTGAAACAGACTTAATTTAAAAAGCAGACAGATGCAGATTTAATTTGCAGAATGAAATTAAAAGAATTAAAATAAGAAGGTAAAAATGTATTTCTGAAAATATGAGTGCAATTAAAAAAAAGGAAGTTTGCCAATTAAACCTGCAATATAATGTTACAGGAAGTTTTGAAGGGTATAGAAGCGGCAATACTATTTCTAAAGGAGGTATAGAGATGAAGATAACGAAACAATAATAGCTTATTCATAAAAAATCCCTTCATTGCCACCCTGAAAATGATACTTCAGTTTCAGGGTGAAAATGGGGAAGGGATAATAATTTACATCAACAAAACGACTCTTACAATTTCGTTATATCATGTTCTGCTACAACAGTTTTTTCAACTGTGCTGGTATTAATAACAAATGTTTTCACATACTGTGTTTTACCAAGAACCACTTTGAAATTCAATACCTGGTCTTCACCTCTTTTTTCAATTTTAAAAGTGCGGGGAGCAACGCCGGTTGAAAGTGAAGCAGAATAAAATTCTCCCTCATTTTTGTCTGAAATAATAAACAATGGTTTTGCAGAATTTTCAGACTGAAGGGTTACTTCAAATAGAAGATACTTATCCTCATCTCCAAGATACTTTACTTTAAGTGGTTCGTGAGCATTTACTGTGTAAGATGCTTTGGAAGTTTGCGCATTCGTAATATTTGCAAATATTACGATGGTTGCAAAGGCAACTGCGATGTTTTTTAGCTTTGTCATACTTGTACATTTTAATTGTTAAATAATTATTATTTTGTTTATTAGATTAATAATAAAACAGGGTTAAAAATTTGTCATATAGTGACGTAAAATACAATCGTGAAACTTATTTTTTGATATGGCAGGCTACATTTAAAACCCATGAAAGAGTTTTAGAATTATGTTGGAAAAATGATTTGTATCTTATTGCAAACATTCCAACACGAATTAAAAAGTACGGATCATTGCAATAATTGTTTGTTATTGATAGCGTGAAGATAGTTCGCAATTATATTGAAGCTACACTAATATAAAGCTGATTTATTTATTCTGAAATAGCCAACAAATTACTAAAACCCTTACCAGTACAAGGTTTAAAAGAGTAAGCCTTATGATGCCCAACGAAAAATTAGTAATTAAAACAAATACGAATTCACCTATAAATTTTTATTTGCAGCAGTAATTTTTTAAATAATATTAAAGATGTGGCAATCATGAATGCAGGAGGCAAGAATTTTAAAAGAAGTTCTGTTTAAGGTTTCAACACATAAATTTACCGGGTTAGATAGGTGCTGAAAATTTAAAAGAATTTTTATAAAGACTAAGAAGCTGTCTAAACAATTTTTTTGGAATATCGGAGAAGTGGCGGGCAGATACACCAGCCAAAAAGGTTCGCAGAGGTTGGTGTTCCCAACCAAAAGATGATAAATTAAAATTCTATTTATAGACAGCTTCTAAGAAAAATTATAAGGATAAAATATTATAAAGCCATCAAAAAAGCGTTCCCAAAATAGGAACGCTTTTCAATTATATAAGTTACAATGCATAAAAAGTATAGTACCAACCGTTACCGGGTTCCTGAAATTACAAACCCCATAAAACAAAAAATGTTTACCTGCTGCTAATTTGTTTTTAATTTTTCTTCGGGTACAGTTCTGATAGTTGTATTTCCACCTCCATCCAAAGTAAGGTTTACTGGTTGGTTTATTTTCCAGGCGCCCTTTGTAAAATCAGGCACATCCATACTCCTGCTGCGGTTAGCTACTGATTGCTCACTTAAAGGAGCAATGGAACTCCACAAAGCAGCATCGTATACATCCTGGTCAAGTGCCAAACCATTGCGCAGGTTATCAATTAACCGCCAGTCCATAATAAAATCCATACCGCCATGGCCACCTACATTTTTTGCAATAGCACCAATATGTTTTACAATCGGTAAGGTATATTTTTCTTCAAGCGCTTTATATTCGGCTTCTTTTATCCAGTCTTCGCCAAAAGAAATTCTTTGCGGTTCCGGCCATTTATTTGCCATCCCTTTTGTACCATTGATTGTATGAATTCTTGAATAGGGCCTGGGTGTGCTTACGTCATGTTGTACCATAATGGTTTTACCTTTTACCGTTTTAATCACTGTAGTATTCATATCACCCCGGTACTGCTTATCTTTAAATTCGTTGTAAAAGCTATCAGTGGCTGCACGTTCCTTTGCCATAGCACCCATTATAAAATCGTTACCCGACATGGATACCAAATAGTCCATCTGATCGCCCCGGTTAATGTTAAGGCATTGCGCCACAGGCCCCAGCCCATGCGTAGGATATAAGTTACCGTTGCGGCTTGCGTTTTCTTTCAGGCGCCACATTTCTGCGTAGCCATTTTTATCAAAATTAAGGCTCCTTAAATCGTGCAGGTAAGCGCCTTCTGCATGCACCAGTTCGCCAAACATACCGTTGCGGGCCATGTTTAAAGTAAGCAATTCAAAAAAATCGTAACAGCAATTTTCAAGCATTACACAATGCTTTTTTGTTTTTTCGGATGTTTCAACCAATTGCCAGCACTCCTCTATCGTTTGTGCAGCCGGCACCTCCGATGCGGCATGCTTACCATGTTGCATTGCATATACTGCAATGGGTGTGTGTAATTTCCAGGGCGTAGTAATATAAATCAGGTCCAGGTCGGTACGGTTACACATATCTTTCCAGGCTTCTTTGCTGCCGCTGTATTCGGTTGCCTTTGGCAGGTTCTTTTTTTGTAAAATATTCTGGGCTTTCGCTACCCTGTCCGGATACTGATCGCACAAAGCTTTTATTTCAACGCCTTCAATAAAGGAAAGCCTTTCAACCGCACCGGGCCCACGCATCCCTAATCCAACGATGCCCACTCTTACCGTATCTATTTTGGGAGCTGTGTAGCCGCACATATTAAATCCTGCATCTGACCTGTTATCTTTCTTTTTAAAAGAACGATCTTTTTCATCAACGGTTACAGTTGCAAAAGTGTTTAACCCTGTTACCAGCGCACCGGTACCTAATGTTACATTACGTAAAAATTTTCTTCTGTTAGATGACATCTTTAAAATATTATTGACGAAAAATTAATTGAATAACAATGAAAATTACCGTTTAAAAGCATTGCAGAACCAGGCAAACGATTGCATAACTTTTAATATGAAATTACAACTTTTTACTGCGGGGATATACCGGGCAAATTACACCATTTTTAATTTTTATTTAAAATCAGTAATTATTCAAATCCATTTTTAACCAGGATGGTTTCAACCTTCGCCATTTTTACTTCCAGCACATTTCCATTTACCGAATATTTCTTTTTATTTCCATCAATATAAATGTTTTAAAGGGAAGCTTTAAATACAGCACACCTCCGGCATCGGAAGTTATTTTTACCTCCATGATATTTCCATTTTCCTTTACTGCAGAAACCAAAAATGCCCCTTCTGCTCTCAAGGTTTGGAAAGATACATTTTTCCATTGGGCGGGAATTGCGGGAAAAATTTCGATGCAGCCATTGTTGCTTTGTATAAGCATTTCATGAATGCCCTGGGCAAAAGCAAAATTTCTTTCAAGGGTAAATGGTCGGTAAGTAAAGTTAGAATACTGGCTACCACGCTGATCTCCATTTAAATGAAAACTATTGGAAGAAACAAAATTA
>NZ_JACMOO010000132.1 GCF_014377975.1 Ferruginibacter sp.
CTGGGATGAGTACAGTAAAACACTTCCCGAAGATATTCAACAATTTGAGTGGCGGAATTTTCAACAGGAATACAGAGATTATATTGACCTTGCAAAAATGGCGCAACTTGTACCGATTATTGGAGCACCGGTTGGCATTATCGTAAACTATCGCCTTATAGAAAAACTGGGTTTAACTGCCATGAATGCATATCGCATGAGGATATTGAAAAATGGTAATTAAAGAATTAAGAAAATGAAAACCGGTATTGTTGTACTAAGAAAAGTTCATGTCTATTAATCATTCACTCCCTTTCCTTCCATAATCTGCTGGCGGTATTTTTCAACCCGTGCAAGTTTGGTGTTGGCTTGTTTGGGAGCAGCAAAAAACAGCAGATAACCTCTTTGTCTGCCCGGTGTTAATGCTTTAAAGGCTTTTAAAAGTTTAGGGTCATTATCCAACGCCTGTTGAAATTCTTCGGGCATCTCAAAAGCAGCTGTTTCTTTTAAAGGCACTGTTATACCGGCCTTTTCAACTTCAATAGCTTCATAAATATATGCCTTTATTGAAGCTGCCATTTCTACAATTTCTTTGCTATTGGTAAACCGCATTTGGCGTGCGGCCTGCACGTTTTTGGTTTGTTGTATTAATACTTTCTTTGCATCATGTAGCAGTGCTCCTTTAAAAAATAGCAGTGCACAATATTCTTTAAACACATGTATCAAAATAATTTTACCGAGTTCAAAATGGTAACATGGCACTCCCCATTTTAATTCTTCAGTAAGGCCACAATCAAGAACAATTGTTCTTAATTAAATGATTTCTTCCTCCCACTTTTTTTGTTTATTAAAATAAAAATCAACTGTGGGGTTGCTACTATTTTTCATAGTATTTTTTAATTTTTAAAAATATTTTTTCTGAAATAAGTTTATCAAGTTACAATGTTTTTGTTTTCATCACGTCCATAACTTCCTTTACAATACCGGTATATTAAAACTAAATACCGATCCCTTGCCCGGCTCACTTTTAATCTGTAGGCAACCGCCATTCTTTTCAATAAATTCTTTGCTGATAAGTAACCCAAGACCAGTACCTTTTTCTTTTTCGGTACCACGTCTGCTGAGGGTAGTATTTTTTTCCAACAACTTTTTTATTTTTGCATCATTAAGGCCGATGCCTTTGTCAATTACCTCAACAATAATACTGCCACCGGAAATAAATGCTTTTACTTCTACTTCACCCTTGCGCTGGCTAAATTTAATTGCATTGCTGAGCAGATTACGTACAATAAATTCAATCATGTCTTTGTCGGCATAAGCGGTCAACCCTTCTTCTACAGCTGTTTTTATTAGTATCTCTTTCATGTGGGCATGCAACTGCACGAGTCTTACAGCACCGTCAACAATCAGTTTCATGTTCAGTTTATCGGGCCTAAACTGTAGCAAATTCATTTGCGATTTTGACCATTGCAGCAAATTATAAAGTAATTCATTCAGGTTATCAAGCGACTGTTGTGCTTCTGAAAATAATTTTTTCCGCTCGTCCTCACTCATTTTTTCATGGTGTTCGGTAATGAGTTTTAAAAACGATTGCATGGTTGCCAGCGGGTTTCTAAGATCGTGCGATACAACAGAAAATAATTTATCTTTTACCTGGTTCAGCTGGCTTAATTTATTCTCGGATTCCTTTAACTGCCCAACAGTATTTTGCAACATGGTATTTTTTAATTGCAGGTCATTGGTTTTTTCTTGTACCTGTTGTTGCAGTTCGGTTTTTTGCTGTTCAATTAATTCCTTTTTTTCTTTTTCTTTTTCCAATGCAAGTTTTTCTCTCGCCAGTGTTTCAGTGGCTAATTGAAGGCGCATTTTATTAAGCCTGCTGCCAAGGCCGAGTGATAAAACAACGGCTTGGATTAACACACCATATTGAACAAGGTAACGAGTAAAGAAATTATCTTCCATCAACCCTGTTTCTCTAAAAATAAAAGCAATGGCACCAATAACAAGTAAAATATTGGCCGCAATAAAATATTTTGCCGGCTCATATTTATCTACGTAATAAGATACAATACCCGCCACTACCATCATTATCAACACCAATGCACCCAATATACCAATGATCATGACCATCGGTTTTAGCAAGTCAATCTTTAGAATATAACAAGCCAAACCGGTTACCAAAATTGCAATGCATGCAAAGGCCAGAGCATTCAGTATTTTATTTATACGGGGCAAACGGGAGGGAGTATGTAAATATGTTCTGGTAAAAAGTATTCGGGTAAGTCCGGTAAAAGGGTTGATGATAACAAAACAAAAAGTATCCCA
>NZ_JACMOO010000133.1 GCF_014377975.1 Ferruginibacter sp.
AATTCAAACTATATATTTATTATTCAGATTATTTACAAACCCTGCCGCCACTAATAAATGTGCGGCTGTAATAGTTATCCGTTAAACTGCTAATGGTTACTCCACCATTTACACTGCTGTGAACAAAATAATTATTACCCAAATAAACACCCTCATGACTTATTCCGCCTCTTGTATTAAAAAAAACAAGATCACCTTCTACCAGGTTATTTTTTGAAATCCTTTCAGACAATTTATATTGCTCGGCAGCGGTTCTGGGCAAACTAATACCATAAACCGATTCTAATACCTTACCTGCAAAAGCACTGCAGTCAATGCCATATTTATCTGTTCCACCATACCGGTAACGGGTAGCCCACCATTCATCAATAAAATTATACAAAGCAGTATCAGTAAGGGTTTCCACCTCCCTGTTCATCATTGTGGCATATTTAAACTGCGTGGCAGAGCACTGTTCAATATTATGGTCAGAAGCTATATCACCTGCTGAAGGTACCATCGTATTTTCCACCTCATTGTTTGCATTAACATTGTCAGCAGATAAATTATCCGAAATTTTTTCGGGCGTAATTTCAATACCTTCAATAAAATGCAGTGAAGTTTTAGATATATGTTTACCCGCCACACTTTCCAGATTTATACTGGTTTGTGCGGTAACTTTAATAAATGTTCCTGGAAAAATACCAAGGGCAACAGCAAAGAAAAATAAGTATTTCATACGTAAACTTTTGGTTTTACACGTATGCACGACTTAATCTTGTGTTATCTGATCTTCTTTTGTTTCGTTAAAATACACTGCTTAGCTATTCTTTTCTATAAGTCCTGTCCTACAAACAATTAATAAATAATTTTTATGATAGTGGGCAAATATAATACCAAAACATATCAAATGCAAGCTTTCAAACCAACACCGCTGGCATCGCTACTACATTCTGTGGAAAAACGGATTAGTAACCCTCTTTATTGTTAACGATATTTGTATCTAAACGGTAAACTTTTTGTTGTCCCGGCTATAGAATAAACATCAACATCGTTGCGTCGCACTCTTGTACGATATTCCTTGTTTGAGCCCTTTATAATCTGTGGTATCAGCATTTTACAGCAGTTTAAAATAGTCCGGTTAATTATTAAATTTCGTCATGCAGTTTTCACATCTTCACGTACACACACAGTTCTCTTTATTGGATGGAGCCGCCTCCATAAAAAATTTATATAAAAAAGCCATTGCTGATAAAATGCCCGCGCTTGCCATCAGTGATCATGGCAATATGTTTGGTGCTTTTGAATTTGTAAAAGAAGCCTATAATCATAAAAATGCCGATGGTACTTTAAAAGTAAAACCCATTGTTGGCTGTGAGTTTTATATTACTACCGATCGTACAAGAAAAACATTCAGCAAAGAAGAAAAAGATCCGCGGCACCACCAAATTTTATTAGCAAAAAATGATACCGGATATAAAAATTTAGTGAAGCTTACTTCGCTGGGTTATATCGAAGGAATGTATTCCAAATATCCGCGTATTGATAAGCAACTGATTCATAAATACCACGAAGGATTAATTGCCACTACCTGTTGCCTGGGCGCATTGGTGCCGCAAACCATTTTAAAAAAAGGCGAAGCTGAGGGAGAAAATGAATTTAAATGGTGGCTCAATATATTTCAGGAAGATTATTATATAGAGTTGCAGCGTCATGGCATTCCCGACCAGGATAAGGTTAACCTGGTATTGTTAAAATTTGCAAAAAAGTACAATGTAAAAGTAATTGCCAGCAACGATTCGCATTATGTAGATCAGCAGGATTTTAATGCCCATGATATTTTACTTTGCATCAACACAGGCGAAAAGCAGGCCACTCCTGCCTTGCGTGAGTTTAGCGATGATGATGTAATGACAAAAAATAAACGCTTTGCATTTCCCAACGACCAGTTTTATTTAAAAACCGGTGAAGAAATGACCAAAGTATTTGAAGATATTCCGGAAGCCATTGATAACACCAACGAAATCGTAAGCAAGATTGATTTACTGGATTTAAAGCGTGACATTTTATTGCCTTTTTTTGAAGTGCCGGCTAATTTTAAAACTCAGGATGAATACCTGGAACATTTAACCTGGACCGGTGCTAAAGACCGCTACAAAATATTGACGCTTGAAAGTGAAGAACGGTTACAGTTTGAGTTAGGG
Source organism: Ferruginibacter sp. (assembly GCF_014377975.1). GTDB lineage: Bacteria > Bacteroidota > Bacteroidia > Chitinophagales > Chitinophagaceae > Ferruginibacter. The sequence goes on from NZ_JACMOO010000133.1 coordinate 2,184, forward strand.
GTAATAAAAAAAATGGGGTTTGCCGGTTACTTTTTAATTGTAAGCGATTTTATAAAAGCTGGCAGGGATATGGGTGTTTTTATCGGTCCGGGCCGAGGGTCTGCAGCCGGCAGTGCGGTAGCTTATTGCGTTGGTATCACCAATATAGACCCTATCAAATACAATTTACTCTTTGAAAGATTTTTGAATCCGGAACGTAAATCAATGCCGGATATTGATACGGATTTTGATGATGAAGGCAGACAAAAAGTGTTGAACTATGTGGTGCAAAAATATGGCAAAAACCAGGTAGCGCAAATCATCACTTATGGTACCATGGCCGCTAAATCAAGTATTGCGGATGTGGCCCGTGTAATGGATTTACCCATTGCTGAAAGCAGAGCTATTTCTAAACTGGTACCCGAACGCCCGGGCATTAACCTGAAACGTTTACTGCATGCCCCTTTCACAAATAAAGAGGCAAAAAAGGGTGAAATATCACTGGAAGAAAAAGAACAATTGCAGGGAGAAGATATTGAAAATGTAAAAAAACTCCGGGAGTTGTATGCAGGCGATACTTTGCACAGCAAGATATTGCATGAGGCAGAAATTCTGGAAGGATCAGTAAGAAATACGGGTATTCATGCATCGGCCATTATCATTGCGCCAAAAGATTTAACCGATCTGTTACCAGTGGCCACATCAAAAGAATCTGAGTTGTGGTTAACGCAGATTGAAGGTGGTTCCATTGAAGAAGCCGGTGTAATTAAAATGGATTTCCTGGGATTAAAAACATTGAGTATTTTAAAAACGGCCCTGCAGCTCATAAAACAAAACCACGATATAAGTATTAAAATTGATGACATACCATTAGAGGATGAAAAAACATATAAACTATACCAGCAGGGCGATACCAACGCAACCTTTCAGTTTGAAAGTCCCGGTATGCAAAAACATTTACGCGAATTAAAGCCAGATAAATTTGATGATCTGATAGCGATGAATGCCTTGTATCGCCCCGGCCCAATGGCATACATACCGGAGTATATTGACCGTAAACATGGCAAAAAACAAGTGGAGTATGATTTGCCCGATATGGAAGAACACCTGAAGGAAACTTATGGTATTACCGTGTACCAGGAACAGGTAATGTTGCTATCACAAAAACTGGCTGGTTTTAGTAAAGGTGATGCGGATGTATTGCGCAAGGCCATGGGTAAAAAACAAATTGCTGTACTAAATAAAATGAAAGTACAGTTTGTGGAAGGTGCTACTTTAAAAGGTCATCCGAAAGATAAACTTGAAAAAATATGGACAGACTGGGAAGCATTTGCACAATACGCTTTTAATAAATCGCACTCTACCTGTTATGCTTTTGTGGCGTATCAAACAGCCTATTTAAAAGCGCATTATCCCAGCGAATATATGGCTGCTGTGTTAAACCACGCAGGCAGTATTGAAAAGATTACTTTTTTTATGGAAGAGTGTAAACGAATGAGCTTAATTGTGCTTGGGCCAGATATTAATGAGTCGCAAAATGGATTTGCGGTGAATAAAAAAGGAGAAATAAGGTTTGGTTTCAGTGGCCTGAAAGGCGTGGGAGAAAATGCCATTGAACACATCATTGAAGAAAGAATAAAGCATGGTTTTTATACTTCTATGTTCGATCTGGCAAAAAGGGTAAACCCAAGGGCAGCCAACAAAAAATCTTTGGAAAGTCTGGTGTATTCGGGCGCATTTGATTGCTTTAAAGATATTACCAGGGCGCAGTACTTTTACCAGGCACCAGGTGATGTAGTTGGACTTGATAAAATCATTAAGTTTGGGAGTATTTACCAATCTCAAAATGCCAGCGCAAGTAATACCTTATTTGGCGATCTGCAAATGCCGGATATTATTCCACCGAAATTATCTTCCTGCGAACCATGGCCATTGGCCCAGCAGCTGGATTATGAAAAAGAAGTGACTGGTATGTACATGAGTGGCCATCCGCTGGATAACTTTAAATTTGAAATGCGGCATTATAATATCACGCCACTGGCAGAATACAACGAATTTAAGTTGGCGGTAAATACACACGCCAATCCTGGCAGGCAATTTCGTGTAGCCGGCCTGGTGGTAGATACCCAGCACCGCATGACTAAAACCGGTAAAAATTTTGGTATTCTTAGCATTGAAGATTATAGTGGTAAAAGTGAATTTATGTTGTGGAGTGAAGATTACGTTAAATACACCGCTTACCTTGAAAAAGGGTTAATTATCTTGGTAGAAGGTGGGTTTAAAACAAGGTATAACAGCGATCAATATGAGTTTAAATTAAATAAAATTCACCTGCTGGAAACGGTAAAACCGGTGTTAACCAAACAAGTGGTAGTGGAAGTACAGCCGCAGTTTGTAAACAAAATTTTTATTGACTTTATTGAAAACAATGTAAAAACAAACCCAGGCAAATCATCCATTAAATTTAATATTGCAGATGTTAGAAATAATTATAAAGTGGGAATGTACACTTTAGAAAAAGGCTTTACGATGAATGATGATATGGCTGTATTTCTATTAGACAACAAAGACGTGGAAGTGACTGTGGTAACAGGTTAGCTGATATTCAATTACCAATTTTTGATTATAAATCATTAATTAAAGTGTGTCTTTGTGGCAAAAACTAAAATTAACACTGCCAAATGGAATGTGAATATGTCATAACAACACATTTAAATATTTGGATGTAAATTTGAGTTTTACATCTAAAATAAATAAAAAAAAATATAAAATTATGGCACATGAATTCACTGATGCAAACTTTCAGACAGAAGTTTTAGATTCAGATAAATTATCAGTAATAGATTTTTGGGCAGAATGGTGTGGCCCTTGCCGTGCAATAGGTCCGGTAATTGAAGAGCTGGCAAAAGAGTATGATGGTACCGTAAATGTTGGAAAAGTAAACGTTGATCATAACCCGCAGATATCCATGAACTATGGAATTACCAGCATTCCGGCAATTCTTTTTGTAAAGGGCGGACAGGTAGTTGATAAATTAGTTGGTGCTCAGCCAAAAGCAAATTTTATAAAAAAGATAGATCAGCATAAATAATTTCCCTATAAAAATATAGCGCATCAGTAGAAACTGGTCAAAAAAAAATCCCTGGTTATGCCGGGGATTTTTAATTATTTGTTGCTTTTTCTTAGTATACCTGTATCATGTTTGTATTTAAAAACAATGGGGAAAATAATAGTCAACACCATTGCGTATGCAGCAAATGTAAACCATATTGAAGGCCAGTCTTTAATACCAGAACAGGCTCCCATATTATTTGTTGTAAAATGATCAACAACTTTACCGGCAGCCCATCCCCCCATAATTGCACCAAGTCCATTTGTCATGAGCATAAACAAACCTTGTGCACTTGCCCTGATACTTTCATCAGCTTCCCTTTCAACAAACAATGAACCGGAGATATTGAAAAAATCAAAGGCCATTCCATAAACAATCATTGATAAAATTAAAAATATAAGACCATCACCCGGGTTACCAATACCAAATAACCCAAATCGCAACGCCCAGGCAACCATACTCATCAGCATCACCTTCTTTATTCCAAATCTCTTCAGAAAAAATGGAATTGTAAGAATAAACAGTGTCTCCGATATCTGAGATAATGATATTAATAAACTTGGATGATTTACTGCAAACGTGCCTTTGTAAGCTGTACCAAAATCATTCAAAAAAGGCTGTCCAAATGCATTGGTAATTTGCAATGCAGCACCTAGTAACATGGCAAACAAAAAGAAAACAACCATTCTTGGCTGCTTAAATAAAACAAACGAATTTAATCCAAGCATTTCAATAAAAGAAGAACCCTTTGTGGCTTTGGCCGGTTTACAGGCAGGCATTGTTAATGAATAAACTCCCATAATAACGCTTGCGGTTGCCGCAAATAAAAACTGGTTCGAACTTTTTGTCCAACCCAATAAATCAACACCCCACATTGCTATAATAAATCCAACAGTTCCATACACCCTGATTGGAGGAAATATTCTTTGAACATCAAAATTATTTTGAGTTAAAATGTTATACGAAACTGTATTATTTAATGCAATAGTCGGCATGTAAAAACAACTGTTTATCAGAATTATTGAGTAAAGCAGGTTTACATCCTTAACTGTACTTGCCCAAAACAAAGCAGCGGCGCCCGCAAGGTGGCAAATGCCTAAAAGTTTTTCAGCATTTACAAATCTGTCTGCAATTATGCCAACCAGTGTTGGCATAAATAGTGATGCAATGCCCATGGTACCATACGTTGCACCCACTAATGCGCCCCTTTCGCATTGATCGCCGGGAAAAGTAAACATATATCCTCCCAAAGATATCAGCCACGAACCCCAAATAAAGAACTGAAAAAAATTCATTATAATCAGACGCAGCTTAATACTCATAATGTTCTGTTTAAATGTATACCCTTACAATAAAGGAAGTGTCATGAATAACTTCAATAAAATATTGATTTTTAGTCATCAATTTAAGTTAGGGAAGATATACAATTATTGGATAAATAAGGATTCTCTACCATGATTTTAAAAGACCATTTAAATATCCAGACAAGTAAACGAATTAATACCGCGATGTATTACAGCTCACTTCACGTTTTACATTTTAACCTGCCTCAACAGATATGCAAATACTTAACAACCCGCAATAATCAGGGATCAAAAAATCGGCCATCGGCCATTTGAAAATATCTTATATATTTGATAATCCAAAACTTTACCATTTTGAAAAAAAACGTGTTGCTTGTTGTTGGAATTGGCTTGTATTTTTTCACCACAGCACAGAAAAAACAAACATCGGTCACCACAATAAACAGGTGTTTTACAATGGAAAGAGTGCAGCAATATTTACAACAAAATTCTGCCGCAAAATTACACTCTCAACAAGCTTTATTAAATATAAAAAAGTATGCTGCTGCCAAGCCAATAGGTTTTCGCCCTGCCGGTGTAAATGACAGTATTACTATTCCGGTAATTTTTCACCTGGTATTAGCCGATCCATATTTAATTACCGATGCAGTTGTTCAGTCACAAATTGATGAACTGAATAAAGACTATGCCGGATTGAATGCTGATAGTACCAATGCTGAAAATTTTTATCCTGTTCGCGGGCATTCGTCCATCATAAGATTTGTGTTGGCTAAAAGAACACCCACAGGTGGATTAAGCAATGGTATCGAAAGAATTAAAAGTTATACAGCATCCAACGTAAACCTTTCCACTGACCCTATCAAAAGAACTGCCCTGGGCGGCGCAGATGCCTGGGATGCTGCCAGCTACCTGAACCTCTGGATTGGTAATGATGTAAGCGAACGAAATATTTTAGGCTATGCACAATTTCCAGAGTCGGGCATTGCTGCGGATGATGGCGTTTTTTGCAATTATAAAAGTTTTGGTATTAGTAGTTGTAACATCAGTTTATACAATAAAGGCCGCACATTATGTCATGAAATAGGGCATTATTTGGGATTGTTTCATATTTGGGGAGATGAAGATGCATGCATGGGTGATGATTTCAGATCGCTTGTATCTGTAAATTCTACAACAGTATTACCCATAGGTTTATTTAATGCAGCCGGAGATGGAAACACGGTAAATGATATAGGCGATACCCCCAACCAGGCCACAAGTTCAACAGGCTGTTTATCTGGTATAGTAACAGACATTTGCTCCATTGCAGCGCCTGGTAAAATGTACCAGAACTATATGGATTATACCGCCGATAATTGTTATAGTATGTTTACAAAAAAACAGGTAGCACGTATGGAATGGGTATTGCAAAATTCACGTTCCGGCTTAAAAAATTCGCCTGGTGCAACAGCACCAACGGATGCAGTTAAGCGGGATGCTTCGCCCTATCAAACAGTAAATCCTGGTTCAGAAATTATTGGTTGCAGCACAATAATTAACCCATCTTTTTTAAACTGCCCCGGTACCATAATTCCAAAAATAAGGATCGGGAATAATGGCAGTGATGCAATTACTTCCTTAACAGCAGGACTGCTGGTAAATGGCGTGGCAACCACTCCGGTAAATGTAACAATACCTTCACAAGGACTGGCTTTTGGAACAACGACCATTGTAAGTTTTCCATCGCTTGCTGTTACTACAGGTAATTATGTTTTAAAATTTTACACCTACAATGTTAATGGAATTGCTGTTGACGAAGTACCTTCAAATGATACAATCACAACATTTCTTCAGGTATCTGATGGCATCGCATTGCCGGCTTCGGAAGATTTTGAAACTCTTCCCTTCCCATCAAACACCTGGTCTTTATTTAATCCTGACGGAGATGCAACATGGAGCAGATTTTCACCTGGCAATAACAGCTCCGCCGCTATGTTTATTGATAATTACAGTAAAAATAATATAGGTTTAAAAGATGAATTGCGCACACCCAAATTTCTGGTATCGGCTGCGGATTCAATTATTATTTCTTTTGACCTGGCACACAAAAATTATCCTGGCCTGAGTGATCAGTTAAGTGTATTGATATCTGATAATTGTGGTGCAAGCTGGACTACAGTGTATACAAAATCGGGAGACAATTTATCTACCGCAGGATCAACTACTTTACGCTATAGCACACCAGTTGCAACCGATTGGAAAGCACAGAAAATCACCATCGGTGGAGCTATCCTGTCTGCGGGAAAAATTATTATTGCTTTCCAAAATAAGGGAGACTATGGTAACAATATTTTTATAGATAATATTTTAATATACAGGCAAAAGAAACTTGATATTGCAGCTTCTTCCATCGTTTCTCCCGGCGATCCTGAATGTTCGCAGGTGATTAATGCACCGCAAATAATGGTGACCAATAATGGCGTACAAACAGTAACAGGTTTTAAAGTTGGTTATATTTTAAACAATGCACCAGCCGTTTATAAAAGCTTTACACAAAATATTTTACCGGGTACTTCAGATACTGTTGCGCTGAATCCGATAAAGGTAATAAGGGGTTCAAACAATTTTAAAGTATTTACAGCAGATCCGTTTAGCGCAATTGCAACCGGTGATGAAAACACTGCCAATGACACTATCAGCAAAATATTTATTGTAAATACTATCGTGGAAGCTCCTTTAAAAGAAGGTTTTGAAAGTACACAGTTTGCACCTTTGAACTGGCAGATTATCAATCCCGACGGAAGAGCTGCCTGGGCAAGAAAATCGCCGGGTAGCAAAAGTGAATTTTCGGCATTTATGGATAATTTTTCTGAAGATTTTAAGGGTGCAAAAGATAGCCTGAAAAGCCCATTTGTTAATGTGGGCGGCGCTGATTCGGTTATTATATCATTTGACCTTGCACATAAAAATTATGCCGCAGCAAGCGACGAATTAAAGGTGGTGGTTTCTACAAATTGTGGTAATAGTTTTTTACCCGTGTTTGATAAACGCGGTTCTGATTTAGCCACCGCCGGATCATCCGACAGTGCTTACATCAAGCCAGTTGAAGCTGATTGGAAAACACAACGGATTACGCTCGACAGTACATTTGCCTCAGCAGGAAATATTATTGTTGCCTTTGAAAATACTTCTGATTATGGAAACAATATCTTTATTGATAACATCAATATTTCAGCCCTCTACCGAAGAGATCTTGCTGTAACAAAAATAGATGGACCTTCCACAGCCAGTTGCAGCACAGGCCCAATGACACCCGCTATTACCGTAACAAATGCAGGCATTGACACCATTACAGGCTTTACAATAGAGTATACTATTGATAATGGAACACCCGTTTCAAAAATGATAACCGGTATCACCCTTTCAGCAGGCGGGCAAATGAAAATAATGCTGGACGCTTTTAATACCACTATTGGCAAACATTCTTTTGTAGTATACAATACGAATCCAGTTACAGCGAAAGGCACCGGCGATTATAATAATCTAAATGACACGCTTAAACTTTCTTTTTTTATTGTAGGCATACAACCAGCACTTCCTATGGCAGAAGGTTTTGAAGGCACCCATTTCCCTCCTGAAAACTGGGGCGTAGTTAATAATAACGATACTGCATCATGGAAAGAAACCACCGCTGCGGCAAACACCGGCACCGGTTCCATGGTTATTAATAATTTTAATGACTCCATAACAAATACGATCAGTAAATTTATGTCACCTGTTATCAACAATAACATTAACAACGATTCCATTTTTTTATCTTTTAAAATGGCTTATAAACAGGGAACTACCTACCCCGGCAATACAGGATTTCCGGTTGATACTTTGGAAATACAGGTTTCAAAAGATTGTGGTATTACTACACAAACAGTATGGAAAAAATGGGGCAGCGATTTACAAACAGTCAGCGACCCTAATTACCCGGCTTTTACACCTTTTATTCCGGCAAAGATCGATTGGAAAAATATCAATTGTTACCTTACTCCTTTTACAGGCATTAATAATTTCCAGGTATATTTTATTGCCAAAGGCAAACAGCAAAATAATATCTGGATGGATGATATAAATGTTTACGCCAAACAGCTGCCTAAAAAATTGAAAGAGCAGGGATATCTTATTTATCCAAATCCGTTTAATAATAGTTTTTTAATTCATCATTATGGTGCACCCATAAACCTAAAAGCAACACAGTTGTATAATGCAGCAGGTCAGTTAATTTACGACAAATGGTATAATGGCAATGCCGCTTCCGAAATAACAGTTAATCTGCCAGGAAACGCAGGTGGAGTGTACATATTAAAAATGATTTACACCAATAAAACAATTATAGAAAAAATAGTAAAGCGATAAATGTTACTAACAACTGCAAAGGATATGTGAGATGTGACAGAAGCACAATTAACGCTGATTTTAACGGATTATCCGGATATTAATTTATAGAAATTAATATCCGGAGATTAGTTTTGGCAAAACAAAAAGATAAATCCATTTTAACCCGTCTATTTAGTATCATCCGCATTTCTATTTTATGTTGGGTAATCAATGTAACATCTACTATCTCCTTTACAAAAATAACATTACATATTAAACAGGATGCCAACAAAAGGCATCCTGTTTTGTTTTAAAGAAGTGGCTCCAGTAACTTTACACTAAAAATTATACATGGGTACTTCTATAGACACGTTAATAAATGCAACCAGTGATTCCGACCTTAAAAAAATTGCGGAAAAAGTAAAGCAAAAAATAAGAATATCAGATAAAGAAGGAATTATATTATTTGAAAAAGGCAGTCTTTCTTTTGTTGGTGCGTTAGCCAATTTTATCCGGGAGAGATTGCATGGAGACACCACCTATTTTAACCGGAATTTTCATATTGAGCCCACAAATGTTTGTGTGTTCAGTTGTAAATTTTGTTCTTACAGCCGCTTGTACGCAAAAAAAGAAGAAGGCTGGGAATTAAGCATTGACCAAATGCTGGACATTGTAAAAACATACGATGGCAAACCCATTACTGAAGTACATATTGTTGGAGGTGTACATCCTAAAATGAATATGGCTTATTTTATAGAATTGATGCAAAAAATAAAAGCGCACCGGCCAGGCTTGCATGTAAAAGCTTTTACCGCAGTAGAACTGGACTATATGTTTCGCAAAGCAAAGCTTTCTGTTGAAGAAGGAATGAAACAATTACACGAGGCAGGTTTAGACAGTTTACCAGGTGGTGGCGCAGAAATTTTTTCACCCGAAATAAGAGAGCAGATAGCTGCCGACAAAGTGGATGCTAATGGATGGTTACAGATACACGAGACTGCACATAATTTGGGCATGCACACCAATGCCACGATGCTGTATGGTCACATTGAAAAGTATGAACACCGCATTGACCACATGCGCAGGCTACGGGAACTGCAGGATAAAACTGCTGGCTTTAATACTTTCATCCCGCTAAAATTCCGCAACCAGGATAATGATATGAGTTATGTTTCAGAATCAACCATTACGGAAGATATGCGGCTGTATGCGATTGCAAGAATTTACCTTGACAATTTTCCACACCTGAAAGCCTACTGGCCGATGCTTGGCAGAGAAAATGCACAACTGAGTTTGTCTTTTGGCGTAAATGATATTGACGGTACCATCGATGATTCTACCAAAATATACTCCATGGCAGGCAGCGAAGAACAGACCCCTGCAATGACCACAGAACAATTGGTAACGTTAATAAAACAGGTAAAAAGAAAACCGGTTGAAAGAGATACTTTGTATAATGTAGTTAAAGATTATACACTGGAACAATTTGAAGAAACCTTTGCTGCTGCGCAGTTGAATTAATTATTCCCATGAAATCAGTATTTGATATTATTATAGTTGGTGCCGGTCCTATCGGCCTGGCATGTGCCCTGGAAGCAAAGCGGAAAGGCCTGCAATACCTTATTATTGAAAAAGGTGCACTTGTAAATTCGTTATATAATTACCCGGTAAACATGACCTTTTTTTCTACGTCAGAAAAACTGGAAATAGGCGGTGTACCTTTCGTAAGCAATACCATTAAACCTACCCGGAATGAATCGCTCGAATATTACAGAAGGGTTACCATTGCAAGTGGATTATCGTTACATCTTTTTGAAGAAGTAAAAACCATCAGCCAGGAAGAGGAATTGTTTACAGTACACACTTCCAAAGACAAGTATACTACCAGTAATATTATAATTGCCACGGGGTTTTATGATTTGCCTTTCCTGTTAAATATACCGGGTGAAGCGCTGCCGAAAGTAACCCATTATTATAAAGATCCACATTTCTATGCGTTTCAAAAAGTGCTGGTAATTGGTGCAAGTAATTCCGCAGTGGACGCCGCATTAGAAACATATCGCAAAGGCGCAGAAGTTACCATGGTAATAAGGGAAAAGGACATAGGTGAAAGGGTAAAATACTGGGTTAGGCCAGACATTATCAACCGGGTTAAGGAGGGAACCATCAATGCTTTCTTTAATTCAACTGTAGCTGCTATCAGGGAAAATGAAGTTGATATTAATACAAATGACGGATTGGTAACCATTGCCAACGATTGGGTAATTGCCATGACGGGCTATCAGCCCAATCTGACATTTTTAGAAAAAATAGGGATTAAATTATCTGCGGATGAAGTGAGGAAGCCACTCTATGATACTGATACACACGAAACGAATATTAAAGGAATTTACTTGGCGGGAGTTATCTGCGGCGGTATGGATACACACAGCCTGTTTATAGAAAATTCAAGAGAGCATGCCGTAAAGATTATTGACAATATATTGCATCATAAAATGGCGGTACTTTAACCCGCCGCTTCATAAATTAATCCTCTTTAGTTTCTTTACTGAATAATTATTTTTTCAACAGCACTGGTTGTATTACCAATACATATTAATAGATAAACGACGGCTGCTAATTGGTTCACTGGTATTTTTATATTGCCTGTTTGCAAGGTGATATTGTGTTTTGCCATGATGCTGCCGTTACTGCTTACTACTTCAACAGCCCTGTAGCCGGGTTTATCCAAATAAACATTTATTATACCGTTGCTGATAACAGTGGGCGCTATTAAATTTTTGATGGTGTTGTTCACCAATAATTGTTTGATGCCGGAATAGGCATACTTGCCGTCAATATCGATTATTTTTAACCGGTAAAAAATAGTTCCATCATAATTGAAAAGATGTAAAAAACTGTATTGATTGGATGTGCAAGAAGAATAAGGTTGTACGGTACCGGCATACAAAAATGCGCTTCCATTTAAACTGTATGCAACGTCGTACAATAGTATGTTTAGCTCAGCCGAAGTTTGCCAATGCAGGCTGGTGAAAGTATCTTTGTGGTTGCAGTCCATCCTGCCGTACCGTTAGAATGTGTGAGATAAAATTTATCTGAAAAAGAATCAGCATTAACTATATGCCGGTAATTTTTACTGTTAGATTAAATGCCGCGATTCATAATTTTATGCCGGCAACTGCTACAAAGCCGTTCAAAAAAAGATCTGGCTACCGCAATTATCACTATTGATAACGCGATTACCACAATTTGTTGGGTTTAAATTATTAAAGAAGAATCATTAAAAATGGATAACAGCAAAACTATAAAGCAGCCATTTAACCTTCGGGCCTGATCTATGCCATTTGTAAATACATCCATAACAAATAACCACGGATAGCTTACCGCATTGCTGCACTGATAAAGCAGCAGCAACAATAACCGAATAATTTACTTAACAATATAGAAGAAAAACCAGCAATTAAACATCTACGATAAAATTGTCTGGTACAAGATAACAGGTATTGTTATCGTATTTTAAGGTAAACTTATTACTTAGCAAGGGCCGGGCTACAGCAGTATAAAACCAAGCAGCAAAACAATCAACAGGCTGGATATACTCAACACAATACTCATCAGCGAAAAACTGCTATAGGTTTGTTGCATGCTTAATCCACTAAATTGAGCGATCACCCAAAAATAAGCGTCATTGGCATGGCTCACCATCATAGCACCTGCGGCAGTGGCGCTTAGCAATAAAGATAACTGGAGCGGTGCTTTAAAGCCTGCAATAAATGCAATAGGCGACAGTATGGAGGTTGCCACAATAATGGCCGAGGTAGTAGATCCCTGGGCGGTTTTTAATAAACATCCTATTACATAAGCTATCAGCAAAAATGCAATGGGAGAAAAACTTCCGTTGCTTACCCATTGCTGTACAAGGTCCGCCAATGGTGTTTTCTTTAATACATTACCAAACACACCGCCGGCACCCACCAGAATAAGAATTGGCCCGGCATGGCGGATGGCTTCAAGCATCCATTGGTTAAAAATATTTGTTTCTTTTCTTTTTACAAGCAATAAACTAAACAGTAAACCGGTTAGCAATGCCATCATAGGACTACCAAAAAAAAGCAATACTTTTTTCAGCATGGCAGGCATTGGCAGCAGTTCAGCAGCAGAACCCGCAGCTATCAATAATACCGGAACTATTACCGGTAAAATACTTTTCCAAAATACAGGAAGCTGTATTAATTCTTCCGCCTTTACTCTGGCTCCTATATCCTGTTCATTGATAGTATTTAAAAAACGAGAAGCAAATAACCAGCACATAATAGTTGTTGGAATACTTACGGCAAGGCCTGTTAAAATAACCGTTCCTAAATGCTGGCCGAGGCCAAGATTGGCTGCACCTGCGAGCGAGCCAGGGTGTGGTGGTAAAAAGGTATGAGTGATATATAAACCACCCGCTAACCCATTTACAATAGCTGTGTAAGATCTTTTAGTTTCCCTGCTAAGGGGTTTTGTTAATCCATTTAAAATAACAAAACCACTATCACAAAATATCGGAATGCCAACAACGGCGCCAATGACTGTGATGGCTAAAACCGGTTTATTTTTTCCAAAAAAACGAATGATGGCATCGGCAATACAGAGTGTAGCGCCGCTCTTTTCCAGTACTGTGCCAATCAGTGTTCCCAACACAACCACCAATCCGATATGCGTCATCATATTTCCAAAACCTTCATTGGCTGAAATGACAATCTCTTTTAATGGAAGGCCAACCGTAAGGCCCGTAAATAATGAAGCTATCAGCAGTGCTAAAAAAGGATGCCACTTAAATCGTGAACATGCAATTACAATAAACAAAATAGCCACAGCAATGATGAGCAATAATGAAAAGCCTGTAATCATGTAATTTTTAATTGATCCTTTTTTAAAATATTCTAGAACATACCATCTTGAAATAAAAAATTACGGGGTCAAAGTAATTATGAATTATTAATTACTAATTGCCTGGTTCATTCATTCAATAATCACCACAACAACATCCATGACGTTGGTTTGTGTAGCGCCGGTTTTTATAAGACTGCCTGTTTGTAAAAAGAAATGGTATGCGTCATTGTTGGCTAAATATATTGCTGCATCCAGGTTATTTTCTTTTGCTAATGATATATTTTGGTCATCAACAATGGCTCCGGCTGCATCCGTTGGTCCGTCTGTACCATCGGTACCTGCTGATAAAAAAGTGATGGTATGTGCCATGCTATTGTATTCATCCAAACTCAATTCCAGCAAAGCACTTAGCGCCATCTGCTGATTACGGCCACCCTTACCTTCGCCCTTAACTTTTACCGTAGTTTCGCCACCAAGCAGCCAACAGGCTGGCAAAGTTCCTGTGTATTTTTTACACTGTTGCACTAACTCACGGCCAACTTTTGCCGCGTCACCGTGCAGCGTATTATCAGCAACAACAACAGCATAATTTAACTGTTTTGCGTAATCGGTGGCAGCTTTTAAGGCAACTGCATTGTTTCCGATAATTTTATTATAAACCTTTTTAAAAACAGGGTCGTCTGACTTCGGAGTATCTTTTATCATTGCTTTAATACCAGCATTGATATGCTGACAAATAGTAGCCGGCAACTGATTAAATAGATTATACATATTTAGAATTGTTTTTACATCATCAAATGTAGTAATATCAGCCACTGTGGGCCCACTGGCTATTATGGATATGTCGTCTCCCGGCACATCTGAAATGATCAGGGAAAACCAGTTAGTATTTGGTGCATATTGCAATATCTGGCCGCCTTTGATAGCTGATAAATGTTTGCGGATAGTATTCATTTCTTCGATGGTGACCCCGCTTTTAAGCAACAGTTCATAAGTAAATTGCAGATCATTAAGAGATGCACCTTCCGGTATATCTATCCATAAAGAAGATGCACCTCCACTTAGAAGGCAAATAACCAAATCATTTTCGCCCGCCCGCTGTAACAATTGAACGGTTTGTATTGTAGCCGCAATACCATTTTCATCCGGCACCGGATGTGCTGCTTCTAAGCAAATAATTTTTTGTAATGGGATCGAGTGTTCATATTTGGTAACTATTTTTCCTTCGGTAATTAAACTACCCAAAATTTCTTCCACTGTTTTAGCCATTGCAGCACTGGCTTTTCCTGCACCAATTACATAAATATTTTTCAGTTCCTTGATTAAAAACTGCCGGTCAAAAATATGCAGCACGTTATCCTCAATAAATAAATGTGCAGGAATTAATTGTGCCGGCTGAACTGCCGCCACCGCTGAGTTAAATATTTGGTTAGCTTTTTCCCTGGTGGTCATTTTTATTTTTTGTATGCAATCGTTTCACAACATACAGTAAATAAATTAAACAAATACTACCGGATTTATTTTGAATCTTCCGGTAAAAAA
>NZ_JACMOO010000134.1 GCF_014377975.1 Ferruginibacter sp.
CTTAGGCCCTTTCTTTATTAACTCCGCGGCTGCAGTCTCCATTCCATATCCATGTTTTGTTTCAGGCTCTACATTACTAATACTGCCATCTTTACTTACAATAAATTTTACAATTACTCTGTAAGTACCTGCCGGGGCGCCGTTGTAAATTGGTATGGCTGGGTTTAATTTTTTTTGAAGATAATGTTTCCATGCAGAATCTCCACCAGGAAATTTTGGTTCGTTCTCGACCTTGGTAAAAATTTTGTCGTCACTTTTTGCATCAAAATTATTTCTATTAGCATTACTGCCGGCCTTATCTACTGTTTTGGATCCATTACTTTGCAAGGCAGTAGTTTCATTTGGATCATAGGATAATTCTACTGCTCCATTTTTTCCTAGCTCCCCATATTTTATAATAGCTTCCTTTTCCTTAATTATTTTTACCATTAAATTTTTAAATGCCTTATTATTTAATTCTTTATCTACTTTATTTGACGCTTCTTTTCCTGAACCCATAATCTTATCATTTAAAACATATAGGATATTATCAGGTAATTCATTTTTCTTTGGAATCGTGTCAATCAATACTTTATCGTTGGTAATTGTTGTTTCCGTTTGTAAAGCATATTTTTCAATGGCAGCTAATACATTTTTTGCAATGGTTTCTTTTGCTGCTTCTGTTTGCAGGTAGGCCAAATCTTTTTTATTGGTGATAAAGCCTGCTTCAATTAATACGGATGGAAAACTATTTTCCTGTAAAACTACAATGCCTTTTTCGCTTTGTTGAGGATAGTCTGATAGAAGTAGTAATTGATAATTTTTGTGAAATTCATTTATGATAGCAGAAGCAAATAATTTACTGCTAACAGCATTGGCAAAATTATCTTTCGCAATCCAAACACTAATTCCACTATGATTATTCGCTGCTTCTTCTTTAACTATTGCATCTGTATGTATCGAAATAAACAGATTAGCATTTTGTGCTTTGCTGAAAGCTGCTTTCTCTATTGGACTTTGATAAATATCACTTTCACGGGTAAGTATAATATTGATATTGTTATTATTGTTAAGTGCTTTTATCTTTTTAATAATGGAAAGAGCTAAATCTTTTTCTGTAGTTGTACCATCAAGACTTACAGCACCAAAGTCTGTACCACCATGGCCTGCGTCCAGCACAACCGTTATTTTTTTACCTTGATATACCGGCGTCTTGGCGATAGTTTTAGTTTTTAAAGTAAAGGCTGCAAAGAGTAATACAGCTAGCGGCAATACAAGCACACGGCCAATATAACTGGCTTTTGGGTTTTTATTTTTTGTTAACATAATTAATCTTCGTTTTATGGGTGAATAAAAAAATGGATTGGTTAAAGCAAACTGGTGTTGCGGATAAGTGGCTTGTAATATCATGGCAGCAAACGCTTCGGTATCGCTGTCTTCAACGGCAATTTTATCAGCCATAAATTCATGAATTATATTGAGTTCTTTACGCACCAGCCAAAAGAAAGGATTGCACCAAAAAAATATCAGTACGGCATTGATAAACAATTTATCATAACTGTGTTTTTGCTGTACATGCGCCAGTTCATGCTTAAATATTTGGTTGCCAGTAGTGGTATTAATTTTAATATGATCGTTCCAAAAAATATATTTTAAAAAAGAAAATGGGGTGCCTTCAGCAGTAGTATTTACAAAACAAATATTGTCTATAACTGTTTGCTGGTGGTGCTTTAAAAGGGTACTGATTTTTATAAATACCTGTATAAATAAACTTAAAAAAACAAGGGTGGTTAAAACGTACAACAAAGAAGCAAGCTGTTCAAGAGTGAAATTATTTTTATGGGCAGTTAGCACAATTTCGTCTAAATATTCATTGCTGCTGGTTACGACTTGTAATAATTTGATGGTAGGAGCCGGTGCATCTGCATTGTGCAAAATATTAATTTGTACCAATGGCGCCAACAACGATAACCCAATTGAAGCAAGCAAATAAAACCGGTTGTACTGGTGAAATATTTTATTGCGAAGTAACAACCAGTAATATGCAAACAAAATACCCGAGCAGGTGATAACCTTTAATATATAAAATGAAAATAAAAGCATGGGAATTAGTTATTAGTTATGAGTTATAATTGTTAAAGTAAAGGAGCCTACTACCCGAACCGAAAAAATTATTACTTATTAATTTTTAATTTTCTTCAGCTGTTGTAATAGCAACTCCAGCTCGTCAATACTCAAATTATTTTCTTTCACCATACAGGAAACCGCGTTACTGAAGTTGCCTTCAAAGTATCCTTTTACTAAACTCTTCATGCTATTTTTACTGTAAGCATCTTTACCTACCAGTGGGTAATACTGGTGCATACGGCCAAATACCTTTAGCCCAACAAATTCTTTTTCCGTTAAAATTTTAATGATGGTGGCCACCGTATTATTATGTGGTTTTGGATTGGGTAGTGCATCAATGATCTCTTTTAAAAATGCTTTATCCAATTTCCAGATCACCTGCATTATTTGTTCTTCTGCCCTAGTTAATGTTTTCATTTATAATTAATTTTATTTGCTGGAACAAACTTATAACTAAAATTTTAGTTTAACAACTATTTATTTAGTTATTAATCCGTTTTAATATTTTGGGGTGAAAATTAATTTTTATTGCAGGCATTCATTAGGTTAAATTTGCAGCAGTAGCGATGGCCAGCGAAGGGTAATTTGCAGTTGCAGCAGTCGGTACCGAAGATCATACCGCCCGGGTAGAAAACTGAAAAGCAAAAGATGCTAACGGGTTGGAAAGGACGCATGGAGCTATAAAAGTACAAGGGAGTGACACAACGATGGCGCCATGAAATACAACTGCCGGTAAAATAAATAATAAACACAAAACACAAAACCAAACCATGTCTCAGGCAATCATTGAATTAAAGAACGCAAATATTTACCAGGGTAGTAACCTTATTTTAAGCGATGTAAATATTTCGGTTGATAAGGGAGAGTTTGTGTATCTGGTGGGTAAAACCGGAACGGGTAAAAGCAGCCTGTTAAAAACATTGTACGGCGACCTTGATCTTACCGAAGGCGAAGGCTGGGTGGTAGGCTATAACCTGAAAGAACTGGATTGGAAAAAAGTGCCTTATCTGCGGCGAAACCTGGGAGTGGTTTTTCAGGATTTTCAATTGCTTACCGACAGAAACATTAATAACAACCTGAAGTTTGTTTTAAAAGCTACCGGCTGGAAAGATGAAAAACTGATGGATGAAAAGATCAACGATGTACTGGATAAAGTGGGTCTGAAAACCAAAGGGTTTAAAATGCCTTTTGAATTAAGCGGGGGAGAACAACAGCGTGTGGACGTGGCAAGGGCCTTGTTGAATTCGCCTAAATTAATACTGGCTGATGAGCCTACGGGCAACCTTGATCCTGAAACAAGTGATGAAATTATGCAGTTGTTGTTCAGCATCTGCAAAGATTATAAAACTGCCATTGTAATGGCTACGCATGATTATATGGTGATCAATAAATTTGCTTCAAGAACTATTAAAACAGAAAGAGGTAAAGTGTGGGATAACGCCAGCATTACGATGTAAGTTGGATGTACGGGTGTAATAAGAATTGATCCTCTATTTCCCGCTCCAGAAAATTTCAATTAATTTATCTGCATTTTTTTGATTGTTGTACAACTGCTGTAACAATTGCTGCCGTTTGTCATTTTCCCTAATGGTATAAGGCATTGCATACAAATATTTAACGGCGGTTTTAAAGTCGTTTGCATCTTCGGCAATGGTGCAAAGCTCATCAAGGCCTGAGCCAATTACACCTGCTATATTTACCAGGCAATGCCTGCCATTGTACAAGGCATTCAGCAATTTTAATTTTACACCTGTGTTGTTAAAAGAGGGTAAAATATTTATTTGTGCCTTAACAATCATATCATGCAGCTCGCTATCGGATGGGTTAGCTACCAGGCAGGTATTAGGACTCTGGTGCGCCAAAAATTCAAGTTTTTGAGATGGGTTTTTGCCTGCAATTACAAAAGGAATTTCTATATCATTAAAGATATTTTGCAATAGCCAAATGGCCGCTTCTTCATTTTCATTAATGGATAAATTAGCGTGGTAAAGACAAAAACAACCATTGCCTTGTTTACCTGCAGCTGTTAAATAAGGTAAAAAAACCGGCAGATGACTAACGTCGGGTGCACTGAATAGCTGTTGATATATCTTTACATCATTGTTACTGACTGGAGTAATTTTTACTTTTTTTGCTAACTGATTTTCGTATTTTTTCAGAAGCTTACTTTCGTGCTGGTAATAAAATTTCCGAAAGATATTTTTCTCGTGTTGCGCCAGGTGATGATAGTATTCAAACTCCGCATTGTGCAGTCGCAGTAATACAATCCTGTTGGATAAATATCCTGCATACAAAGGCCAGGTACAATGGATACCTTCTATTAAAACCGGGTGATTGTCTTTTTGTAAATTATGCACCAGGGCCGGTGATTTTCTCGTACTAACTATGAAGGGTAATTGAAAAGAAAAATGGTTCCATTTTTTTTGTCGTTCATAATAATAAACTGCTGCGCAATATTTATTTAATTCCTTCTGTTGCGGGCGCTCGTTTATAAAACAGTGCAGGTAAATTTTAACACCATTTTCGTGCAGGGTTTTTATTTTATAAAAAAGATCCACTACTCCCCCAAAATCTACCGGCCATGGAACATCATGTGTAATTATATGTAGAATCCTCTCGTCCATTTTATTATGCATCCTCTTATTATTGGGTTACAAACGCGTTGTTATCAGCGTTAAAACTACTGGCGCAATGTAATCCTGCTTTAAAACAGATTGAATAATAGTAAAACCTGTGGAAAAAGGATTTATTCTTCAATGTGGTTTTAAATATGGTTTATAAATGGCTATTAGTTTATCTTTTTCAATTTCCCAGCACAACTCCCGGGCTGCTGCAATGCAATTTACTTTATATTGCCGATAAGCTTTTTCGTCTTCAATTAATTCTTTTACAGCCTTTGCAATAGCTTCCGGCTCATTATTATTAAAACACCTGCCAACACCATATTGTTTAATAATAGCATCAACCTCGGGGATGTCTGTTGCTAATACAGGAACACCAGCGTGTATGTAATCAAAAATTTTATTTGGCAGGTTAAAACGGCAGTTCAAATCTTCGAACGAATCCAGGCTAAAACCAATATGAGCAAGGGGTGTATATTTTTTAAGCTTTTCCGGTGGCAGTTTATCTATTAGCTTCACCTTGTTTTCAAGACCCCATTTTATTCTTTTTTTAACAAGCAAATCCCATTGATTGCCACTACCGATAAACAACAGTAAATAATTATCCGGCAGGTATTGCATGGCTTTCATTAATTGTAATCCGCCCCGGCCTTTGTTAATACCTGCACCCTGTAGCAGCAAAATAATTTTATGTTTCCAATTTTCAGGTAACGGATTTTGATCAATGCGGGTAGTAACAGGTACGTTTCTTATAACAGCTATTTCATTACCATATTCTTTGGTGTAGATATTTTTTAACGATTCATTGACGGTGTAAACCGTTTTTAATTTTGGAAAGATCTGGTTTTCAATAAATTTCCAGCATTTTCTTTTTAAGTGGCTATCCCTTAATTCCGGCACCCCGGTAAAGTACTCATGGGTATCATAAAAAAGTGCTTTGCCCCTTATTTTACCAATGGTATAATTGGGAACCAATACATCAAGGTCGTTGGCAAGAAAATAATCAGTTTTACAAAATAGCAAACGAAAGAAAAGCCGCAGGTTAAATTCAGCATATTGCAGAATACCCTTTCGCCAGTAACAACAAATGCGTTTTGCTTCAAACGGATAGGTATCAAGGGGCAGGCTGTTAGTAAAGCATCTGGCAATAACTTTTACACTAAAGCCCATTTCCTGTAATGTTGTGCAAATACGGATTACCCGTTGATCGGTTGTTAAATCAGAAATTACTGAAACAGTTATTTTTTTTTTGCCCATATTTAAAATGAAAGGTAATCTTTAAATATTTTTAAAATAAGCAGACAAGTGCTTTTGTATGATTAATGCTGCATTTCCATTACCAAAAATGTTGGTATCAAAGTTTGGCGTTAATGTATGCAAGTCATTAAATTTTTCTGTAATTAAAAATTCAGCAGGCGAACAATTAAGGGAACACTGTTGCGTAATTATTTCGGGCCAAAATGGTTTGTCCATGATAATGAGGGATTTTTTTTTTGAAAAGTACGCTTCTCTGCTTACCCCGCCACTATCGGTTATTATGTTTGTTGAATTTGCCAGGAATGTTTTCATTGCAGGATAACCCAACGGGGATAGTTGTGTAAACTTCGGTTTAACACCATATTCAGCTATCTTTTTTTTTGTATGCGGGTGCAGAGGCATTACCACAGGGATGATTCTATTGATTTTGTTTAAGGCATTAATTATATTGGTGATGGCATCTTTACTGCTCAAAGTTGCTGCCCGGTGTATGGTACAAGCCACATATTGTTTGTGTTTTGTAACATTTTCCCGGGCCCCGGCAATTTTATTAAATGCATCCAGCATTAAATCGCCGGATAAAATAACTTGGGATGAAATGGCCGAACCAAAGCCTTCGTTTATCATAGTTTGCAGGTTATTTTTGGTGCAGCAGTAATTAATGTCCGATAGTCTGTCTGTGAGTACACGGTTAATTTCTTCCGGCATACTCAATTCTGCTGTGCGAACACCGGCTTCAAAATGTACCAATGGTAAATTGCATCTTTTTGCAGCCATGGCGGCAGCCAGTGTTGAATTGGTATCGCCATAAACAAAAACAATGCTTTTTTTATTTTCTGAAAAATAGTTTTGCAATCCTTCAGCGGCAGTGGCAATAAAAAGATTGGCAGAATTGTTTTGAATATTAAGGTTTAAAGTTGGCAAAGGAATATTCAATTGCTCAAAAAAAATGTCACTCATCTGGTAATCAAAATGCTGACCTGTATGAATAATTTGCTGCTGCAAACTGCCATCCCGCGCCAGTGCATTGTACAAAACTGCCAGTTTTATAAATTGAGGACGGTTGCCTACAATATGAAGTATTTTCCTCAAAGCGATTGGTATATGCGTTCAATAATTTCTACTGTTTTTAATCCTTCTTCGGCACTGGCAAAAAGATGTTGCTCATCATCGAGCGCCTTTACCAGGTTTTCATACACTTTGTCGTGGTTGCTCATACTTCCCTGGTAAAACCCATAGCCATTGGCCCTGTTGCCTTTTTTCAGCATTGGAGCCTTCATTTCCGCAACAGTAAAATATTCCAGTTCGTTCAGGTATTGTCCACCGATTTTGATGGTTCCTTTTTCTGCAAAAATCGTAAAAGAGCCCTCCATATTTTTTTCAAAACTATTTACCGTATAATTCATTGAGCCAATGGCACCGTTTTTCATGTTAAATAAAACCATTCCGCAGTCTTCAAATTCTATCGCCGGATGCGCTTTATTTGCAGTAATTTTTTTTACGGCATCCACATCTCCCAGCAACCAGTATAATAAATCTATAAAATGACTAAACTGGGTAAATAAAGTTCCGCCATCCAGTTCTTTAGTGCCCTTCCAGCCTGTATAATATTCAGCAGGCCTGTTCCAAAAACAATTGATTTGAAAACTGAAAATATTGCCCAATTTATTTTCACTAAGTAATTTTTTTAAAAAAATTACGGGGGGGTTGTACCTGTTTTGTTTTACGACAAACAATTTTTTTCCGGCATTTTTGGCGGCTGCTATCATTGCATTACCTTCGATTACAGAAAGACATAATGGTTTTTCGCACAATACGTTTATACCCGACCCGAGTGATTTTATTGTATGTGTTGCGTGCAATCCATTGGGGGTGCAAATGCTGACAGCATCTAAATTTTGCTCTGCAAGAAGCAGGTCTTCCAGGCGGTAATAAGGAGTGGCATTGTAAAAGGCTGCAAGTTCATCTGCTTTGGCGGAAACAATATCACATACTGCTTTTACGTTTGCCCACTGGATAATCTGTTCTGCGTGCCGGCATCCAATTCTTCCACACCCTATAATAGCGAAATTTTTGTGCATATAATTATGGCAAATATGGCAGATTATTGAATAATTTTAAAGAAAAATATTTTAATCAGGAACAACAATATCAGAAAAAACAACTAACCTTAACAAATAAACAACCAACTTATGCCCCAGGAAGATACCAAAGCAATGCAATTACCGAAACAAAGACCTATATTTTTAACTATTTTATGTATACTTGGCTTTATAGGAAGTATAACCAGCATTGTTATAAACGGAATAGGATTTTTTAAATCAGAAACTGAAGTGCTTCAAATAAAATCCGGTGTAGAAAAAACACAGTTAAAAAATATTTTTTCTTCCGATAAAACTGCTGACAATGCGGCTATATCCCTTAGCAATCTTACACCTGATAATTTTGAAAAGTTTTCTATTGGTGGTGTCGTATCGGCCTTATTGTGTTTAGTGGGCGTAGTTTTAATATGGACGTTCAAAAAGTCTGGCTTTTATTCCTATGTTCTGGGAACCTTTTTTTACCTTATCACCCATTTTTTATTATTTGGCGACAACATGGGAGCCATGAGCTTATCATTTATCTGGGCAATAATTCAATTACTGATTGTTATTTTATTAAGCAGGTTTTTGTATGTCATGGATAGGGATTAATTAACGCTCATCCTCATTTTTACAATCAAGTAAATACGCTCATTTTATGATGGAGTGTCGCAATGGTCATTGCCTGTTGCAGTACTTTTCACTAATATCTGCTTTATTTTCAAATAACTCTTCGATCGTATTAAAATCAAAATATTTTTCCTACTTTTGCATCCGAATAAAAAAAGATATAATTTTAACAAAGACGTTATTAAAAACAAAGAAATGCCTTATTTGACAATCGAAAAAAAAGCGAAAATTTTTACAGACTTTGGTGGTAAAGCTGCCAATACAGGATCAATTGAAGGTCAGGTTGCACTGTTAACAGCGCGTATCAACCATATTTCTGATCATCTTAAAACCAACAAAAAAGACTTCTCCTCTCAGCGTGGACTGATGATGATGGTAGGGCAACGTAAACGTTTACTTACTTATCTTAGCAAACACGATTTAACGGGCTACAGAGGTTTAATTGAAAAGTT
The DNA here is from genome assembly GCF_014377975.1 of Ferruginibacter sp. Lineage (GTDB taxonomy): Bacteria > Bacteroidota > Bacteroidia > Chitinophagales > Chitinophagaceae > Ferruginibacter. The sequence goes on from NZ_JACMOO010000134.1 coordinate 9,148, forward strand.
AGGTCTTCGTAAATAAAACCATTATCATGTTTAAATAACTAATTCCCAACTATAGTTTTTACAGTTGGGAATTCTTGTTATTTATAGCCGTTTTTGATGGATAATTTCATTGCCCCTTTTATAATTTTTTAAATTACAAATATGAGTTTAACAACTAAATCAGTAACCTTTGATATAGGTGGTGGCCGTATGGTTACTATCGAAACAGGTAAAATGGCTCGCCAGGCTGACGGCGCAGTTACAGTGCGTCAGGGAAATTGTATTTTATTAGCTACCGTAGTAGCCAATAAAGAACCTAAAGAGGGACAAAATTTTTTCCCTTTGTCTGTAGATTACCAGGAAAAATTTTCATCAGCGGGCCGGGTACCAGGCTCTTTCTTTAAACGAGAAGCCCGTTTAAATGATTACGAAATATTAACCAGCCGTTTAATTGACCGGGCATTGCGTCCTTTGTTTCCAGAAGATTATTTATGTGATGTACAGGTGCTTATCACCCTTTTATCAAGTGATGCTGAAGTTTTACCCGATGCATTGGCTTGTTTGGCAGCTTCTGCAGCCCTGGCTGTTTCAGATATTCCTATCCAGGAAATTATATCTGAAGTACGCATTGGTAGAAAAAATGGTGTATTCATCGTTAACCCAAGCCGCACCGAATTACCAGAATGCGATCTTGAATTTATTATTGCCGCTACCGAAAAGAATATTATGATGGTAGAAGGAGAGGCAAACGAATGCCAGGAAGAAGACTTGATTAAAGCAATTGAGCTGGGGCATGAAGCAGTAAAAGCCCAGATTAAAGCGCAGACCAATTTGAGAGATCAGGTAGGAAGTGCTACAAAAAGAGAATACACTAAACCTTACCGCAATGAAGAATTGAACGAAAGGATCAGTGCTTTTGCCAAAGATAAAATGTATGCTATTTCAGCATCAGCATCTGCTAAACACGAAAGAAGCGATGCATACGCGGCACTGAAAAGTGAAGTAAAAGTATTTTTGGGAGAAGAATTATTATCAGAGGATAAAGCGTTGATAGGCCATTATTTTGGCGAACTGCAATATTATGTAGTAAGAGATATGATACTGAACGACAGAAAACGTTTGGATGGAAGAGGCACCGAAGATGTACGTGATCTTGAAATGGAGATCAGCATTTTACCTACTCCTCATGGTTCATCTTTATTTACCAGGGGCGAAACCCAATCACTTACAACGGTTACTTTTGGTACGCCGTTAGATGAGTTGCTGGTAGAAAGTGCCCATAAATCAGACTATACAAAATTCATTTTACATTATAATTTTCCTCCTTTTTCTACAGGCGAGGTAAAGATGATGAGGGGTGTTGGCCGCAGAGAAGTTGGTCATGGTAACTTAGCAATGCGTTCTTTGAAGAAAATGATGCCTGGTAAAGAATATCCTTACACAGTAAGGGTCGTAAGCGATATCCTGGAATCAAACGGCTCGTCTTCTATGGCAACTGTTTGTGCTGGTTCGCTGGCCTTAATGGATGCAGGTGTACCGGTAAAAAAACATGTGAGCGGCGTTGCAATGGGTCTTATTAAAAAAGAAGACCAGTTTGCAGTACTAACCGATATTTTGGGGGATGAAGATCATTTAGGTGATATGGATTTTAAAGTTACCGGAACCCGTGATGGTATTTGCGGTGTGCAAATGGATATTAAAGTGGATGGCTTAAGCATGGACATTATGCGCCAGGCACTGGAGCAGGCACGTAAAGGGCGTCTGCATATTTTGGATGCCATGTATGCCTGTATGCCTGCACACAGGGAAGAGGTAAAACCACATGCACCACGTATGGTGAAGCTAATTATTGATAAGGAATACATCGGTGCTGTAATAGGGCCAGGTGGTAAGATAATACAGGAAATGCAGCGGGAAACTGGTGCTACCATCAATATTGAAGAAGTAAACAATGTGGGTGAAGTAAGCGTATTCTCTGCATCCAAAGAAAGCCTTGATAAAGCCGTAAACTGGATAAAAGGATTGGTAGCTACACCTGTGGTTGGTGATACGTATGAAGGCACCGTAAAGAGCATTAAAGAATTCGGTGCTTTTGTAGAGTTTCTTCCAAAAAAAGAGGGTTTGCTTCATATAAGTGAAATAAGCTGGAAACGTTTGGAAACAATGGACGGCATCTTTAAAGAAGGAGACAAAGTGAAAGTGAAATTACTTGAGGTTGATCAACGCACTGGCAAATTTAAGTTAAGCCGCAAAGCATTGATGCCAAAACCCGAAGTACAGCCAAAGGGGTAATAAACAACAAGTGTAAATACTGATTTTAAAATATTACTCCGGAAATTTTTTTCTCCGGAGTTTTTTTATGCCGGATATAAAGTGCAGCAACTTTGTAGATGATTGATTCTTTGTTTAATTTTAATGGTATTCACCAGGCAGTTTACAGCAATAAAATAAAAATCTTATGGTGAATTATTTAGCAGTTGATTTTGAGATAACAGACTCCCGGCAATCTGAACAATTGATAGCCTTATTAAGTGAATATGGGTTTGAGGGTTTTGAAGAAAGCGAATATACTTTACAGGCATTTATTCTGGAAGAAAATTTTGTTGAAGACGATTTCAACACCATCATACAATTATTTTCATCGCTTAAATATAAAAAAACAGTTGTTGAAAATATTAACTGGAACCAGCAATGGGAGGAAAGCTTTGAACCAGTAATCGTAGATAATTTTGTAGCCATTCGGGCACATTTTCATAAGCCAATTGGCACTGTTTTGCATGAAATAATTATTACGCCAAAAATGAGCTTTGGAACCGGTCACCACGCCACCACACATTTAGTAATACAACAAATGCAGGCAATTGATTTTAAACAAAAAACGGTACTGGATTTTGGTACAGGTACCGGTATTCTCGCAATCCTGGCTGAAAAACTGGGAGCCGGAAATGTATGGGCAATTGATAATGATGAATGGAGCATCACCAATGCCAAAGAAAATATAGCACAGAATGATTGTACTAAAATTTACATTGAGCAACATAATACGATTCCCATCTTTAAAAAATATGATGTTATTCTGGCGAACATCAACCTCAATGTAATAACTGCCAATCTTGAAGCCATAGAATTGGTCGCAAACTCTGCTTGCACAATAATTTTTAGCGGTTTTTTAAAAGAAGACGAAAATACAATGAAGGCAACTATAAAATCTGCTGGTTTTCAATATATCTCAACCCATTCAAAAGGAAACTGGATAGCAATTAGGGCGGGTAAATAATTTTTTTTAAATAATATGATTATATTAAAAATAAACTGCGAAGGGTATAATTCAATATATTTGCAGACACAATTCACTAAGAAACGATGAAGGAAATACTATTGATAATTATTGCTTATTTCATTGGTTCCATACCAACAGCATTGATTGTAAGCAAAAGCTTTTTCGGCGTAGATATCCGGGATTACGGCAGTGGCAACATGGGAGCGACCAATACCTTCAGGATATTGGGTTCAAAATATGGTACCATTGTAATGATATTTGATATTTTAAAAGGAGTATCAGCAGTTTGCCTGTTTTATTTTTTACCTTCTTATTTAAACGATGAATGGGCCAGAACTAATTTAATGGTCGGGCTCGGTTTGTCTGCGGTAATGGGGCATGTTTTTCCTGCTTTTGCACAGTTTAGGGGTGGTAAGGGTGTGGCCACGTTGTTTGGAATGATGCTGGCCATCCAGCCTGTAATAGCAGCCAGTTGTGTAGGTGTATTTTTACTGGTTTTATTTTTTACAAGATACGTATCCCTAAGTTCTATTTTAGCAGGTCTTTTTTTACCCATCTGCGTTTTGTGGATATGGAATGATGATGTCGTTGTTTACAGAATATTTGCCGTGCTTGTAGCCGCTATGATTATCCTTACCCACCAAAAAAACATAAAGAAAATTTTACGAGGCAACGAAAGCCGCGTACCTATCCTAAAATACAGGGACAGGCGCAGGGCCCGCAGAAAGTAACTTTTTTTGTTCCTCCTTATTTACAGTTAGTGCTTTATAAAATACTGATGTTGAAATTGGTACGCCAATTGTTTGGTGTAGGTAAAATGTTTACAATGAAAAAAATATTGTTCCTTTTGGCAGTACTGCCATTTTTTGCTGCTTGCACCCGCAATGCAGTTACAGGTCGTAACCAGTTAAGTCTGGTGCCTGAAAGCCAGTTGCAGCAAATGGCTGTAACTGAATACCAGAGTTTTTTATCTAAAAGCAATGTAGTGAGTGCCGGTACAAACAGGGATGCAGAAATGGTAAAGCGGGTAGGATCAAGAATTGCCAATGCTATCACACAATATTACACCGGGCAGGGCAAGGGCGATGTTTTAAATGGATTTAAATGGGAATTTAATTTAGTGGATAACAAAGAAGTAAATGCCTGGTGTATGCCCGGAGGTAAGGTAGTGGTATATACAGGCCTGTTAGCTGTAACTCAAAATGAAGCTGCCCTGGCTGTAGTTTTGGGCCACGAAATTACCCATGCCATTGCACGACATGGCAATGAAAGAATGAGTCAGGAAATAATTACCCAAGGCCTGGGAGAACTTGTAAACGTAGCTACTGCTAACAATCCTAAAGTAAATAGCATTTTTAATACCGTGTATGGCCCAGGCAGTCAATTGGGGTATGCCCTTCCAAATTCCCGTAATCAGGAATATGAAGCAGACCATTACGGATTAATTTTTTGTGCGATGGCAGGCTATAACCCCAGAGAAGCAGTTCCTTTTTGGGAAAGGATGATGGCGGCAAGCGGAGGGCAAAAGCCTCCGGAAATATTAAGCACCCATCCGGCAGATGCAAACAGAATTGAAAAAATAAAGGGCTATATGGATGAAGCGTTAAAATATTACAAGCCTGTAAAATAAAGCAATTGACTTATTTTTCCAAAGACCTTTCTTACCCTGAAAGGTCTTTTTTTATTGGATGTTTAAAAAAAAGGGTAACTTTAGATTTTCCTGGTATTTATTGTCTGAATCTTATCCATTTCTTTTCAAAAACTCCTTGCTATACTAACAGTATATGTACAGGTTATCTAATTTTGCCACCTTTTTAAATTTTTTTAATCATGGAAGTATTAGTGCCCTCACAAACAATTTTAGAAAAGTTACAACTCAAAGAAGAAAGAAATCTGTTAATACAAGGATTGCCTTCTACCATTGAAAAACAGTTCATTAAATTATCTTTCGCCAAAAACATAACGCCACTATTAAAAGTTAAAAAAATTGATTTTGCCCTTGTTTTTGCTATCAGTAAACATCAGTTAAGAGACATTTTAAAAGATGTATTACCGGCTTTAAATGAAAATGCCAAGCTATGGATTGCTTATCCTAAGTTAACTTCAAAAATTGTAAGTGATTTATCCAGAGATTGCAACTGGGAATGTGTGGCACAGTTAGGTTACGAAGCAGTAAGAATGATTTCATTGGATCATGTGTGGTGTGCCATGCGGTTTAAAAAAGCAGAACAGGTTAAACATATTTTTGAAGATACAATTCATTCAGAATTTGTCGATAAAAATGCAAGGGTTATTACAACACCGTATGAACTGGAAAATTTATTTATCGTAAATACAGAAGCTAAAGCTTTTTTTGATGGCCTTTCGTTTAGCAATAAAAAAGAATATGTAGTTTGGATAAACGGATCTAAAAAAGAAGACACTAAATTAGCAAGGCTAAAATCCACCATTGAAAAATTAAATAACGGCAAAAAAAATCCTTCAGATAAATAGTGTTAAATTATTCAATGCCTGTTACCAGCAGGTGATTGATTTTTTTGGAAAGCCAGCTATCTTTTACAGGGATTAGCCAGCTCTCTAATAATTCTTTTTTGGTGGTTACTATGTTGTTAAAATAAATAGAAGATCCATTTATAAAATTGTTTTCTACAGCGTAATTTAATTGTGTAAGCGGCAGTAACTGAACTTTGTCTTTTATAATAAATGCAAGTGTTTGCCGGTTAAATAAATCTACTTTAAACAACTTTTCTATTTCTTTAATTATGTGAACAGAACTATCTGTGCTGCAGCCACTAACGCCAGCTTCAGACTCATCTGCCATCAGTACAATAAATTGTCCAAAAAATAAATTACCATAGCCCTGTACGGTTGCTCCATGGCTTTTCCAATTGCTTACAAATTGCTCCAGTATTTCCTCAACCTGTAATGCTTCACTTAAAAAAAATAACCGGCTGCATTGGTAAATCCACACCCTAGATGCAGGAGAAAAATTGTCGGGAATCTGATCTCTATAATTGATATTCATACTGCAAAATTATTGTAAACTTGCGGCAATTAGTTCAGCAATATCCAGTACCTGTATTTCTTCTTCTTTATTGCTGTTTTTTACGCCGTCCGTCATCATGGTATTACAAAAAGGGCATGCAGCTGCAATTATAGAAGCCCCTGTTTGCAGTGCTTCTTTTGTTCTTTCGAGGTTAACACGGGTAACGCCTTTTTCTTCTTCCTTAAACATTTGTGCACCACCGGCACCACAACACAAACCATTGCTGCGACAGCGTTTCATCTCTACCAATTCCGCATCCAGCGCTTCAAGCACTTTTCGCGGAGCATCATAAATATTGTTGGCTCTGCCCAGGTAACAGCTATCGTGATACGTAATTTTTTTGCCTTTAAAACCACCCTCTTCCCTAAGTTTTATTTTTCCTTCATCAATTAACTGCTGTAAAAAAACGGCATGATGAATTACCTCGTACGTACCGCCTAATTCCGGATATTCATTTTTTATCGTATTAAAGCAATGCGGACAGGCCGTTACAATTTTTTTAATATTATATCCGTTTAAAACCTGTATATTCTGGTAGGCCATCATCTGAAACATAAACTCGTTACCAGCCCGTCTTGCAGGATCTCCGGTACACATTTCTTCTTTGCCCAGGATGGCATAATTGATGCCGATTGTATTTAAAATAGTTACAAAAGCTTTCGTTATCTTTTGTGCCCGCTGATCAAAACTTCCTGCACAGCCTACCCAAAATAATACTGCGGGGCTTTCCCCTTTTGCCGTCATTTCTGCCATTGTTGGTACCTGCATATCTTCGTATTTTGAGTAAAACAAATGTAATTAAATGTTTACTGTTTTAAGACCGTTGTGTATACAAAATTTTTAAATTTACAGTCCAAAAAAAACGCCCCGGGAAACCGGAGCGTACAATCAGTATTTATAATTAATACTTATCTGCATTTATTGTTTTACTTTTTTTAGCAGCATCACATAACCACATAAATTTTTCTTTGTTTTATTTACTTGTACCGGTTTCATCATGTGGTACTCTGATAATTTTGGGATGTACGAATAACTGATTACATTGCCATCTACATCTCCCCATTGCTTTTTTTGGTAAGCCACCTGTTTTTCATCCCAATCGTACATTCTTACTTCGTATAATTTTGAGGTAACATCCCCAATAAAAACAAACTGGTACCAGCTTCCTTCTGTTAAAGGAACAATCACCGGCATTTCATACTCGCTTTCCATGACCATGGATGCCTCCTTTACAATTAAAAATCCTTGTTTGGCCAATTCCTGTTTTATGCTGTCAGCCTGGTGTAGAATATAGGGGTCAGCGCAAGCTGCACGCCGGATCAAATTTTGGGAAAAGGCCTTTCCTGAAGGGAAAATAAAATAAACCAGCGAAAAGAAAATCATATAAATCTTCATCGTGTTAAATTGGGTAAGGGATTTTAAAACCGGGTCAATATTGTACATTTATCTTATCAATCGCTATTGTAAAATAAATGTTGGTATTCTTCTAAATATATGCCAACCTAACAACGATTTTTTTTATGAAATGGTATTTACATGCAAAAATTATATGGTAAAAGCTTTGTAATCAGGCGTTTTTATAAATATAAAAAGCATCGGCCTGCTGGGTGCAGGTAATAATAAGATCGTTAATACATACATGCTCAGGCAAACCTGCACAATAAAAAATAGTATCTGCAATATCACTGCCTATTAGCGGAATAATACCGGTATAAGTATTAGCAGCCTTGGTTTCATCTCCTCTAAACCGAACTAATGAAAACTCTGTTTCTACCGCTCCGGGATGTATGCCGGTTACTTTTATATTGTGTTTTAGCAGGTCAATGCGCATTGCCCTGTTAATGGCATCCACTGCAAATTTACTGGCGCAGTATACATTGCCTTTTTCATACACTTCCTTGCCCGCAATTGAACCCATATTAATGATATGGCCTTTTTTTCGGGCAATCATCAACGGCACTACGGCTTTGCTAACATACAAAAGGCCATGTACGTTGGTATTTAACATCCTCTCCCAATCCTCTATATCCGCATCCTCAAAAAAATCCCTTCCAGCTGCAAGGCCGGCATTATTAATTAAAATATCAATCTGCTGCCATTCTTCCGATAAACCTGCAATGAAACTTTCAACCGCTTTTCTATCCTGCACATCAAACGAAGCTGTTAGTATTTTTACCGGATGTGTTTTCTGCAATCTTGATTTTAACTCCTCCAGGCGCTCTGCTCTTCTTCCGGTAATGATGAGGTTATCGCCCGCTGCTGCAAATTTTTCAGCACATGCTTCTCCGATTCCTGAAGTAGCTCCTGTAATTAATACAATTTTATTCATGCCCCTAAATTAAGTTAGATTTATTAACATATCAGTTTGGATGTTTGTTTAAAAAGAAAGGATGTTGAAAGAAACAGCAGTGAAAATCAGGAAATAAAAATATCGGCTGATGCATTGTTCCAGTCTTTTTTACGGTGGTCATAAATTTCAAAGTCTGATTGGAAACACCTTTTTATGCCAGTATCCCTAATAGATTTCCCTGGGGTGGAAATACACGCGGGCAATATTCCGGTGACCGTTATTTTATGATAAGATCCTTTGGTTATAAGCATGCTTGGCATGTTTTCAGGAACACCAGCATCTGCAATGGTTTTGCAGCAAATACAATAAGAAAATTGTATGATGCCATTCGTATTCGTAATAAACAGCGATAATTTCGTTACTGACTGTAGCTGGAACTTTACCAAAATAACCGCCTTTTTCAAAAGCTTGCTATAAGGCAATACATTGGATTGTCCGTTTTGATTACTGGTTTTATTTTTAAGGGCAATGCGGGTAAGCCTGAAATATTTTATTTAAATTTTATGAAGGATGGTTTTTAATTTGCAGGATGGAACTTTGAAAATGCTTGCCACAGGGAAGTATTAAGTATAAGCTTACTTATCTTAGCAATAAAACATACCCTCTACGTTTAATCACTTTGCCCTGAAAAGTAGCACCCTCCGCCATCCACACATAAGTTCCGGGGTCTTGGGGATTGCCATTAAAAGTACCGTCCCATCCCTGTCCCTTTGTACTGGTATAAAATAATAATTTGCCCCATCGGTTATATACCCTAAAATAATTAAGGGTTCGCATACCCAGTAAAATAGGTTTTAATACATCATTGTTTTGATCATTGTTGGGCGAAAAACCAGTGGGTACATAAAAGCTTGGTGGTACTTTATACAATTTTACCCGTATGCTGTCTGTGGCCTGGCAACCTGCTTCGCTGGTTACTTTTAAAAAGTAGGTGATATTATCTTCAGGCAAAGCAACCGCATTGGCAATAGCCGGATTGCTTAACCAGGTAGAAGGTGTCCATTCGTACGCAATGCCTCCTGTGCCAGTTAAAAGTAAAGGCTCACCTAAAACGGACGTGGTATCTGAAGGCCCTGCATTGGCCACCACCAGTGGATCTACATTTACTATCACGGTATCAAAAGCAGGCTTGGGGCAGCCGGTTATATCCGTTACTGCAACTATATATTGGGTAGTGGTGGTTGGATTAACAGCAACAGGATTGGCAATATTGACAGCATTTAAAAAGCTGGATGGCGACCATTGGTAGGAAATTCCACCGGTTGCTGTTAATTGAACAGACCTACCATAACAAACGGTGGTATCGTTGCCGGCTTTGGCAGGCGGATAAGGCAGGGTGCGGATGGTAATATCGTCAGAGCTGGAGCACTTGCCCACATTGCCTGTCACATGATAAGTGATAGAAGGCGCCAGCGGATTGGCAAAAGGTTGTCTGGCGGTGTCACTGGTAAGGTAGGTGGCAGGGGTCCACAAATAATGGAGGGCATTGCTTGTTGTACCAAGCACCATTCCATCTGTTTTACAAATAGTAGTATCGTTGCCTGCATTAATATTTACGGAAGTTACCACGTTTACAAAAACAGAATCTCTGCCTACGCAGCCTGTTGGGTCTGTAAAAGTTAAAAAATAAGTAGTTGGAATATCAGGGCTTACCAACGGGCTGGAACTGGTAACATTATTGATATTATAATTGGGACTCCATAAAAAAGTACCGGTACCACTTGTTTTTATTTGTAAGGTATCAATAAAACAAATGAGTGTATCATGTGGAATTACAGTAATAATCGGACTATTTCTTATTGTAACAGTACTTTGCACTGTATCTATACATCCAAAAGTACTGCCAACAATCAATTGCACGGTATAAGTTCCTGAATCAGGATATGCGTAAGTTGGATTTTTTTTAACACTTGTATCTGCTGTAGAGGAAATGTCGCCAAAGTTCCACTGCCAGTTTGTTGCATTACCAAACTTCGCTTTAGTAGTATCTGTAAACTGCACAGGAAACCCTTTACACAAAGGTGCGTTGGATTTAAAACCGGGAAAAAACCCAGGATATACTTTTACACGGGTAGTTGTTGAATCTGCACACAAGCCACCGATTGATACTCTTAATTTTAATAAATAAACACCTGTATCCCTGTAAATGTGCGAAGGTGTAGCTGATGCGGAAGTATTATTTATTCCCGAAACTGCTTCTCCAAAATTCCATAAATAATCAGTGCCGGAAGGGTTTATAGCGGCATTGGTAAAATTAACATTAAAGCCATTGCAACTGGTAGGGATGGGGTTGAGAAAAGCTCTTGTTGCAGAACAGTCCCTTACCCTTATGTGCAATTCTTTCCTGGTTTCGCCGAGATATATGCCCTTTCTGTATTCGGATACACATACGGTTACTGCATACTCACCAGTATTTATAATGGATGGTGCAATGCCAGTGATTAAACCGGTAACAGGGTTAATAGTAACACCAGAACCCAATGGGAATGAACCGCTGTAAGAAGAAAAATAGGGTGCCGGATAGTAAGGAGGGGCGTCGGCTATTCGCGGAGCTGGGTCTGTAGCACTACCACCGCTAAAAGAATTGCAAAAAGAATAGCTTAATGAATCTTTGTCAGGATCGGTTGCTGAAAAAGGATATCGAAAAAAATTATTCTCACAAATAACTACTGTATCATTTACAGGAAATTCAGGACTGCTGTTCTTA
>NZ_JACMOO010000135.1 GCF_014377975.1 Ferruginibacter sp.
CATTAAATGATAACAGTGCTGATCCATATTATCTGCATCCTGGAATATGCAATTTTGCTCAACTACAAACACCTCGTTGCGCAACCTAAGGATGGCATAAATTTCAGCACTCGATAAATCAGCAAACGTTTTACAATGCCACGTAAGCTGGTCCATTATTGCACGTTTTGCACGATGAATGTTACGGCTTTATTGTACGTATCCAACAGGTTGCTGCCTATCCAGCCATGACCTTCACCTGTATAAGTAATCATCTCAACCTTTACATTGCTTGCCTGCAATTTCGCTTTCAACGCCAGCGACTGACCAATGGGATTAACGATATCAAGATCGCCATGAAATATTTGCGTGGGCACCGATTGGGTAGTAATGAAATTTATGGGACTTGCCTGTTGGTATAAAGCTGCATTAATTGTTGGAGTTGTACCCAAAAAATTAACCAGCACGGGCTGGGTCACGGTAGGAAAAGGATGATTAAAATACAGGTCGTTTAAGTCAGTGGGACCAAATAAATCAACCACTGCTTTTATTCTTCCATCGGTATTAAACTTATAAGCTTGTAACAATGCCAGGTGTGCACCCGCACTTGCACCAATCAACCCAACCTTGCTAGCATCAACCATGTATTCTGTACCCTTACTTTTTACAAAATCAAGGGCGTTTTGTATGTCGGTCATTTGTGTGGGAAACCGGTTGGTGCCACTGTTAGCCAAACGATAATTTATATTAACAATAGCATAATTAGTAAGCTTTGGTAAAATGGCTGTAATGCCTTCATTAAAATCGCTTTTGTCACCGCTACTCCAGCTACCTCCATGTATAAATACAAGCACTTTGGTTGTGGTTGCAATACGACCTGCAGGCAGGTAAATATCCATTTTTTGTGCCGCGTCCGATCCGTATGCAACATCTTTAATATTTAATGCCGGTACGGATTCCTTAACTACGTCAACTCCTTTATTACAGCTACTAAATGCAATTGTAAAAAGAAAGACCAGGGCTACAATTCTGTTCATGTGTCTTTATTAAAATTGATAATTTCTAAAAATAAGTTCAATTTGATTTAGGATAAAAGCATTAACATCTTTATAAGTTACCGCCCAACCGAAGGAACCAACGGAAGGCTTTCATTACCATCACCCGATACAGATTGTACCGCAAAAAAGTAATTGTCCTTCGAGTATGGCAATACCATTTCAGTCTTCGTTGTAAAAATTTTCTTTTGCCAAATAGCACTGGTGGTTTCCCTCATCAATAAATAATAACCCTTAACAGTTCCGGCTTTGGGAGCCTGCCAGGTCAGGTAACTCATGTTCGACAGCCTTCTAACTTCAATCTTTACAGAGTCGGGCATGCCGGGTGACTTGGCAAGATTGGCAAGATTCGCCAGGTTCATGGCAGCATTCTTACGCAGGTATTCAAAGTCCATAAACTCAAGCAAGTCACCATATTGAATACCATTTTCGGTGCGTACATTTTGGTGCTGGTGGTTATAGTTTTCATTCA
>NZ_JACMOO010000136.1 GCF_014377975.1 Ferruginibacter sp.
CAATGCCATGGTCACGGCCATAGGAGCCATTATCTATACCCATCGCAGAATCCCATACCAGGTTAAAATTGTCAAATTCATACAAAGTAGTCAGGGTATCCGGCGTTTCCTCCAGCATATCGGGGTAAGCAAAACGACCGCCTAATGCTGCAATAGACTTAGGTGTTCCTGCCTTCATACCCAGCAATCCGTAATCGAGTAAATGAACACCCCAGTCGGTCATAAGACCACCGGCATAATCCCAAAACCAACGAAAATTAAAATGAAATCTACTGGCGTTAAAAGACCTTTTTGGTGCTGGTCCCAGCCACTGTGCAAAGTCCACACCAGGCGGTGGGGCCGAGTCCGGCACTACGGCACCGGGTTTCATCCAACCCTGGTAGCACCATACTTTTACCGTGCGAATGTTTCCTAACTGACCGCTTTGTACAAAATCAACCGCATCTTTAAAATGCTGTTGGCTTCTTTGCCATTGCCCTGCCTGTACTACCCGGTTATATTTTTGCTGTGCCGCTATCATGCTGTTGCACTCTCCAATGGAATTGCCCACCGGCTTCTCTACGTACACATCTTTACCTGCTGCACAGGCATCGGTCATTATCAATGCATGCCAATGATCCGGTGTGCCGATAATGACAGCATCAATATCTTTTTGATCCAGCAAGGCTTTGTAATTATGATACACTTTTACTTTAGATGCATCCACATTTAGTTTAGCCAGATCGAGCAGGCGTTGGTCTATTACAGATTGATCAACATCACAAATGGCGACGAGGTTTACACCCGGCACTTTTAAGGCAGCTGTAACATTCGCCCAGCCCATACCCTTAATGCCGACGGCACCTATATTTAGCTGATCGCTTGGAGCAATGCGGTTTTTAAAAATAGCAAAGGCATTGTTGTCAAATGCAGAGATAAGCATACTGCCTGCTACTAAGGAGGCACTGTTCTGCAAAAATTTACGGCGGTCTGGCATGGTTGGTTATTTATTGATGAAGAGAAATCATTGAAAAAACAAGTTACAAAGAAATGATAAGAAAAAATGATGGCAGCTATATGTCAATTTTCTGTTGAGACTTTTTAAGGATGTTCCCAAATAAATTTTGAATAAAAAATGCTCCCGTGATTTCGTGTGCCTGTTTGCGATATTGCAAGAAGAGCATAAAAAAATTTTACAAATGCATTTTATCTTTTGTAACTATTTTTATTTTTCAGCCCTATTTTTACAGGTACCAAATTACTAAAGTGATTCAATAACAATTTCAAACCGATTTAATAATGAAAGTAGGCGTTTTACTATTTGAAGGTTTTGAAACCCTCGATGTATTTGGTCCGGTAGAAATATTGGGGAAGTTAAAAGACCTGTATACTATTTCATTTTATTCTTTATCCGGCGGATTGGTTTCAAATTATCACGGAGTAACTATTGCCACACAGCCACTTGAAAATATCAGCAATGGCGTTGGCATTTTTTTAATACCGGGAGGATATGGAACAAGAGAAGCAGTTGATAACATACTGCTGATTGAAAGCATCCGCCAAATAGCTGAACACAGCATGTATGTATTAACCGTTTGTACAGGAAGTGCACTACTTGCCAAAACCGGGTTGTTGGATAACAGGCAAGCAACCTCCAACAAAATAGCGTTTGATTGGGTTATTACCCAAGGTGAAAAAGTAAACTGGATAAAACGTGCAAGATGGACAGTGGATGATAAATATTATACCTCGTCTGGAGTAAGTGCAGGTATGGATATGACCTATGGATTTTTGAGCGATTTGCATGGAAAGCAATTTGCAAGAGACGCTGCATTTAACATTGAATATAGCTGGATGGAAGACAAA
>NZ_JACMOO010000137.1 GCF_014377975.1 Ferruginibacter sp.
GAAGGACCTGCAGTTGACAAATCCGGAAACATTTATGCTGTAAATTTCTCTCATGAAGGTACAATTGGCATCATTGCTCCATCTGGTAAACCGTCACTGTTTGTTCAACTTCCGGATAGCAGTATTGGAAATGGAATCAGATTCGACAGCCACGGTAACATGTTAATTGCCGATTACAAGATGCACAATGTGCTTCAGGTGCACATGAAAACTAAAAGTATCAGTGTGTATGCCCATGAAGACAGGATGACGCAACCCAACGATTTAGCAATTGACAGCCAGGACAGAATTTATGCCAGCGATCCGAATTTTAAATTACAAACCGCCCGTGTCTGGAGAATTGATACCAATGGTAAAGTTACTTTACTGGATAGCATGGCTGCAACCGCAAATGGAATAGAAGTAAGCCCTAACGAAAAGAAATTATATGTAGGCGCCGGAAGTGAAGTCTTTTCCTATGATTTATCATCAAACGGAGCAATAAGCAATAAAAAATTATTAATTGAATTTCCTGATTTTGGTACGGATGGCATGCGCTGCGATATAGAAGGAAACTTGTACATCGCACGTTTTGGAAAGGGCACGGTTGCAAAAGTTTCTCCTGCCGGCCAATTGATGAAAGAGATTACATTAACAGGTAAAAGGCCCACCAATGTAGCATTTGGAGGAAAAGATGGATGTACGATTTATGTTACGTTAATGGATATAGGCAATCTTGAAAGTTTTCGCGTAGACGTTCCCGGCCGGGCCTGGAAGATGAAAAAACTGTGATGAAAAAATTCAGGGTATCACTTAGTAAAATAGATAAAGATGAAACGCAGAGATCTTATTAAAGGGTTAACACTCCTGCCAATGGGAGGAAGTTTTATAGGGAACATGCTTCCTGGTGAAGCAATGGCAGGCACCGGTTTCAAACACGGAAGCAAGCGCAACTTAGTGAAAGAACTTGGAATCCGCACTTTCATAAATGCTGCGGGCACCTATACAACTATGAGCGCCTCCCTGATGCATGAGGAAGTAATGGATGCCATAGACCAAAGCGCCAAAGAATTTTGTATGCTGAATGAAGTGCAGGATAAAGTAGGGGAAAGGATTGCTCAAATGTTACATGCGGACGGAGCCATGGTGACTGCAGGTGCATTTTCTGCTTTAACCCTGGGAATGGCAGGAATACTAACAGGCACAGCCCAGGAAAAGATAAAAAGACTGCCTCATCGTTTAGAGGAGGCAGGTATTAAATCAGAAGTATTATTGCAGAAGGGCCATTATGATGGCTATGAACAAGCGCTATACAATACAGGTGTTACTATAATTGCTGTGGAAACAGCAGATGATGTTCACAAGGCTGTTAATGAAAAAACGGCGTCTATGCATTTTTTAAACTGCAACGCACAGGAAGAAAAAATTATGCATGAAGAATGGCTGCAATTAGCCAAAAAATACCATCTTCCTGCTACCATTGATATTGCCGCAGATGTGCCGCCAGTTTCTAATTTATGGAAATATAATGACATGGGTTTTAGTTTTGTTGCGCTTTCAGGTGGCAAAGCTATACGTGGACCACAAAGCGCGGGAATACTAATGGGCAAAAAAGAGATTATTGCCGGAGCCCGGCTAAATGATTCCCCCAACGGTGTAACCATTGGCCGTGGAATGAAAGTGAATAAAGAAGAAATACTCGGCATGTATGCAGCATTGGATAAATACATTAACCAGGATCATGATAAAGAATGGAAAATGTGGGAAGACAATATTGGATTTATCAATGAAGCTGTTAAAAAAGTTAAAGGGGTTACCACAGAAATAACTGTTCCGCCAATTGCGAATCATACGCCGAAGCTGACTATAAGCTGGGATAAAAATATTATTAAAACAACCCGAAAAAATTTAGGAGACAAATTACGTAATGGAGATCCTTCCATAGAATTGATTTCATGGGGAGATCCGGATAATAGTATCAGCCTTACCGTTTTTATGTTAAAGAAAGGAGAGCATAAGATTGTTGCAAAAAGAATACAGGAGGAGCTTGCAGCCGCTTCAGCTTAAATAGCCTGAATTTATTTCGAACAATTCCTTTTTATCAAAAAAAAATCAACAGCTGCTAATGGTAAAATTATACTTTTTATTTTTCTCATTTTTATTTACGGGAGGCTATATCGTCAATGCTCAATGGTATAATATTGTTATTAAGGGGGGCCATGTAATAGATCCCAAAAATAACATCAACCGTGTAATGGATATTGCCATTAATGATGGGAAAATTGCTTTGGTTGCGGCAAACATAAATGCCAAAGATGCAAAACAGGTAGTTAATGCCAAAGGCTTATATGTTACTCCAGGTCTTATTGATATTCATACACATAATTTTTCCGGTAATCATTCCGACCAATATTTAATGGATGCTCCAGGCGCATTGTCTCCGGATGGTTTTACTTTTCGGGTGGGCGTTACTACGGTAGTTGATGCAGGAAGTTCGGGGTGGCGCAATTTTCCACTTTTTAAAGCGCAAACAATCGACAGGTCATAAACAAGGGTACTCGCTTTTCTGAATATTGTGGGATCAGGCATGTGTGGCGGCGCTTATGAGCAAAATGTAGAAGATATGGACCCCAGCATGGCTGCTTACGTTGCCAATGAGTACAAAGAATATATAGTTGGGTTTAAAGTAGCACATTTTGAGCCAGCTCAATGGACAACGGTGGATAGCACAGTGAAAGCAGGAGAATTAACCAGCAAACCTGTAATGATTGATTTTGGTGGTGATGAAAGTCACACGCCATTATCTATTGAAGAATTATTTTTTAAACACTTGCGTCCCGGCGATATTTATACCCACGCATTTGCAGAGCTTAAAAGAAGAGATCCTATCGTGGATATTACTACCAGAAAGCTAAAACCGTTTGTTATAGACGCACAGAAAAAAGGGATTGTTTTTGATGTGGGTTTTGGTGGTGCAAGTTTTGATTTCAGGTAGGCAATACCTGCACTTAAAAGTGGCTTTTATCCAAATTCTATCAGCACCGACCTTCATACAGGAAGTATGAATGCGGCCATGAAAAGTATGTTAAATATTATGTCAATTTTTTTGGCGCTGGGCATGGACCTGCAAAGTGTAATTACAGCCAGCACCTGGCATCCTGCTGTGGAAATAAAATACGAAGAGTTGGGGAATCTGTCAATTGGATCAGTGGCTGATATAGCAGTGCTAAATCTTAGAGAAGGCAAGTTTGGTTTTTGGGATAGAAATGGCTTTAAGGTGAAAGGTAAACAAAGGCTTGAATGCGAAATGACCATTCGGGCCGGCAACATCGTGTATGATTTAAATGGAATCGCTGATCCGGAAGTAATTAAAAGTACTCAATAATATTAAACCGGTTAATCACGGGTGCATTCAACATTTGGTGGGTATTGGCTGTGGCAACAACAAGTGGTTGGTAGAGATACCAATCACGGTTTAAAGTTAATCACTATGATGTTCCTCCCAAACGAAATTAGCAGAGGTCATTCGTAATGCATCCTTAATTACAAAAAAATAAACTCATTTTATGAGATTAGTTGTCTTAAGATTTCTTTTTGCATTCTTACTCATCATAAATCTTACGCAATGTAAAAGGCATGGTCTTCCCCTGGGTGATGCAGATAATGGAGGTCTTGTTTTGCCTGTAGGGTTTGAGGCCGTAGTTGTTGTGGATAGCCTTAAAGGTGCGGTAAGGCATCTTGCTGTAAATTCTAACGGAGATATTTACGTTAAATTAAGATTTCCTTCGGCTGAAGGAGGCAACGCTGCTTTAAGAGATGATGACGGCGATGGTAAGGCAGACATTGTTAAATTTTTTGATGAATACCAGGATAAAAGCAGTTATGGAACCGCCATGCGGATTCACAATGGGTATCTTTATTTCAGTTCTGTTACCAGGATATTCAGGCAGAAGTTAACTCCCGGCGATTTGATACCCGACAGTAAAATAGAATTGATGCTGACAGACACGCAACCTCCACGCCAGCACGATGCTAAACCAATAGCGTTTGATGATAAAGGAAATATGTATGTTCCATTTGGCGCCCCATCTGATTGCTGCCAGGTTGAAGACAGGACACCCTTTTCACCTGGTATGGACTCCTGTCCTATTCTAACGGTAAGGGGAGGAATCTGGCGATTTGATGCAAACAAACCAGGACAATTTCAAAAAGATGGTTATAAGTTTGCAACAGGATTAAGAAGTGTAGTAGCCCTTGAATGGAACAATAAAACCCATAATTTATACACCGTATGTCACGGACGGGACTACCTGCATGCTACCTGGCCCAAATATTTTTCTGAGTGGGAAGGTGCTGTGCTTCCATCCGAAGAATTTCTGGTATTAAAAGATAAAGCTGATGCAGGCTGGCCTTATTATTATTATGATCAGATAAAGGGTAAATTATTACTTAGTCCTGAATATGGTGGAGATGGAAAAATAGCAGGAAAAGCCGCTGAATATACACAACCACTTATAGGTTTCCCTGGCCATTTTGCACCAAATGATTTATTGTTTTATACAGGTAACCAATTTCCTGAACACTATAAAGATGGCGCTTTCATTGCTTTTCACGGATCTACCAGCAGTGCACCCTATCCCCAATCTGGCTATTTTATTTGTTTCGTTCCATTTAAAAATGGCGCACTTTCAGGGCCCTGGGAAGTTTTTGCAAATGGTTTTGCCGGCGTTGATACTGTTGTTAATACCAGTGATGCCAGATACCGGCCAATGGGTTTAGCAATGGGACCTGATGGTTCGTTATACATTTCCGATTCAGAGAAAGGAAAAATTTGGCGGGTAATGTATAAAGGAGATAGTACCATTAAATTTGGACAGGCGCAATTATCCAAAATGGCTAAAATAAAACAGCGGGCATCTAATATAAAATTGCCCGATATTGTTGCAGATAACCTGGACAGAGGAACTGTAAACAACGCAGGAAAGTTATACAATACCTATTGCGGCGTTTGCCACCAAAGGGATGGGATGGGCAACGATCGTTTTCCCCCTTTAAGTGGTTCTGAATGGGTTATAGGTGATAAAATGGTTCCCATAAATATTGTTCTAAATGGTCTGGAAGGGGAAGTGTATGTTAAAGGAAAAGCGTATAATAATAAAATGCCACGCCTTCACCTTTTGCCAGACGAAAATATAGCGCAGATTTTAACTTATGTCAGGCAAAATTTTAATAATAAAGCGGATACGGTTACAGTGGAAGATGTAGTAAAAGCAAGGATGGCGTTGGGTAAAAAGTAAACAAGAATTTAAAATGAGAAAAATAAAAAGTTTATCTGTTGCAGGTATTGCAATGGCTCTGTTATTTTATGGAGCAGCAAATGCCCAGGACAGCAATACCAGTTATAACAGGCTATTGCAAATTCCTTTGCAGTACACGGTATTGAGAACAACAGAAAAAATGATCATAGATGGAAAAGAGGATGAAAAGGATTGGAGCAAAGCATCCTGGACACCGAAGTTTACAGATATTGAAACGGGAAGCCAAATTGATTCAATACAGGAGGCAAGGTGTAAAATGCTGTGGGATGATGATTTTTTATATTTATTTGTAAAATTTAAAGAGCGTGATTTATGGGCTTCCATACATACTCATGATGCACAGGTTTTTCAGGATAATGCATTCGAAATGTTTATTTCTCCCGGTGGAGAAACGTATAATTATTTTGAATTTCAGATAAATGCTTATGGCACTGTCTGGGATTTATTTATGCCTAAGCCATATCGTAATGGAGGAATAGGGTTAACCAGTTGGGATATAAAAGGATTACAAAAAGCTGTTTATTTAGATGGCACTCTAAATAATCCCAATGATACGGATAGAAGCTGGAGCATTGAATTGGCGGTGCCTTTAAGCTCGGTTAGCATGAATGGCAGCCACAATCCTTCCATTGGAACTATATGGCGTATGAATTTCTCCAAGGTGCAATGGAAGCTGGATACAGTAAACGGAGCCTATGTGAGGCAAAAAGATAAGGTGACCGGTAAATTATTTCAGGAACATTATTCTGTATGGTCGCCACAAGGAATTATTAATTTACATTATCCGGAAAGATGGGGCTACGTTCTTTTTTCTGATACATTATCAACCAACAGTTTTCTTACTCCCCAGACTGAAAAATTGAAATTACTTCTCTGGAAATATTATTACATGCAACAGGAATTTAAAAGTATAAATGGAAAATATGCTGCTACATTAAAACAATTGGATATCATTAATAGAGGCGAAAATGGGTTAACAGCAAAGGACTCCGACATACAAATGCATGCGGATGAAAAACAGTTTTGGATACAGGTATTTTTGCCTTCATCAAATGAATATATGAGTGTTGACAATGGAGGAGAAATTCATGTCGAAAGTTCCGGTCAATTAAAAATAACTAATTAAAAAAACAGGTATCTTGACATAATATTCTTTGAATAGAATGTTTTGAGGAATGGAGATAATTTCATGGCCCTATGTTTTAAATGCGAGTTAAAACATAGTAAGAACTTTTGATGTGATTGCACCCAAATTGGCTTCAATATTTAAAACAACCCGTTGTGATGTGGTTTCAGGAATTAAAATAATCATCTGCATCTGATAAATATTTATAAACCATTTAAAACAAAATTATGCAAACAGAAAGAAGATCAGCCATTAAAAAATTATTAGCGTCTGTAACTGCCATTGCAGGATTGGGATTGGCAGCCAAGGCAACAGCTATTACCGGAAACGACAAAGTAGCTGGAAGTATAACTACTTCTCAGGATGTGCCCTTGTTCTCGGGTCATACTATACACAATGGGGTAGTGTACATTGCAGGAAAAGGCGCCCACGTGGCACCGTTTGAAATTAAAGCACATACAGAAATAGTATTACAGGAATTGGAAAAAGAATTAATTAAGGCAGGGTCATCAATGGAAAAAGTTTTAAAAGTAGGTGTATTTTTAAATGACATAGCTGATTACCAGGGAATGAATGAAGTGTATAAAGGCCGTTTTGGGAAAAATCCACCTGTTCGCACTACAGTAGCGGTAGCAAAAGGCGGTGTGCCTGGCGACTCACTGGTTGAAATGGATTGTATAGCTTATTTGTAATATCAACAGAAACCAACTCAAAGAAATACATTCAATAAAAAATGAGGGCCTGATAAATCTATAACATGAAAAGAAGAGATATTATTAAAGGGTTAAGTTTATTGCCGCTTTCCGGCGGAATAATCGGAGGAATATTTACTTCCAAAACAGTATTTTCGGAGTCAAAACAAAAGCGCGACAGGCGGGATTTGTTTGAAGAATTAGGGGTAACCAAGGTAATCAATGCAGGCGTAACGATGACTTTTTTATCCGGTTCGCTGATGATGCCGGAAGTATTGGATGCCATTAATTCAACAAGCCATGATTTTGCCAATATGTTTGACCTGCAGGATAAAGTGGGGGCAAAGATAGCAGAGATGTTACAGTGCGAAGATGCGATGGTAACATCAGGTGCAGCCTGTGCAATGGTGTTGGGAACCGCAGCAGCCATCACCGGCAAAGACCCCGAGAAGATAAAGCTAATTCCAAATCTTCCAGGACCCAGGCCTGAAGTGATTATGCTGAAAAGTCACCGGTACCTGTTTGACCAGGCTATTACCACAACAGGAGCAACCATTATAGAAGTGGCAGGGCCCGATGAGATGGATAAAGCTTTTAACAGTAATACCGTACTTGCTCTTTTTTATAATGCAGCCGGAAGTTCAAGCGTTTCGCATGAAGAATTTATAGCACTGTGCAAAAAGCATAACATACCTTCTTTTATAGATGCAGCGGCAGATGTACCCCCGGTTGAAAATTTATTTAAGTATCAGAAAATGGGTTTTGACCTCGTTACTTTTTCCGGTGGCAAAATGATCCGTGGCCCTCAAAGCGCCGGATTATTATTTGGCAGAAAGGATCTGATAGAAGCTGCCAAACTCAATCACAGTCCGCACGAAGCACCCATAGGCAGACCTATGAAAGTAAATAAAGAAGAAATGTTTGGTATGTACGCCGCATTAAAATCATATCTCGAACGTAACCATCAGCAAGAATGGGATGGTTGGCTTGAACGTATTGAAAAAATAAAGAAAAAGGTAACACAGGTGGAAAGTGTGCAAGGAGAAACGTATATAAATCCCGGTCCTGCAAATGCTTTTCCTACCCTTTATGTAACATGGGATCAGGAAATTGTGAAGATGACAGCAAATGATGCGCAAGCTGCGCTTCAAAAAGGCACACCATCTATTGTAACCAATGTGACCACCAAAGATGGAAGCAAGGTGTTAAGCGTTGGGGTAGTTTTATTAAGACCAGATCAGATAGACATTGTAGCCCGGCGCGTAAGGGAAGTTTTAAAACACGCCATTTAATTTTTTTTGCAGTAAACCCTAATTATAAAACAAAAAAATCAATGAAAAAAACATCACTGATTCTGATAACCCTGACTACATTTTTCTGTAATTATGCTTTTCCTCAAAACTATAGTATCGTCATAAAGGGAGGTCATGTAATTGATGCAAAAAATAATATTGATGCGGTAATGGATGTTGCTATCGACAATGGTAAAATCAGTTTGGTAGCAAAAAATATTAATGCTGCTAAAGCATCCCAGGTTGTAAATGCCGAAGGGATGTACGTTACGCCAGGGTTAATAGACATTCACACCCATGTTTTTTGGGGTACAGAACCTAATCATCAATATGAAAATGGAAACCTGGCCATTCAGCCTGATGGATTTACCTTTAGCAATGGGGTTACCACTGTTGTGGATGCCGGAAGTTCAGGCTGGCGTACCTTCCCCACTTTTAAGGGCCAAACGATTGATGTTTCTCAAACCAGGGTACTAGCCTTTTTAAACATTGTAGGCGAAGGCATGCGGGGTGGTTATGAGCAAAACAAAAACGATATGGATTCCAAAATGTCGGCCCAGGTAGCCAGACAATATAAAGATATTATTGTTGGGTTTAAACTGGCACATTATGAAGGCTACGACTGGGCGCCTTTAGACATGGCTGTACAAGCAGGTAACCTCGCTGGAGGTATTCCTGTAATGGTAGATTTTGGCGGAAGCCAGCCGCCGCTTTCAATTGAAGAATTATTTCTAAATCACCTGCGTCCCGGAGATATCTTTACACACTGCTTTGCGCAGTTGGGCAGCAGGGAGTTTATAATAGATACCACTACCAAAAAGGTAAAACCCTTCGTTTGGGAAGCATCTAAAAAAGGCATTATTTTCGATGTAGGCTACGGCGGCATCAGTTTTGCCTACAGCCAGGCTATACCGGCAATAAAAGACGGTTTTTATCCCAATTCCATCAGCACCGACTTGCATGTAGGCAGTATGAATGCCGCAATGAAAAGCTTTCTTACTACGGCGTCAAAATTTTTAGCAATGGGTATAGATCTTAAAACGGTAATTACACAAAGTACCTGGAATCCGGCCAGGGAAATCAATCACGAAGAACTTGGAAATTTATCAGTGGGATCAGGTGCAGATGTGGCCATACTCAGCATCAGAAAAGGTAAATTCGGCTTATTTGATTATACTGGTTATAAACTGGTAACCGATAAAAAGCTGGAATGCGAAATGACCATAAGAGATGGCAGAATTGTATACGATTTAAATGGCATTGCCAATCCGGTCATGGCTTCCCTGCGCCCTATTGCCGTTACAACAACCAATACTACCAGCAATTTTTACGACTGGTACAACGAAATAAAATCAGGTAATGACCTTAAATTAACTCCCCATAAAAGCATCAACCAGGCGGAGTTCTTCAGGCAATATCGTAAAAATAGCAGCTGGTGGGATAAAGCATTTACATTTTTAAAAACAAAGGAACTTGCTCAACTTACTCCCGGTATATACGTGATCGATTCCGGAAACGTGATTGCAACAGTTTCTCAGGGACCCGCCAAAAAAATGGAAGAGGTAAAATGGGAAGCTCATCGGAATTTTAATGATCTTCAATACATTATAAAAGGGAAGGCACTTATGGGCCTCGCATGCGTCGCCGACACCAGAGCAGCGCTTACAATACCCTATTCCAATACAACGGATAACATGAATTTTACAAATGAAGGCGGCGAATATTTTGATGCAGATGCGTCCACCTTCTTTATTTTTTCTCCGCTCGAAATGCACCGGCCAGTTATTAAAGTACCGGAGAATGAGGATGTGAAAAAAATCGTCATTAAGGTGAGGGTTCCATAAAATTGCCCTGATATTAATAATAAAAAATACAACGCATTGAATTGTTTTGTAAAAAAAATATTGAATAAGGGTGGATTTTATCATATGTAAGGTTGGTGCTTCCATCAACCCGGGCAGTCCGCCGTAGGCGGTCTATCCACCAACCACTTTCAACCGGGCGATGCTACATCCGAAAGCTATCGGATTGGAAATATACCCGTTGATAAAAGTTATTCTTTTAAATTAAATTAAACTAAAATAATGAAAGTTAATAAAGCTATAATTGGGGTGATTTTTTTTTGTATTTTCTCCTGCGGCCATGGTAATGCACAAACCATTTCTAAAGATGAATTGATATTTCTTACATCCCAATGGAAAGGAGAAAGGTTTGCAGATGGGCGTCCAAAAATTCCAGATGATTTATTGATAAGGGCACGTAATATAGGCCTTGATGATGCATGGACCGTTTTAAAAAATTTTGGATATCTAAACCAGTTTGAAGGTGGCTGGAAAATGGTAAATGACAGCACCCCGGTGATCGGCCGTGCGGTTACTGCCATGTACCTTCCTTCCCGTCCGGATGTAGAAAAAAACATTAAGGAACGGGGCTTAAAAGAAGGTCGTAAGGGTAGCACCAATGCATGGCTCATAGATATGCTTACCAAAGGAGATGTTTATGTGGCCGATGGTTTTGGTAAAATTGCAGGAGGCACCTTGATTGGAAGTACACTGGGAAATTCCATCTACAGCAAATCAGGGAATGGCGTAGTTTTTAATGGTTCAGCCCGTGACCTTGCAGGCTTATCTGAAATAAAGGGATTTAATGCATTTGTGCGTGATTTTCATCCATCTTTTTTGGAGGGAATGGTGCTCATGGGTCTTAATACACCTATCCGCATAGGGAATGCCATCGTGTTACCCGGCGATCTGGTTATTGCAGGCAGAGAAGGGGTTCTTTTTATTCCGGCTCAACTGGCCGACCAGGTTATCACTACATCAGAATTTGTTACGTTAAAAGATAAATTTGGTTTTGAAATGGTAAAAACCAATAAATATTCCACAGGCCAGATAGACAGCCAGTGGACTGATGACATAAAACAAATTTTCCTTAAATGGCTTAGCCAACATCCGGAGTTAGGAAAAATGAATAAAGAAAAATTAGAAGAAATTATGAGTAAGAGAACCTGGTAATTTGAATCTGAATAAAACCGTTACAGAATATCTTTCCATTGTATAAAAAAATTTAAAATAATTAAGCAGGATATGCCCAAACCTTTAGCCAAAAAACGCTGGTATCGATTAATTCCGATTGTCTTTATTACCTACAGTCTTGCATACCTTGACAGAGCCAATTTCGGATTTGCATTGGCAGGTGGAATGGGCCACGATCTGAACATTACGGCAGCCATGTCCTCCTTACTTGGCTCGCTCTTTTTTCTTGGCTATTTTTTTTTTCAGATTCCCGGCGCATTGTACGCTGCCAACAAGAGTGCCAAATTATTAATTTTTTGGTCCCTGATTTTGTGGGGCTTGCTGGCAATGGCTACAGGTATGGTGCATAATGTAAGTCTGCTAATTGTAATTCGCTTTATGCTTGGCGTAGTAGAAAGTGCTGTAATGCCATCCATGCTTATATTTTTAAGCAGATGGTTTACAAAAGCAGAACGCTCAAGAGCCAATACCTTTCTGATTCTTGGCAACCCCGTTACCATTTTATGGATGTCCATCCTGTCGGGACACCTGGTAGGAACGTTGGGCTGGCGCTCGATGTTTATCATAGAAGGAGCACCGGGAATCATATGGGCATTTTTTTGGTGGTACCTGGTAAATGACAAAGTAAAGGATGCCAAATGGCTGTCTGAATCTCAGAAAGCTGACGTGGAAGAACAATTACTATTAGAACAACAAAGTATTAAGCCGGTAAAAAATTATGCAGAAGCCTTTAAGTTACGGGTGGTGATTTTATTGTGCCTTCAATATGCGTTGTGGAGTGTAGGGGTATATGGCTTTGTAATGTGGCTGCCTTCTATCATTAATGCGGCCCCCAACATGGATATAGTAACAACAGGCTGGCTATCTTCAGTTCCTTATATTCTGGCAATAATCATGATGTTGGTAACCTCTTATTATTCCGACAGGACCTTAAAGAGAAAAGAATTTATCTGGCCGTTTCTTTTGGTGGGAGCTTTAGCTTTTTACGGATCGTATTTAGTTGGAACCAGTAATTTCTGGCTGTCGTTTATATTACTGGTGATTGCCGGTGGAGCAATGTACGCACCGTATGGGCCTTTCTTTGCCATCATTACAGAGATTTTGCCGGGCAATGTGGCCGGAGGAGCCATTGCACTTATCAATAGCTTTGGAGCTCTAGGTTCTTTTCTCGGGGCCTATTTGGTTGGATATTTAAACGGTACTACCCATAGTTTTGATGCTTCTTATATTTTTATGTCAGGCTCTTTGTTTATGTCTGCATTGATAACCATTATAGCGCTAAGAAAAAAGGAAGTGCTGTATCCACAACTAAAGCTGGCTAAAAAAGGCCACTGATACAACAACGGCGTATGATTAAAGAAAAGCCGGATTGGAAAAGTATTAAAATTAAAAATCATTTTTTCATTAACCTTACGTTACATCCGTCAGTAAGAATCCTTGCTGTTAATTTGTTTAGTTTATCCAGTTTTCTTTTTGGACAATCACTACAAAAAATAAGTTTCTTTAATAAAATAATTTCACGAGGCTTCCCGGCCAAAAAACTATTTTAACCAGGTTTGGTAGGTACAATATCAATTTCGGAAACTACTTGCTTCTTACTCAAATTTTTGAAAATTGACATTTTTGAAAATTATTCTGTTCAGTTTTGGCCCAGTTTGGATTGTGGTCTATTCGCTTTCAGTAATCTGTTGGCTTTACAAAAAAAGTAAACTGAGCATTTTTTTATTACAGCCATTGTAAACTACCGGCTTTAAAATTTTTGCAGACAATCCGAACATAGCAGTACTTCGTTTGTAAACGATGTTATTAAAATATAATTTATGAAATTTTTAATATGCTTCTTACTCATTAGTATTTCTTTATCAGCCTCACCACAGCAGCAAGAAGATAAGGGAACCGGTAAAAAAGTTCATTCTTTCCCCCTGATTATACGCGGTTTAGGTTCCAGTTTTCAACAGTTTGATGGCCTTAACAGCCGCATTGCAAATTTGACCCAATATGAAAAATTGCGGAATGATGCAGCTGTAATAAGTTTGGGCTGGCTTAAAGAAAAGCATCGTTTTATTTCTATAGCGGGCATCACCGCAGGTAGCACCATGAGTGGTCACCAGGACAAAAAAAGCAGCTCCATTCGTTATCTTGGCTTTAATGCTGATCTTGGATACAACCTGTTTAAAAGCGAAAAAATAATGCTTTATCCATTAGCTGGTCTTGGGTTTCAACAGTACCAGGCCATTTTTTACAAAGATAATTCCGGTGTTAATTTTGACGATGTTTTACAATCAACTGCTTTACAAAACAGCATCAGTTCTGTAAAGGTTAATAATGCATTTTTTGTGTATCGCCTTGGCTTTGGTGTTACAGTAAAATTTCCTAAATGTCCATCCGGATCAATAGGCATACAGGCTGGTTATACAGGCAGTTTTAAAAAGAATAACTGGAGGAGTAATGAAAGCCAGGTGTTGAATAATGCTCCAGAAGATAAAGTAAGTCAGTTTCATGTAAGTCTTATATTTATCAACAAACCATGGATGATGAAATAGCATCCACGTTTATATTTTTTATTTTTATCTGGCCTCCCATTTTATGATTATAGAACTTTCTTTTCATTCAAATCTAACTATTTCTGTAATTTTTACAGGCTGATAAAACCTAAGGTCGCTTGCCTAATTACCAAAACTGCTGTTGGGGTAATGATGTAAGTTTGTTACTAGGGCTATAGGTTTATTTTCATTGGTGTAACTCGCTTTTATCGCCTCAATTAAGGCTCAAAAAGGTGTTTGAAAAAAGTACTATTGCTGGTGTTTGTTAGCGGCAATTAAAATCATGAATACCATTTACTTATTTTGCCATAAATAAGTAAATACAGGAAATAAGTACTTGTGCGAAAAAAAATCATTTCCTCTGTAGCGGGGTCTCTACTGTTTCTGTTAATACCTGCGCTCACGACATCCGATACTATCACGCCAACTACTTTTTTTATTTTATCAGCATTGGAAATAATCTTCTGATCTCTGCTTCATCCGGTTGTGTTCCATACTCGCATATTTCAAATGCTTCTGCATATTTTGCCTGAGCGGCTTTGTCTTCACCATACCATTTTGCCAGCGACGTTTTTATTGCAGGAGTGATGGGTTCAACCCATTTTGTTGCCAACCATTTTAAGCGGTCACTTTTATTTTTTGGCACTTCGTTTAAATAATGACCTATCCATGGCAACCATTCGTATACCTGCGACACATGCGCATCTAACCCTAAAAGTTTTTGTTCATTTACATTGGTAATATCAACCGCGATATCCGGACGGAAAGGATTGGGCCTTTGAAAATTATCCTGGAAATATAAAAACACCGGGTTCTTTTTTAGTGCCGGAACATCGGACGCAACATTGGGTACAGAAACCATATAAGCTGCATCCTGTACCAATATACCTGTATATCGATGGTCGGGGTGATAATCATTTGGCCTTGGTGCAATCACTACATCGGCGTTCCATTCCCTAATTTTTCTGATGATCTCCAGCCGCACTTCCAATGTTGGCATCAGCAAGCCGTCATGGTTACCAAGCACATCGTATTTTATTCCGAGACGTTTGGCCACTTCCTGTGTTTCTTCATATCTGCGTTTGGCCAGCGCCACACCTTTCATTGTCTGGTGACCGGCATCGCCATTGGTTACGGAAAGAAATTTTACAGCATAGCCCATCTTCGCAAAAATTGCAGCAGTGCCACCGCTGTTTACATCGCAATCATCCGGGTGTGCGCCAATCATAATGATGCGGATCTTGCCATTGGGGGCTTGTGCAAAAACGCTGGTGATACTGCTGATTAAAAAAATAGAAATCAATACAAACAGAAAGTGTGTTGGCTTCATATAATTCGGTTTAGTGATTATAAAGATATAGTTTATTAGAAAGTAAAAAGATAGCCCCCGGTTTCGTTCACCGTAAATAGCGAAATAAATAATTCTGAAATTTACCCAAACTACTAAGTGTAAAATTTTGTAATTTTATAATTATAAAAAAACTATCACATGCCGGTTTATAATTTACAGATAAATGGTCATCAGCTTACCGCAGATGTGGCTGAAGATACTCCATTGTTATGGGTGCTAAGGGATCACCTGGGACTGGTTGGCACCAAGTATGGGTGTGGCATTGCGCAGTGCGGCGCCTGTACGGTACACATGAATGGTACTGCCATACGATCCTGCTCATTACCTGTTTCAGCTGTTAAAACTGCAGTCATTACTACTATTGAAGGACTTTCTGCCAACGGGGACCATCCCTTGCAACTGGCATGGGACGAAATAGATGTACCCCAGTGCGGGTATTGCCAGGCGGGCCAGATTATGACGGCGGCTGCGCTGTTAAAAAGAAATCCTCACCCTACCATAAAAGAAATTGAAGATACCATGCATGGAAATATTTGCCGTTGCGGTGCTTACCACCGTATTCGCGAAGCAGTAAAATTAGCCAGCACAAAAATTTAAAAACATGCAACAGTCAAATACTTCCCGGAGAGATTTTTTAAAAATAACTACGTTTACCGGTGGCGGCCTGTTACTGGGCTTTAGCTGGTTTGGCGCAGAGGGCGAAATGCCCACGGTAATCAACACACTGCCATTGGATAAAAGTATCGGCTTTAACAGTTACCTGTCTATTACTGCGGATGGTGTGATTACCATCTATTCTCCAAATCCTGAATTGGGTCAAAATATTATGACTTCTTTTCCAATGATTGTTGCAGAAGAACTGGATGCGGACTGGACAAAAGTAAAAGTTGAACAGGCTGCGCTGGATACAAAAAGTTTTGACCGGCAGTTAACGGGCGGTAGCGGTGCTATACCCCATTCCTGGAAAAGATTGAGAAACGCAGGTGCTACAGCAAGGGCAATGCTCATTCAGTCGGCAGCCACTCAATGGAATGTTCCATCAACTGAATGTACTGCCAGCAATGGGTTTGTGTTGCATGCAGCTACGGGTAAAAAAGCAGGCTTTGGTGAACTGGCTGCAAAAGCTGCAACCTTACCAGTACCTAAAGATGTTGTACTGAAAGACCGTAAAGATTTTAAGATCATTGGCCAGTCAGTAAAGAACGTGGCCAACAAAAGTATTGTAACCGGTAAGCCCTTGTTTGGTCTGGATTTTTACCGTGAAGGCATGCTGTTTGCAATGATACAGCGGCCACCAGCCTTTGCTTCAAAAATAAAAACGGTTGATAGCACTGCCGCCAAAGCAATGCCCGGTATTGTAGAGGTAGTGGTTTTTAAAAATAACGTGGCGGTAGTGGGTAAATCAACCTGGGAAGTAAACAAGGCAAGAAAGCTGCTAAAGATTGAATACCAAAATGACGGCTTTGTTGAAAGTACCAGCGATCATAACGCCATTTTTACAACTGTGATGGCCGACGGCAAACCGGAAGTAAAAAGAAAAGATGGGGATGTGGAAGCGGCTTTTAAAACAGCAGCAAAAATTATAAAAGCCGAATACCAGTGTCCGTTTTTATCGCATGCACCAATGGAGCCAATGAATTTTTTCGCTCATGTAAGACCCGATGGCGTTGAATTGGCGGGCCCTTCGCAAACTCCGGCCAGTGCACGTACCGCGGTATCTAAATTATTAAACATTACCGAAGATAAAATTACCTTAGAGCTTACAAGGCTGGGCGGTGGCTTTGGCCGGCGTTTAAAGTTTGATTATGTGGTAGAAGCTGCAGAACTATCCAGTATTATTAAGGCGCCTGTAAAATTAATCTGGACAAGAGAAGATGATGTTACAGGGGGCAATTATCGCCCTGCGGTGAGGTATCACTTTGAAGCTGCATTGGACAGTGCCGGAAATTTAGTGGGCTATAAATGCCGTGGTGTTGGCCTTAATGCCGGCAACCTTGTTCGGGAAGATAACTTTCCATCGGGTGCGGTGGATAATTTACTGATAGAAAGTATTGATTACAAATCGCCAATTACAACAGGAGCATGGCGTGCACCGATCACTAATTTTTTAGGATTTGCAGAACAGGCTTTTATTGATGAAGTGGCACAGGCGGCAGGTAAAGATCCGGTACAGTTCAGGCTGGAGCTTTTAACCAAAGCAAGAACTACTCCTGTGGGTGCCATCAAATATAGCATCGACCGAATGGAAGGCGTGATAAAGATGGCAGCAGAAAAATCTGCGTGGAGTACTAAAAAGCCCGGTGTTTTCCAGGGCTTCAGTGTTTACTTTTCTCATCAGAGTTATGTAGCGCAGGTTTGCGAGGTAATGATGCAGGCGGGTAAGCCAGTTGTAAAAAAGATTTATGCCGTAGCAGATTGCGGACAGGTGATTAATTTAAGTGGTGCCCGTCAGCAGGTAATGGGTGGAATTATTGATGGGCTTGGTCATGCCATGTACAGCAAACTAACGTTTAAAAATGGGGCCAGCGAACAAACAAATTTTCACAATTACCGGTTAATCCGTATGAAAGAGATTCCGGAGATTGAACCATATTTTATAGATAATGGTATTGACCCCACCGGGTTGGGAGAACCGGCTCTGCCACCTACCGGAGGCGCAGTAGCCAATGCAATTTATAAAGCCACCGGCAAGCGTTTAAGAAAACAGCCTTTTATTGATGAGGAAGTTTTTACTGGTAAAGTGTAAGCCAAATAAGGGTGTTTTTCCGTCCGCCTTTTTTTGCCGGATTATTTTTCAATCAGTGCAATTTTTGTGAATGGCAGAATTTGGTAACGACATATCAGCTATAGTAATAATGATCTTGCCTAAAAATTAGTGTTAGTCTGTTTAAGTAAAATCAATGGAATGGTGTTGAAGGAATGCTTTTATTTTATCTGCATGTACACATAGGCCAACATGCAAAAAAGGGTAATTGGATACTTTGGATTTTTTACCGTTGTTTACTTTTAACCGAATCAATAACTATTTATTTATGCTGCAGGCTTTAGTAATTTTTACACTACAAAAAAGCAAATTGAGAAAGATAAAAATTTGTGATAAAATGTGAAATTAAAATGCAACTGTTGTTTGAAACAACTCAGAATGAATCACGCCGGTAGTTTCGTCCAGTGCAACAAATACTTTACCCTTTAAAATAAAATTTTGCACATTTTTAGTTTCCGGATGTACGATGTAGTATTCCTGCACAACGTATTACTCATAAATATCTTTCTTTTCGCCTTCATATTTGTGGGCAGTGCCGGGTGATAAAACTTCAATCACCAGATCTTGTACACCCACCAAACCTTTCGGTTCAATCAGGCTGAGATTGCTGTTGGCGATAAAAATTAAATCGGGTTGAAAAATATTACGCTTTGAAAAATGAACATCGTACGGAGCTATTCTGATTTGTTCTATATTTTTTTTCGTGGGTAAAGCAACAGTTCAATATTTATTTCATTCAGAATAAACTGGTGTACATCCAATGGTACAGGGCTCATAACTAAATTATTATTAATTAATTGGCAAGAAGTACCTTCTGGAAGATTTTCCCAAACTTCATAAATTGTTTTGGGTAAATGTAAGGTGGTCGTGTTCATAACTATTTATTTATTGTAAGTTACGAAACGATTTATAATTTTTAATACCCTCTATAGGGTTATGTAGTGTGCACTAATTTAAGCAGGGTTGACTGGAAAGTTTAACAAAATATGTTGCGCTTGCTTCGCTTTGATAAAAGCTTTATTGAAATACAAATTTTTAAACGTGCGACGCCACTGAAGCTCAATCAGGGTTACTGGCTGGTGACCAAAATATTTTTTATAAAGTTTTCAAATATTCAATTACGTTGCGGCGCTCTGCATCGGATAATTTGTCGCCAAAATAATGTCCTTCATTACTAAATCCTTTTTGCGTGGTGTTGTATACTTCATTGTTGCCGGGCTCATTTTTTGTTTCGTATTTGTACCCTGGTATATCATAGTTATAGACAATCCGCGTAAAATCCCTTTTCCAGTATTTAGGTCTTTTTTTACTATTTAAAAGGGTTTCCAAATCGGGCACAGATCCATTGTGTAAGTAAGGGGCTGTTATCCAGATGCCATCCAGCGGCGGTGCAATATAGCCACGGTAAGGCACCAGCTTTGCCGGATGATCGCCGGTGCTGAACCAGCTATTGTTAAACCAGTTTACCATTTGCGGATTGCTGTAATTGGCTGTGTACAAAGCAGAATCTGTTTTGATGATTTCTTCCGGTATCAGCAGGTTAGGGTAACTCACACTATCGCCATAACTGCCATGACATTTTTTACAGGTGGCCGAAAAAACCGCCTTGCCCTCCGAGGCCATGGCGGTATTGATAGGACCAGGAAATTTTGGTGGTTGTATGGAATTGATGTAGGCGAGCACATCATTAAAATGACTGTCTACTTCGGTGGCTTCGGTAGTATCAGATACGGTTAGTAAGTTGCTGCCCATTAAAAATTTACCGAAATCTCCCCGGCCAAAACCATTGTAAAACATGGCATTCTTTTTCTTAAGTAACCACCAGGCAGGTACATCTGTGGGGATCATTTCTGTTGGCAGTGTAAACAAACTTTTATCGCTCCACTGCAGTGTTTTAGCATCTCTGTGCGATACCAGCAATGCCGCCAGTGCATCTGCGAGGTTAACGCCTTTTGTGCTGGTGACGAGTTGGGGCGAAACCGCTTTGAGGGCGTCGATAAAACTTTTTGCCGCCTCATACTTTTTAACGTTTGTGCCTTGCAGATTTTTTAAAAATTTTTCGGCAAATAATGCCGTTCCCTGCCGGTTTATGGTAAAATCGCTGAGCGAATTACCAAGACCAACAATTAATTTTCCATCAAAAACCTGGGCATGGCATTGCAGGCAATTGGGTGCTACTACCAGCTCTCCGTTGGGTGCCTTTACGGCTGTAAAATTATATGCAAGATTTTTATTGTTACCATCCCGCTGCAAAAAATTGCTGGTGTCTTTAGCAGTTCCCATTAAAAATAAATTAAAGGGAATACCACTTTTTAAATAATCGCCGGTGGTTAAATATTTATAGCCTGTGGCGGCATTGCCAGATCTTTGTTTGCTGGGTTGTATAAATTCCGGGCTTTCTTTTAAATGTTTGCTGATGGTAACAAAGGCAAAACCTGAAGCCACCAGCAATGATACAATTAGTAATTTTTTCATAACATTTTTACAGTTTTTATACAGGCAACAATTGCCATTGAAAATAAGCCTTTTATAACTCGCCTGCCTCAACAACGCCGCTTTGCTGGTTATAAATTGTCAACATATTTTTAAGGTCGTCCAAGGTATTTATCTCTTCGGTTTTTTTGTCTGTACGCCAGCGGTTCATTCTGGGAAAGCGCAATGCCACGCCGCTTTTATGGCGGTTGCTGGCAGCGATACCTTCAAAAGCGATTTCAAAAACAAGTTCAGGTTTTACGGTACGCACGGGCCCAAATTTTTCAATTGAATTTTTTTTTACAAAACTGTCTACCTGCGCAAATTCTTTATCGGTAAGTCCAGTGTAGGCCTTGGTAAATGGTACTAGTTTATCGCCATCTTTTACAGCAAAAGTATAATCGGTGTACAGGTTGCTGCGTCGGCCATGTCCCTTTTGTGCATAAATCATTACCGCATCAATTGTGAGCGGATCAATTTTCCATTTCCACCAGTCGCCCCTCTTACGGCCCGCCTGGTAAGGCGAAATTTTTCTTTTTAGCATAATGCCTTCGCTGCCCATCTCCCTCGATTTTGCACGTATATGACCCAACTGCTGCCAGTTTGTAAATGCAATAACAGGTGAAATATGCAGTGATGGATCATTGGTGTTTGCAATTACCTGTTCCAGCAAATCCCTTCTTTCTGCCATAGATTTATAGCGGATGTCTTCGCCATTGAACTCCAGTAAATCATAAGCGATGAAGCCTACAGGCGCTGCTGTTAATTGCTTTTTTGTGATTGTTTTTCTTCCTATTCTTGTTTGTAAGGCTGCAAAAGGTAAAGGTTTAAAGGGGTCTTCTTTTGCGGTGGTTGAAAGGCTGATAATTTCGCCATCTATTACGGTGCCTTCCTGTAACTGATCTTTAAAATTATTGTACTCAGGAAATTTTTCGGTAAGCAATTCTTCTCCACGGCTCCATACAAAAAAGTTGTTGTCGCGTTTAATGATCTGTCCACGAATGCCATCCCATTTCCATTCTGCCTGCCACAGTTTTTCATCTTCCAACTTTGTTACATCTTCATCCACCGCATAAGCGAGGTAAAAAGGATATGGCTTCGAAAAATCAGTTGCAGCAACGGTCTCACTCAACAAGTTTTCAAAAGTAGTTATGGCAGGATTCCAATTGCCTGAGATGCGGTGAGCAATTACAGATGCCGCAACATTTACCGATTTTGCCAAGGCTTTTACCATCATGGTTTGCGATACCCCGATTCTAAATCCTCCGGTGATGAGTTTATTAAAAACAAATTTTTCATTGCGGTCCATTTGCTGCCAGCTACTGGTGATGAACTGTTTTTTTACCAGCTCATCCTGTTTTTCAATGCGGATAAATGTTTCCAGGTAAAACGATAAGGTATGTTCTGCAACAAAATTATTTTCGTTCTCAGGTTCCGGCAGTAATAGTGAAATTGTTTCGGCCAGGTCGCCTGCCGTGTGGTAGCATTCATCAAACAACCACGGTGAAATGCCCGTTAGTTCCATACACCAGGCTTTTAAAATGGTTGAGTTAATAATACGCTTCGGACGTCTGCCGCTGAAAATGGCAATTACCCACACTTTATCTTTCTCAGCTGCTACCGCAAAATAATCCTGCAATGCCTGCAGCTTATCATTTGTTTTGGTGCTGGTGCCAAGAACGGATACGAGTTTTGCAAATTGTTTCATAATCAATTTAAAAATTAAACTTTGGCTCCCGGTAACATAAAAGGCGGAACCGGCCGGTAATTATCAATTATTAATTATTAATTATTAGTTCCTCATTATCCCCCAGCGCCTTGCTACTTTCTTC
This sequence comes from Ferruginibacter sp., assembly GCF_014377975.1. Taxonomy (GTDB): domain Bacteria; phylum Bacteroidota; class Bacteroidia; order Chitinophagales; family Chitinophagaceae; genus Ferruginibacter. The sequence continues at coordinate 22,405 of NZ_JACMOO010000137.1, forward strand.
CTCTCCGCCATATTCTGTTTTTACCTCGCCTGCTTCAATAGCATGCTCATTTAAGAAGCGACTGAATGCAGCCTGAAAGCCGTGAGTGGCAAATACTTTTTGTGCGCCAGTGGCTTTAACCGCCTCCAGTAAACCGTTCCAGTCTGCGTGGTCACTTAGCGCAAAACCTGCGTCGGTATTGCGTCTTCTGGCATTGCCTCTTACCTGCATCCAGCCACTGCATACTCCTACGCTGTAAGGGTAAAATTTTTTCATCCAGGGCGTACCATCGGCGCTGGGCGGTGCTATTACGATGTTACCTGCCAGTTGTTCTTTGGGAGTATCTGGTTGAACCCTCTGTACTTCGGGTAATTTCCATCCGCTATTTACCAATGCCTGGTGAACATTCCATACTGCGCCATGTACAAAAACCGGCAAACCAATTTCGGCGAGTGGCATAAGCACCCGTTGAGCTTTACCCAGGCTGTAGGCAATCAGCACGCTGGTTTTTTTCTGGTTGTTATTTTGAGCTACCCAGTTTTTAATGTCTTCAAAAATGGCAGCCTGTTTTTTCCATCTGTAAATGGGTAAACCAAAGGTTGATTCAGTGATAAATGTATTGCATTGAACGGGCTCAAAAGCGCCGCTGATCCCATCATCTTCGGTTTTATAGTCGCCACTTGCTACCCATACATCTCCATGGTATTCAACCCGTATCTGTGCAGAACCAATGATGTGGCCTGCAGGATGGAGGGATACTTTTACACCGTTTATAAAGACAGGTTCATTCCAGTCTACGCTTTCATAAACATTGTCGCCAAGGCGTAATTGTAATAATGGTTTGGTAAGGTGATGGCACAGATAGTACTTACTTCCCCAACGGGCATGATCACTATGGGCATGGGTTATAACCGCTTTGTCCACCGGCTTCCAGGGGTCAATGTAAAAGTTACCCTGCCTGCAGTAAAGACCTTTGTCGGAGAATTCAATTAGCGGCATTTTTTAATTAAAAATTTAGAATTAAAAAATATAAATGGATTAAGATTGATGCGGATTTTTTTTAAACAAATGAAAATTAACCAGTGTAAATACACATCAATATTTTTATTACCACTGTTTATGACTACTGCATTTTTTATCAAAGTACTTTACTTCTTTCCACTTTATACCGTTTTTTGCAGGTAAATGACAGCCTGCATACGGTACCTGTTTACCGGGCAACTTTAATTTATTATGAGTTACACTTTTTTGAATTGTCCATCTTTCTTATTACAAACAGTACGGGATTATGTTTGACACGATACAGTAAAAATAAAAAATGTTAAAAGTGGTTTTAAATAAAACAAAATATTAAACTACCAGGCTTTGGAGATGCTGCCATTCATGATGCGTACAAAGTATACATGTTTATTTTCAAAATAATCCGGTACAGGTGCATCTTTTTTTAGTAGTACCGGCCTGAAATTATAATCAGTAATTAGTTTAAATGATTTTTCATTGAGGTGATTGATTACCGTGCCAGGGTAGGTTGTAACCAGTTTTGTAAAAAGCCAGGTACACTCAAATCCCTTAAAAGCCATATCCGTAGCCCGGGCTTTGTATTTTTTCATGTAAACAGAGTTTACCATTTTACTATATTCATCCCACTTGGTGTTAAAATAAGGAGTTGTAAAAAATACAGGAAAATCTACAAATACATCTTTATTCATCAGTGCTTTAAAATTATCCCAGTTGGGCATGCCCAATAAAGTAATTGGATAACTCTCATGTATCTGGTAACATGCTTTGGTAAGTTTGGTAGCAAAGGTTTCATCCAGCGAACCGCCAATGATCACGGTTTGCCGGTTGCTATCCAACCTGTTTTTTAACAAGCCGGGCGAAACGATGCTATCAAAATTTAAAGTCTGTATATCCAGCAAAGGTTTGCCATCCTGTATATTGATCATCTTAAAATATGCAGCCACCTTATCTTCCTGCGGACCCTTTTGACGGCAAAGAAATATTTTGTCTGTACCATGGTTTTGAACCAGATAACTAAAAATGGCTTCGCAATGGGCTTTTAAAGTAGAATTGACAATTACGAGAAAAGGATTGGCTGTAATCCCTCCATCATTGGGATACGTGGCCGAAATAAATGGGATACTTTTTGTAAGGGCAAAATCTGCCAGTTGTTTAAACTCCACGTCTTTTACCGAACCGATGAGGATGTCAAGATTGTCCAGCTTTTTTCCGGCAATGAGTTGGGGTATTGTTTTAGTATACGATTTGGTATCATAAATAAATGCCTCTACATTGTCATTGGTAAGTTTCATAGAGTCCAATGCAATCTGCGCTCCATGTATAAATTCAAGACCCGGCGTCATAAATTTGGGGATGGCATCTGTAAAGCGGATGGCGCCGGTACTGGTAAAAATCGTATCTAAATAAAGCGGGGCAAAAATTCCAACACGATAAGTCTTGAAAACCGGTGTAGTTTCATTTTGTGCAGCTGAGGATAAAGTAAAACAACTGAAAAAAATGCATAAAATCAGCATTGCCCTTGCACCAAGCGCTGTTTTTTTTACCCTGTATTTTTTCATATCCTTTGCTTTAATGTTCGATCTTCCTACTGCTGAATTGCTGATTTTTTTCGTTTTTTTTGAGGTATACTAATCCCTGTGATCATTTGAATTTTAAAAATTCAAGCATCATAAATCCTACAGCTTGCTTAGTCGCATCATTCCCACTCAATGGTTGCCGGAGGCTTACTGCTGATATCATACACCACCCGGTTAATACCTTTTACGTTATTGATGATTTCATTGGAAATATCCGCTAAAAATTCATACGGTAAATGTGCCCAGTCTGCCGTCATGCCATCTACAGAAGTAACCGCCCGTAACGCTATTGTAAATTCATAGGTTCTTTCATCACCCATTACACCCACGCTTTTTACCGGTAACAAAATAGTTCCTGCCTGCCACACACTGGAATAAAGAGCTGCTTTTTTTAATCCATTGGTATAAATGGCATCAGCATCTTGCAATAACCGTACCTTTTCTTCCGTAATATCTCCTAAAATACGGATACCCAAACCCGGCCCGGGAAAGGGATGACGAAACAGCATGTCGTGCGGTAAACCCAGCTCAACACCTACTTTTCTTACTTCATCTTTAAACAAAGACCTGAGCGGTTCAACCAGCGATAACTTCATCGTAGCAGGCAGGCCACCCACATTATGGTGCGATTTAATGGTCATCGAAGGACCATGTACAGCCGCAGATTCTATCACATCCGGATAAATAGTACCCTGACCTAAAAAATCAATATTCTCAATTCGTTGGGCTTCCTGGTCAAATATTTCTATAAACCCCCCGCCAATGATTTTTCTTTTTTCTTCGGGATCTGTTTTGCCCGCCAGTTTGGTATAAAAATGTTCTTTGGCATCAATGCCTTTTACATTCAGGCCCAGTTGTTCATACATTTTCAGTACTTCTCCAAATTCATTTTTACGCAGCAACCCGTTGTCTACAAAAATGCCGAATAAATTTTTTCCAATGGCTCTGTGAATCAGCGTGGCTGCCACGGTACTGTCAACACCGCCACTCATGGCCATGATGACCCTTTTATTGCCAATCTTTTCTTTTAACGCAGCTACTGTATCACTGATAAAGTGCGCAGGTGTCCAGTCTTGCGAGCAACCGCAAATATCCACCAGAAAATTTTTAAGAATGGTTTTACCTTCCGTGCTATGGTAAACTTCCGGATGAAACTGCAGGCCGTATAAAGGGTAACCCGCGCTGCTCCGTACAAATGCCGCCACGGGAATACTTTCTGTAGTGCCCAAAATATCAAATCCTGCGGGAAGTTGTTTCACTGTATCACTGTGGCTCATCCACACCTGGCTGTTGGGCAACACATTTTTTAATAAAATATCTTCTTTCAAAATTTCAAGCCTTGCCCGTCCATATTCTCGTTTGTCGCTTTTTTCCACCTTGCCGCCAAATAGTTTTGCCGTAAGCTGGGCGCCGTAACACACACCCAGCACAGGTAATTTTGCAGCCAGCGCTTCAATATCCACTACAGGGGCATTGGTTTCATTTACTGAAAAAGGTGATCCCGAAAGGATGATCCCTTTTAATTCAGGGCCAAATATAATTTCCTTGTTATAAGGAATTATTTCGCAATAAACATTTGCCTCTCTTACAGCCCTTGCAATTAACTGTGTGTATTGAGAACCAAAATCGAGTATTAAAATTTTTTCCGTCATGTGGCTGCGAAGGTAAATAATTACTGTATCTGCCCAATAATATTACCATTTTGGAAAAATAAATAATTGGGATCCGGGCAAAAACAGCCATGATCGGCATCGTTGCATCGCCCTCTTTTACCGCATACCTTTTTGGTACGCCTTCCATTTTGTACTACCTCTTCAACTGCCTGTTACGGGTTGTAATGGCAAACCTTATCTTTGTTCCCGAATGAAAAAAGCTTTTGTCCAGTTGCATATTGCCGTTTTTTTAGCAGGTTTTACAGCTATTCTGGGCAAACTTATCGGTTTAAACGAAGCACTGCTTGTTTGGTATCGCCTGTTGATAACAGTACTTACGCTGGGCCTCATTTTGTTTTTTAGAAAGCAACTGCAACGCCTTTCTTTAAAGGATGCCCTGAAAATAGGCGGTGTAGGTTTGGTAGTTGCCCTGCATTGGGTAACATTTTACGGAAGTATAAAATATGCCAATGTTTCTGTTGCATTGGTTTGTCTATCGGGTACCGGTTTCTTTACCGCTTTTTTTGAGCCGCTTATTTTTAAAAGAAAAATAAATATCCGGGAAGTTTTGCTGGGCATGCTGGCCATTGCGGGTATTTATATCATTTTCGATTTTTATCCGCAGTTTAAAGTAGGAGTTATTTTTGGTATAGTGTCAGCTGTAGGAAGTTCCCTGTTTCCCATTTTTAATAAAAAACTACTGGTACGTTTTAATCCTGCTACGCTTACTTTATACGAACTGGGGGGCGGGTTTTTATTTTTATGCCTGTTTGTCCCATTTTATTTAATGCAGTTTCCGGCGGCTTATTACCTGCCCACTACTTCAGACTGGCTTTGGCTGCTTGTGCTGGCCTGGCTGTGTACGGTGCTTTGTTTCGATTTGCAACTGAATGCCTTAAAAAAAATTTCCCCCTTTACTGCCAACCTCACCTATAATCTGGAGCCGGTGTATGGCATCATCCTGGCTTTTATATTTTTTCATGAAAATAAATCTTTCACGGGGCATTTTTACATCGGTGTCGGGCTAATTTTGCTGGCAGTTATTTTGCAAATGGGAGGGCTTTGGTATACCAGCAGAAGAATTGTGGCGCAATAAAAAGTGTTTTTTAAATAGAAATAAATTAATTGCAACGGGCAATTAAAAAAAAACAATCTTCATCCGTCAAAAATCAAAAATCTTCCCTACCTTCGCCGTCCAAAAAATTAGTACAATGGCTAGAGTATGTCAGGTAACAGGTAAGAAGCCTATGACGGGTAATAAAGTGTCGCATTCAAACATAAAAACCAAGCGTAGGTTTTTGCCTAATTTGCAAACCAAGCGCTACTTTTTAGCTGAAGAAGATAAGTGGGTGACCTTGAAAGTTTCTTCAGAAGCTATCAGAACCATCAATAAAAACGGACTGTTTTCAGTTGTAAAACAACTAAGGGCAGCAGGCGAAAAAATTTAAACCCACCCATTCTCTTTTGAAGGGGACGGGTAAAATAAAATAAATTACAATGGCAAAGAAAGGTAACAGGGTTCAGGTTATTTTGGAGTGTACTGAGCATAAAGCCAGTGGCAAACCAGGTACCAGCCGCTACATTACAAAAAAGAATAAAAAAAATACGCCTGAGCGTTTGGAGTTGAAAAAATTCAACCCGATTTTAAAAAAAGTAACGGTACACAAGGAAATTAAGTAATTCCTGGATGTGCAAATACGAAAATGTGAAAATGGGATTGTACATTAGGTTCATACGTTTTCAGATTTTTAAATTTTCAAATTTTCAAATTAAATAGTCATGGCAAAAGCAGCTAAAACAGCGATTAAAACCAAGGACCAGAAAGCAGCATCAGATGCTAAAAACTGGACAAAAGTAATAAGGGCACTCCGTAGTCCTAAAACCGGTGCATACACTTTTAAAGAGTCTATCGTTCACAAAGACAAGATTAAAGAACATTTAGGTCAATAAATTAAATGTATCTGTATTAATATATTCAAGCTGTTCTGATTAATATCGGAACAGCTTTCTTAATTTTACCCAAATCGACCAGCGATTCAAGTAGTTTTATCTTATAATAATCAATAAATAAATACTCTTTCGGGAGATAATATGCATGGGACTTTTTGATAAACTCTTCGGAAAAAAACAGCAGCAGGAAACATTAGACCAGGGCTTGCAAAAAACCCGGGAAGGGTTTTTTAGTAAAATAACCAAGGCAATTGCCGGTAAAAGTACAGTAGATGAAGAAGTACTTGACAACCTGGAAGAGGCTTTGGTAGCAGCAGATGTGGGCATTGAAACCACCGTTGAAATAATTAGCCGTATAGAAAAACGCGTTGCAAAAGATAAATATCTTAACACCAGTGAATTAAATTCAATCCTTAAAAAGGAAGTCACGGATATTCTGGTATCATCCCCATCAGATACAAGTTATGCGAATTACGAGTTGCCGGCTGGTCATAAACCGCATGTGATTTTAGTAGTGGGCGTAAATGGGGTGGGTAAAACAACTACCATCGGAAAACTGGCGCACAACTTTTCCAGGGCGGGTAAATCTGTTTTATTAGGTGCCGCAGATACCTTCCGAGCCGCAGCGGTAGACCAGTTAACAATCTGGAGCGAACGCACCAATGTGCCCATCGTAAAAAAGGAAATGGGCAGCGACCCTGCTTCTGTTGCCTATGATACTATAATAAGCGGGGTGGCAAAAAATGTAGATGTGATTATTATAGATACCGCAGGGCGCTTACATAACAAGGCTTACCTGATGGATGAACTGACAAAAATAAAGAGGGTCATTCAGAAGGTGATACCGGAAGCACCGCATGAAGTAATGCTGGTATTGGACGGCAGCACCGGGCAGAATGCGTTGGAGCAAGCCAAGCATTTTACCGCCGCTACAGATGTAACCGCTTTAACGATTACGAAGCTGGACGGCACGGCAAAAGGCGGTGTAGTACTTGCGATAGCGCACCAGTTTAAAATACCGGTTAAGTTTATTGGCGTGGGCGAAAAAGCTACAGACTTACTGGTTTTTGATAAGTATCAGTTTGTAGAAGGATTGTTTGCCCCGATTGCGTAAAGAAAATGATGCCCCAACACTCATTATAAAAATCGGGACCTGGTGAAGCGTAGTGATCTAAAAAAAAACTACTCAGCACGCAGATTTTTCATATTATTAATCAGTCTGTAATTTGACTGTATTATTACTTATTAATTATTAATTATTAATTTATTTCAATGGTAGAAGTTGGCAAATACAATCTCTTAAAAGTAATACGGGCAGTGGATTTCGGCGTGTACCTCGATGATGGTGCGGAGGGTATTTTGTTGCCTAAAAGATTTGTGCCAACAGCTACTGCAATTGGCGATGAGTTAAAGGTATTTTTGTATCATGATGGCGAAGACAGGTTGATTGCTACTACGCAGGAACCCAAAGGTGTATTGGATGATATTGTAAAACTGCGGGCAGTAACCGTTACTCCACACGGCGCATTTTTAGATATGGGTTTGATGAAAGATATTTTTGTTCCAAAGAGCAAACAAATATTTGATATGAGGGTAAATGGAGATTACCTGATAAAAATTTACCTGGATGAACAGACCGGTCGCATTGCAGCTACCGAAAAGCTGGAACCTTTTTTAAGCAACGAAGAGCTCACTGTTAAAGAACTGGAAGTTGTTCATCTGATTGTTTATCGCCGCACAGATATTGGCTATGTATGCATCATCAATAACCGCCACACAGGAGTATTGCATTTTAATGAAATTTATCGCAACATTGGTGTGGGAGATAAGTTTAAAGGCTTCATCAAAAAAATATATCCAGTAACCAACGACAAGGACGACCGCTTTCGCATTGATGTAGCAGCAGGACAACCCGGCTATAACAGGGTAGAAGACGAAGCGGGAAAAGTGTTGCGCTTACTGGCAGAGAACAATGGTTATTTACCCTACAACGATAAAAGTAAGCCGGAAGATATTTATGATTTCTTCGGGATGAGCAAGAAAACTTTTAAAATGACGACCGGAAATTTATATAAGGAAAGAAAAATTTCTTTTGAAAAAACAGGAATAAAGTTATTGGAAGGGTAGTGATAAGGGTGAATTGTGAATGGCCCATGATAGTGTCCAACATTCACTATTCATCATTGAAAATTCAAGCCTTTATTGTAAAAAATCTCTCCACCAGTAACCGGAGTTTTTAATGGTGCGTAATTGTGTTTTTAAATCAACATGTACCAAACCAAACCGGGGATGGTATCCTTCACTCCATTCAAAATTATCCATCAGCGTCCAGGCAAAATAGCCTTTAATATTTACTCCTTCTTTTTTTGCTTTTAACATTGCTTGCAGGTGCTGGTTAAAATAATTAATTCTGGCCCTGTCATCGATGATTCCATTTTTTAATTCATCTTTAAATGCCGCACCATTTTCTGTAATCAGTATTTCTTTCACCCCGCCATACAACCATATTTTTTTTATAGTGCGGTAAAAACTATCAGCATTTATTTCCCATCCCATGGCAGTGACCGGCATTTTTCTTACCGTTGCTTTAACCTCTGTGGCCTGTATAATGGGTATGTAACTATTGTGCTTAACCACAACCGGAAAATAATATTGCAGCCCGATAAAATCAAAATCAAAATGCAGGCGCTCTGTGTACTTCCAGGTTTTATTGTGCAGCTGTAATTTTTCTAAAAATTTAAAGGAGTCATCAACAGGATATCCTTTACCCAGCGCCGGTTCTATAAACAAACGATTCATTAAAATGTCAATCCGGTTGGCGGCGGCAAGGTCTTCTTTTTTATCAGAATAAGGAATAACCTGCGAGCAGGAAAATGTGGTGCCAATATGGGCCTGTTCCACCAGCCTGCGGATAATTCTTCCACCCTCTGCCTGTGCCAGGGCAGCATGATGAATGGCGGGCAAAAAATTACCTAATCCTTTTTTACCGGGAGCATGTTTGCCCAGCATATATCCCAGCGTGGTAAATCCAAACGGTTCATTTAAAATTATCCAGTGTTTCACTTTACTGCCATACGCTTCTGCACAAATAGTTACAAAACGGCTAAACCATTTGTTGATAAAATAATTTGTCCAGCCACCTTTGTTTTCAAGCTCCTGCGGAAGGTCCCAGTGGTAAAGGGTTACATAGGGTATCAGCCCCAGTTTAAGGCATTCATCAATTACCCGATGATAAAAATTAATACCTTCTTTATTAATTTTACCGGTGCCATCCGGCAGTATTCTTGCCCAGGAAATGGAGAAACGAAAAAGCGAAAATCCAAGTGCTTTTACTAGCAAAAGATCGTCTTTATACCGGTGATAAAAATCGCATGCAGTGGTTAATTTAGCAGCACCTTTTATTTTGCTGCCGTTTTTAGTAAAACTATCCCAGATGGATTTGCCTTTGCCATCTACATCCGTAGCACCTTCATTTTGTGCGGCCGCAATAGCAACGCCCCATTTAAAATTTTTACCAAAATCTTTTGCAGTTATAATATCGTGTGGGATGCTCAGTATACTGAATTATGATTTTGCAAAATTGGAGTTTAAAGGCCCACTTTAGTATTACCCTTGTGTTAACTTTTTTGATGAGCGATCCGGAGGGTCATTGTAAAATTATATAAATGAAGTATTTTTCTTTCCATAAATAGTAAAATCATCTACTGATCACTTTACTGGTGCTTAATTTTTTAGCAGCAAATTACTTCTATCTATAAGTACCGCTGAACGAAAAAAGGGTGCAGCAACAACGCTTCGGATAGCCGTAGAATATTGGTAAAAATATCCAATAAAAAATAACAACAGTGGCGTTAATGCATAGCCTGTGTATACCTGCACGCCCGGCATCAAAAAATATCATTGATTACATTAAGGGGAATATTACTTATGTGTTGCTGGTAAAATTTAGGTTGAATGATCCTACAGGGTAAAAAATATTTCTTAACAATCGTAATTAATTTGCATCAAGTAAACCATTTGATGAAGTGCGTTTTTTTTCATCTTCATTTCCGGTAGCATGGCCGCGGTCTTCCTTTATTTTATTGCTGCCGAACCGGTAGGTAAAATTCATTCTAAACTGCTGACTTTCCCAATGGCTGTGGGCCAGGATATGTGTTCCGCCGTAATTACTTTCCGCATTCCATTGTAGGGTATGAAACAAATCGGTATAACTGAATTTTACACTGGCTTTATCATGAATTAACTTTTTTTGTATACCGATATCCATGTTGAGATAAAAACGGGTTTTAAAAGTGCCAGCCGAAACGGAAGGACTGGTATAGTAACCAGAAATTTCGCCCGAAAATCCATTACCCATTTTAAACGTTTGCCGGGCATATAATCCAAAAGTGGTAACGTTAATGTTTACTATTTTAGCATTACCAAAATTTGCATTGTATTTGCTGTTGTACAAATCAACAGAAGTATACGCATCCCACCATTTAGTAATTTTAAAAGGCAACGAAAAATTGATGCTGGCAATATTTTGGCTGGCTAAATTCTTTTTGGTAATAAACACCCTCGTTTTTTCAGTAGTGTCAATTATAAAAGTACTAAAATCTTTTACCTGGCTATAACCAATCGTAGTAGTAAAACGCGATTTATAGGTATGTGTTAATTGAAAGCTATTGCTGTACTGGGATTTTAAAAACGCGTTGCCTTTTATAGAAGTCAATTCATCTACCCTCGATTCAAAAGGATTCAAATCGTTGTAATTGGGTCTGTCTATACGACGGCTATAATTAAAACTGAATGAATTTTTTTCGTTTGATATAAACGATAAACCTGCACTGGGAAAAAGATCAGTGTAATTACGGTTAGTCTGTTCATCAGTTTGACGCATTCCATCAGCTCTAATTAGCAAGCTTTTACTGGATGTGTTTTCTACCCGTACGCCTGCCGATAAATTTAATTTTTTATTGAGTGGTGTAGTATAATTTATATACCCTGCCAAAACATTTTCATTATAAAAAAATGTATTGCTTTGGTTCAAATCAATATAATCCTGGTTGTTTATTACATTGTACAAATTAAAAACATTATTAGTTTTTACGAAGCTGAATTTTACGCCTGCACTTAGCTGTCCTTTTTTATAAGGCATTGCATAATCAATCTTCTGAGTATTGATGGTAATGTTGATGGGGGTGTTGTTGCGGTAATTTTTTTCGTACAACAATGTTTCCGGAACCGGTGTGTAATACTGATTTGGCTGATAGCTGGATTTACGGCTGTTGTAAAAACCATGGTCTACATCAATATTTATTTCATGTCCGGTAGTATCTGCATAACGGTAATTTACATTGAAATTTACATTTTCTGTTACGCCGGGAATGGTATTGGTGGCATACAATATCCTATCTGTGATGCCTGTTTTTGCCGAAATACTGGGTGTACGGGATTGACTGAAAACAGTATTATTACTAAAGTTTCCTGTAAAAATAATACCAAGGGTAGATTTTTTAGATGCAAAAAAATCGGCACCGGCTTTTATGTTGTGCGACCATCCTGTAATATTCTGTAAGTTTTTCTGATCGTATATGGTGTCGTTTTGTAACCTGTATAAGTTAAATGTGTTGTCGTTATTGCTCCAGTTATTATTGTAGCTACCAAAGATATTTACTTTGCTGTTTCTGTAGTTTAACCCAAGCGATGCATTGGTTTTAGGATTGATACCTACGTTTAATCCTGCCGACGCAGAACCATTAAAACCAATGGTATTATTTTTTTTAAGTTTGATGTTAATGATGCCGGCATTGCCCGATGCATCATATTTTGCAGAAGGATTACTGATCATTTCAATGGATTCAATATCCGAAGATGGAATGGATTTTAAATAGCCGGCAAGCTCCGCCGCATCCATTGGTACAGCCCTGCCATCAATATAAACACGTACCCCGTTTTTGCCTCTCAAACTAATATTATCATCCTTATCCGTTAATACGCCCGGCGATTTCTGAAGCAGTTCAAAAGCAGTGCTGCCGGTAGCATTGATACTGTTTTCAACATTAAAAACGGTTTTACCTGCCGTTACTTTAATAATATTTTTTTTATAATTGTCAGTTACAGTTACATCCTGCAATCTTTTATTTTCAATAAGTAAAACAAGAGCCGGCACGGTTACAATTTCATTTTCGCCCACACTAAAAAAAGAAGTTGATATTTTTGTATAACCAGAAAAAGAACACCGGATAAAATATTTACCTGCGCTCACCTGGTTAATTTCGTAATCGCCTTTGTCGTCAGCAATTGCGGTTTTAATTAAAAGGCTGTCAGTAAAGCGATATAATAAAATAGTTGTACCGCCAGGTGATTTGCCTGCAGCATTACTTATATGACCATTAATGGAAGAAAGCTGGGCGTAAAGATTACATACTGAATAAATTGTAAAAAGTACGGAGAGCAGTAGTTTTGGCATCATTACTTATTGCTTGAACAGCCGTGAAGATAATGAGTATTATTAAATTTATATTATTTTATTTGTATGTTTTTTAAGTTGTATTTGTTGCGGCTGATTTAAAAGTTTTTTCGTTATTGATAGCTTCGGGTACTCCGGCTAAACTGCTTACCTTTGCCAACATTTATATGAAGACAAAATCGTTACATAAGGATAAGGTAAACATCATTACGCTGGGTTGTAGTAAAAATATGGTGGATAGCGAAGTGTTGAGCGGGCAGTTAATTGCCAATGAAATTGACGTGGTACATGAAAGCGGAAAAAAAGACCACAACATTGTTATAATAAATACCTGCGGTTTTATTGAAAAGGCAAAGGAAGAAAGCATCAATACTATTTTAGACCAGGTTGACTTAAAACGCAGAGGTAAAATAGATAAGGTATATGTAACCGGATGCCTCAGCGAAAGATACAAAAATAATTTAGAGGCCGAGATACCAGAAGTGGATGCGTACTTTGGTACCATGGAATTGCCCATGATGCTGAAACAGTTTAACGCAGATTATAAGGCCGATCTTATTGGCGAAAGACTGTTATATACGCCACAGCATTATGCTTATATGAAAATAAGTGAAGGTTGCAACCGTACCTGTTCCTTTTGCGCTATTCCTTTAATGCGGGGGAAGCATGTTAGCAGAACGATTGAATCGCTGGTAAATGAGGCCAAAAGTTTGGTTGACAGGGGCGTAAGGGAAGTAATGCTGATAGCACAGGAACTTACTTATTATGGGCTTGATATTTACAAAAAAAGAGAACTACCCAAACTATTAAATGCCCTTGCAGATGTAAAAGGACTGGAATGGATCAGACTGCATTATGCTTACCCATCTAAATTTCCGATGGAGATTATTGATGCAATTAAAGACAGGGAAAATATTTGTAATTACCTGGATATGCCTTTGCAACATGCAGCTAACAATATGCTGAGCCTGATGAAGCGGCAGATTACAAGGGAAGAAATGGAAGACTTGATTGGTGAAATCCGCAGCCGCATTCCGGATATTTGTTTGCGCACCACTTTGATAGCTGGCTTTCCGGGTGAAACAAGGGATGATGTGGAGGAGTTAAAAATCTTTTTACAAAAAATGCGTTTCGACAGAATGGGTATATTTACCTACAGCCACGAAGAGGGAACCAGTGCCCACAGTATGATTGATGATGTACCGGCAGATGAAAAAGAAGAAAGGGCACAGGAAATAATGGAAGTGCAGCAGGAAATAAGCCTGGAAAAAAACCAGGAAAAAGTAGGTAAAATATTTAAAGTGCTGATTGATAAAAAAGAAGCGGGACGCTATTTAGGCCGTACAGAATTTGATAGTGTGGAGGTAGATAATGAAGTAATCATTGAATCTAAAAAGAAATTAACCATCGGTGATTTTGTACAGGTAAAAATTACCAAAGCATACGATTATGATATTGAAGGAGAAGTAGTATAAGTATATTTGTATAAGTTAAAAATATTTTTACGGGATTAGTTTATGCTGATATTGAATCAACTAACTCTGAAGATGTGACGTTGGCCAGGAAGCATGTTATTGGCGAAGACGAAATTATAAGGTTGCGCCTTATTTTATCGCTTGACAGCGCTGCTTGCAGGATGGCATTAATGAAACCATTCAATCTCAGTTAGAGTTTTCTTTTGTAGAAAAGCGAAAAGTACAGATGGCCGTGTGGTAGAATACGATGTAGCAGGGCCGGTAAATGTAAAATTTGTCAATAGAAAAGCAACCTGTATTGCATTTGTTTTACCGGAGATAGTGAACTTCTTTCAGGAGCTATACCCAAGAAAGGAATGGATGTATTAATTCAGCGGCAGGAGTTGATCGTAACCCCCGGACATCCCAATTATGAGGTTTTAAAAATGAAGTAGATTATTAAATGGATACCACAGCACAATTCATTCCTTACGGACACACAGGTTACTTTTCAAAAATGGTAACAGATTACATTGCTGCAGAAAAAACGTTGCAACCATTTTACAGCCATCCTGTTTCAATCGATGGAATAAAGGCAGCCATTGAACACCGCAAATTATTTGCTACCGACCGGCCTCTGCTGGTTGAAATATTAAACAATCAATATAAATATACTGCGTTAACCGAAAAGCAAAGTAACTACCTGCAACTATTAAGCAACAACAACACTTTTACAATTTGCACGGCACACCAGCCCAATATATTTACGGGGCATTTGTATTTTATTTATAAAATTTTACACGCTGTTAAACTGGCCGAAGAATTACAAACCGCATTACCTGAAAATAATTTTGTTCCTGTTTATTATATGGGTAGTGAAGATGCCGATCTGGATGAACTGGGGCATGTTTTTATTAATGACGAAAAATTTGAATGGGCCACAAAACAAACAGGTGCGGTTGGCAGAATGATTGTGGATAAAGCTTTGATACAATTGATAGACACCATTAGCGGTCAATTATTAGTTCATCCTTTTGGTGCTGACATCATTGGTTTGATGAAAGACTGTTACCAGTTGGATATAACTATTGAACAGGCTACTTTTAAATTGGTGAATGCATTGTTTGCACAACACGGGCTGTTGATATTATTGCCTGATAATGCCATGGTAAAAAAGGCTTTTGCCCCGGTGATAAAAAAAGAATTAATTGAAGGATTTTCGCACATGGCGGTGCAACAAACAGTGGAACAATTTCCGGCAGAATATAAAGTGCAGGCAAGCGGAAGAGCCATTAATTTATTTTACCTGCTGGATGATAAGCGGGAAAGAATTGAACAGGTGGGAACTGATTTTTTAATTGTAAATACCGATTTAAAATTTACCAAATTACAACTGCTGCAGGAACTTAATGATTATCCCGAGCGCTTTAGCCCCAATGTAATTTTAAGACCTGTTTTGCAGGAAACGATTTTGCCTGATATTGCTTTTATTGGCGGTGGGGGCGAAATTGCTTACTGGCTGGAATTAAAAAAAGTATTTGAAGCAGCACAAGTACCTTACCCCATGCTGATTGTTCGTAATTCATTTTTGATTATCACAAAACAGTTGCAGGCAAGTGCTGAAAAACTACATTTTAAAAATGTGGATTTGTTTGCATCCCAGCTGGATTTAATTAACCGGTTGGTTAAAAGAGATAGTACAGAACAGTTGAACCTGGAAAAAGAAAAGAAACAAATTGCCGCATTGTATGATCATATAAAAACAGTTGCAGCCAATATCGATGCTACATTGCAAAAACATACCAGCGCCCTGCAGACAAGAGCGATTGATAAAATTACGGGGCTTGAAAAGAAAATGTTAAGGGCCGAAAAAAAGAAATTTGAAGCACAGCAAAGACAACTGGTAAAATTAAAAATGCAATTATTTCCAAACAATAATTTGCAGGAACGTGCAGACAACCTGATGCCTTATTATGCCAGCTGGGGCAACGGATTTATCGAAATGATTTACAATCATTCCAAAGGACTGGAGCAGGAATTTGGAATGATCCTGGAATAATTTTTCAAAGTATTTTTACGCACATACGCTTAGGAAAAGTTCAGCAATGGTTTGCTGTAAAAGAGTGCGACGCCTGTGAAGCTCCTTTTAGCTGCTGTATTTAGCCAGGCCAAAAAAACTTTTTTAAATAATTTTGCATGCATACCGGCAAATTAGCAGATCAGCCCATCTATTCTTTTTATGTATCAAACTCATTAGTAAAGCCGAGGTACTTTACATTTTTTACACTTTCCATTACAATATCATCCTGGTATTCTTTGTACGCTTCTAATTTACCCGCAATGGAAGTATCATGAAGGGCCAGTATCTGAGCGGCAAGAATACCTGCATTTTTGGCACCGTTTAATGCAACTGTTGCTACCGGTACACCATAGGGCATTTGTAAAGTTGATAAAATTGAATCCCATCCGTCCAGCGAATTGGATGATTTTACAGGTACCCCAATTACTGGTAAAATTGTTTGGGCAGCTACCATGCCCGCTAAATGCGCAGCCCCGCCCGCCCCGGCAATAATTACTTTTAGGCCTCTTGCTTTTGCCTTAGTTGCATATTCACGCAAACGTTCCGGTGTACGGTGGGCCGACACAATGGTCAACTCTGGTTCAACTTCAAACTGGCGCAGCATTTCGGCCGCCCCTTTCATAATTTCCAGATCGCTTTCGCTGCCCATTATAATACCAACAAGAGGAGTCATGCTTTTTAATTTTACGCAAAGAAAGGCAAAATAATAAATAAGGCAGTTTGTTATTTTAAAAATTATTGTTGAAACAT
The DNA here is from genome assembly GCF_014377975.1 of Ferruginibacter sp. Lineage (GTDB taxonomy): Bacteria > Bacteroidota > Bacteroidia > Chitinophagales > Chitinophagaceae > Ferruginibacter. Next base: position 39,321 of record NZ_JACMOO010000137.1, read on the forward strand.
TGTATTAATATTTACAAAATTGCCAATCAATAACATTTGAACGATCAATCGTATATATTTTTACCGTTGTTGTATTGTAACTTTATCTGCTGGTAAAACCAGTTATATTTATTTTCTTTATTATTAACCTTGTGTACAATGCGAAATTCGTTTAACAGAATTTGTTTTATTTCCTTATTTTTTTTGTGTTCAATGGTTTTAGTTAATTGTAAAAATAAATCTGCTGAAACCCCGGCTAGAACTGAAAAGTCAGTGCCACTGGTGGATGTTATTATTGCTGCAACTGAACCTATCAGCAATGTGATTGAAGCCAACGGAACGGTAATAGCAGGAGAGCATGTAGAACTTAGACCCGAAGTGAGCGGAAGGCTTACCTACCTGAATGTACCCGAAGGAAAATACATTGCTCAAGGCACTGTTATAGCCAGGGTAAACGATGCAGACCTGCGGGCACAGATTGCCAAAAGTAGAGTTCAGCTTGAGCTTGCACAAGCCACCACCGACCGCTATAAAAAATTATTAGATATTAACGGACTTAATCAGGCAGATTATGATGCTGCATTAAACCAGGTAAATAGTTTAAAAGCAGATATTGTTTACTCGCAGGCACTGGTGGATAAAACGGTGATAAAAGCGCCCTTTAGTGGAGTTGCAGGCTTAAGAGCAGTTAGTCCGGGTGCGTATGTTTCGCCGGCTACGGTTATTGCTACACTGCAGCAAACCAACCAGTTAAAAATAGATTTTACTTTGCCGGATATTTATGGTGGTGCTATAAAAAGGGGAATTGTTATTACTGTAGAAATTGATGCTGCTAAAAAAGAAACACGTAAGGCAATTATTGTAGCAACAGAACCAGGGGCTAACACAGATACCCGCAATTTAAAAGTGAGGGCAGTATTACAGGGTGGTACCGTTAATCCCGGCGCTTTTGTAAAAGTGTATATCGATGCAGGGCAAAACAGGTCGTCCATTAAAGTACCAGCCAGTTGTATTATCCCGGATGATAAAAATAACCAGGTGGTGTTGGTAAAAAATGGAAAGGCAAGTTTTGTGAATATAAAAACAGGCGTGAGAGAAGCCAGCAATGTAGAAGTTTTACAGGGGATCAGCGTGGGCGATTCTGTTGTGGTTACGGGTGTACTATTTGCCCGCCCCAAAACAGAGGTGCAGGTAAGAAGTGTAAAAAAATTGCAGGAGTTTACCGATGCTGGTGCGTCAAAATAAATTTCAGACTTTAATAAGCAGCAGATGATTTTTAAAAATATTAGACCCCGTTTTATTGCATGAATATTTCTGAATTTTCTTTAAAGCGGCCGGTTTTTGCCACGGTATTAAACCTGATGATTATACTGTTTGGTATTGTTGGATATACCTTTCTTGCCATCAGGGATTATCCTGCCATTGATCCGGCCATTATAACCGTTAGAACCAATTATACGGGTGCCAACCCGGATATTATGGAAAGCCAGGTTACCGAACCTTTGGAAAAGCAGGTAAACGGAATACCGGGTATTAAAACCATTAGCAGTTCCAGCACACTGGGCAGCAGTAATATTACGGTGGAGTTTGAATTGGGTGTTGACCTGGAAGCCGCAGCCAGTGACGTTCGCGACAAAGTAGCACAAGCCATTCGTTCCTTGCCGCAGGACATTGATGCTCCGCCGATTGTTACCAAATCGGACGCCAACAGTGATTTTATCCTCATCCTTGCCGTACAAAGTAAATCCAAAGGGTTACTTGAATTGAGCGATTATGCGGAGAATGTTTTGCAGCAGCAATTTCAAACCATCAACCAGGTAAGCTCGGTAATTATTTTTGGGCAAAAAAGATACGCCATGCGCCTATGGATTGATCCGGATAAAATGAATGCACAGGGAGTAACTTTCAGTGATATCAGAACATCGTTGAACAATGAAAATGTAGATTTACCACCCGGAAAAATTTATGGCGATAATACTGAACTTACTATTAAAACACTGGGACGTTTAACAAGCGAAAAAGATTTTCAAAACCTGATTATAAAAGAAGACAGTACCGGTATTGTTAGACTGGGAAATTTTGCCCGGGTAGAACTAGGACCTGAAAGCTTTGAACAAAGCTGGAAATACAACGGCGTAAATGCGGTAGGGATAGTCCTGATACCACAACCGGGCGCCAATAATATCCAGATTGCCGATGACTTTAATAAAAAACTGGAGGCCATTAAAAAAAATAATAAATCTGATATTGAAATGAATGTGTTGCTCGACAACACTACCACTATCAGGAGGTCGATTAAAGAGGTGGAAGAAACACTGGGTATTTCATTTGCACTGGTGGTGCTGGTAATATTTTTCTTTTTCAGGGATTGGCTCATTGCCATTCGCCCGTTAATAGATATACCCATCTCGCTGATTGCAACCTTTTTTGTAATGTATTTTTCGGGGTTTTCCATCAACATCCTCACGTTGCTGGGTATTGTGCTGGCAACGGGTTTGGTAGTGGATGATGGTATAGTAGTCACTGAAAATATCTTTAGTAAATTTGAGCGTGGCATGCCCATAAAGCAAGCTGCTATTGAAGGTAGTAAGGAAATATTCTTTGCAGTAATTTCTACCTCCATCACCCTGGCCATTGTTTTTTTACCTGTGATATTTTTACAGGGTTTTGTCGGGCGGCTGTTTCGGGAATTTGGTGTTACATTGGCTGCGGCTGTGTTAATTTCCGCCCTGGTTTCATTAACTATAACTCCGGTTTTGAATGTGGTTTTGAGCCGTAAAAAAGTGGGGCATGGGAAATTTTATAATAAGACAGAACCTTTTTTTACCGGCATGGAAAACGGGTATGAACGGTGGTTAAATGCATTTTTAAAAGTGCGTTGGATGGCCTGGGTAGTAGTAGTTGTGTGCCTGGTGATTATAGGTTTCGTGGCAACACAACTTCAAAGTGAACTGGCTCCTATTGAAGACAGAAACAGTATTCGGTTTTCAGTAACGGGTTCAGAAGGAATCAGTTTCGGCAGCATGGAACATGTTTCGGATGAGATAACAAACTATTTGTACGATTCAGTTCCCGAGCGGGATTTTGTTTTTGCCAGAACGCCGGCTGGTGCAATAAACAATAGCCAGTTAAGATTGGGGTTGGTAGATCCGGATAAGCGAACCAGAACGCAATCTGAAATTGCAAGCGATCTGCAAAAGAAGCTCAGCCGTTTCAACGACGCAAGAATTTTTGGCATACAGGAACAAACGATTGCCGTAGGCGGAGCCTCCCGTGGCAGTTTACCGGTTCAGTTTGTGTTGCAAAATCAAGACCTGGAAAAATTAAAAACGATGATTCCGCAATTTTTGGAGGAAGTACGAAAGGACAAAACTTTTTCCAATGCGGATGTAAATCTTAAATTCAATAAGCCTGAAATTCAGCTAACGCTCGACAGGATGAAAGTGAAGGATCTGGGGTTAACATCGCAGGATGTAATTTCCGCCCTGCAATCTGCCTTTAGTGGCGGCCGCCTCGCCTATTTTATTATGAATGGTTTTCAATATTCCGTGATTGCCCAGGTTGACCGGAGTGACCGTAGCGTACCCAGCGATATTACAAAACTGTATGTTCGCAATAACAAAGGCCAGGAGATTCCGATAAGTGCGGTGGTAAAAATGGAAGCAAGCAGCAGCCCCGCAACACTTTATCATTTTAACCGGTATAAGGCGGCAACTATTTCGGCTTCGCTGGCAGATGGTAAAACCATTGGCGACGGTGTAAAGGCAATGGATGCAATTGCAAAAAAATTGCTTGATGAAACGTACCAGACATCGCTTTCAGGCCCATCCAGGGACTATGCTGAAAGTTCGTCCAATATTGCCTTTGCTTTTGCCCTGGCGCTGATGCTGATATATTTAATTCTGGCGGCGCAGTTTGAAAGTTTTATAGACCCGCTTACTATAATGATTACGGTGCCATTGGCATTGGCAGGAGCCTTATTAAGCCTGTTTATCTTTAACCAGACACTGAATATTTTTAGTGAAATTGGTATGATTATGTTGATTGGCCTGGTGACAAAAAACGGTATTTTAATTGTTGAGTTTGCCAATAAAAAACGCGAAGAAGGTTATAGTAAAATGGATGCCATCCTGCATGCAGCACAACAACGCTTAAGACCCATTTTAATGACGAGTCTTGCCACTTCTCTGGGCGCATTACCAATTGCATTGGGTCTTGGCGCTTCTTCAACAAGCCGTGTGCCGTTGGGTATTGTGGTGGTTGGGGGTATCATATTTTCTTTAATACTAACCTTGTTTGTTATACCGGCAATTTATACCTATTTATCAGGCGAACATAAATATAAGGGAATAGAAAAGTCTTCTCTGCCGTCGTCTACTGTTGAAATCAATGAACCACAAAAGGGCACTAGCCCTGAAACTGAATAAATACAAGTGAAATGAAGCAGACTGTTCTATATGTTTTTTTAATTCTTTTGTTTTTGCAATCGGGTGCACAAAATATTTTGCAGTTATCCGATGCCGTTAACATTGCGTTGAAAAACAGCCTTGAGTTGCAGCTAAGTAAAAATATTGTGGAGGCTAATACCGTTTTAAACAATTATGGTGTGGCAGGAGGTTTGCCATTGGTTACCGGTTCGCTTACGGACAATGAACAAATCTCCAGTATCAATCAAAAATTAAATAGCGGGGTAAATATTTCCAGGGATGCGGCACCCAGCAATAGTTTTGCTTTGGGTGTTACGGGAAGCATATTATTGTATAATGGAACCAGGGTAGTAGCCACAAAAGCGAGGCTGGCGGCTTTAGTCGGCCAAAGCGAACAACAATTAAACGCCCAAATCCAGAATATTTTGGCGAGTGTTATGGTGGGCTATTACGATATTGTTCGCCAGCAGAGTTATATGAAAACAATTGATAAATCGATCGACGCTTCGCACCAGCAACTGACAATTGTGCAAACAAGGCAAGCGGTAGGGTTGGCAAATAATGCAGATCTTTTTCAGGCGCAGATTGATTTAAATGCATTGTTACAAACCAAACAATCGCAGCAATTAATTATCGGCCAGGCTAAAGCAGAGTTACTGAGACAACTTACGCTCAATCCCGATTCTGCAATCAGCATCCAGGATACTATTATAATTGACAGGCAACTGTTATTGGAAAATGTTTTAAGTAAGCTCAATAAAAATGCCGACATCACGGCGGCGCTGGACCAGATAAAAATCAACGGGCTGGCGGTAAAAGAAACAGGAGCGCTTCGGTATCCCTCTATTCGTGCCACAACCGGCTATAGTTTTATCCGCAACAAAGCAGCCGCCGGTCAAATCTTATTGAATCAAAACTACGGTCCTTCGCTAGGCATTAGTTTGGGGATACCCATCTACAACGGATCTGTTTACAAGCGCCAGCTAAAAGTGGCAGAAATTAATGTAAGCAATGCCAGGATTGATGAGCAAATTTTAATGAGAGACTACAGTGCACAGGTTATAAAATTCTTTCAGTCATACAACTCCACAATAAAACAACTGGAAACTGAACAACAAAATTATACCTTATCAAATCAGTTGCTCGAACTGGCGCTGCAGCGTTTTCAGTTTAAACAAGCCACTATTGTGGATGTAAAAAATGCACAGCAAAGTTTTGAAGCTTCCGGTTACAGACTGGTAAATTTAAACTATGCAGCAAAAACTGCGGAGATAGAATTAAAAAGGCTGGCCAATGAATTGAGTTTGTGATATGGTGTGTTTAATTTTAAAGGGATTTATTTTTTGCAATCAATTTCAAATGCAGTTGTTTTAAATAATTTTCCTAACCAATATTTACAGCAGACTCAACAGCCGCAACCACCTTTACTGTATTTTTTATCCTGTTGGCCTGGTGTATCAGTTCCTGTTTTTCTTTACTTAAAATAGTTACATGCCCCATTTTACGTCCAGGCTTTGTTTGCTTTTTTCCATAAATATGAACGAATACATTGTCTAGTTTTAAAATCTCATTCAATCCTTCGTAACAAGCTTCGCCCGTGTGTCCTTCGGCACCCAACAGGTTTACAATGGCTGCCGGTAAAATGGCTTCGGCACAACCCAGCGGATAGCCCAACATTACTCTCCACAACATATCAAACTGCGAAGAGTAATTGCCTTCGATGGTATGATGGCCGCTGTTGTGTACACGGGGAGCCGTTTCATTCACCAGTACATTGTCCTCTTTATCTATAAATAATTCAACCGCAAAAATACCCGCACTATTTAAATGTTTTACTAATTTGGTGGCAATGGCTTCTATTTTCCACAATAGTTTTTCAGGTAGGTCCGCAGGGCTTAACTGATATTCCAGTAAATTAAGCCGCTGATCAAAAACCATGTCCACAGCAGGATACATCGCATGGACGCCCTTATCATTTACGGCAATGATCACTGAAATTTCTTTTTTTATGGACACCAATTTTTCCAATACCGACGGGGCATCAAAACCTTTATCCAGGTCAGAGGCTGTTTTTATTACCTGCACGCCACGGCCATCATAACCACCCATGGTCAGTTTATGTACTGCCGGTAAATAAGCAGCATGCTGGTTCAATTCGGCTACACTTTGCGTAATGATAAAATCACTGGTAGGTATCTGGTGATCTTTATAAAATTGCTTCTGCAGCATTTTATTTTTAATAATCTTTAATGCAGCGGGCGTAGGATAAATTTTTACACCTTCCTGTTGTAATATCTCCAGTGCATCTTCATTTACGTTTTCAATTTCAATGGTAATGGCATCCAGCCCTTTACCAAAATTATATACGTCATCAAAATTGGTAATATCACCCTTTGTAAAATGATGGCAAAGATGTGCGGCGGGGCAGGCCAAATCGTTTTCCATCACAAAGGTATCTACGGGATAGTTGGCTGCAGCCTGTAATAACATGCGGCCTAATTGTCCCCCACCTAAAATACCAATTTTTTTTGTCGTCATGGGTGCAAAATAAATCATTATTACCAATTTTTATCTCACTTGTTTATTCACCTAAATCCCGTTATCCTGTTACAGTAAAGTGATAAAATACAGATAGACTGGACTGGAATATTTATCTTTACAAGCGATATGTTGCCGGATTATCCTCATAAAATATTTTCAGATAAGCGCATGAGTTACACTATGCTGATGATTGCCCTTGCTATGGGTTCGTGTTATTGTTAAGATGCCCGTTAAACAATAACCGTAACAAATACAAACAAAAAAAAATTGCAAGATGGAAAACACAACCAGTCAATCCAATTCAATTGTTGAGAATACAACCGATTTTATTCCCCTGCAGGGTACAGATTACGTTGAATTTTATACAGGCAATGCCAAACAGGCCGCCCATTTTTACAAAACAGCTTTTGGCTTTCAATCGCTGGCCTACGCAGGTCCTGAAACAGGGATGAAGGATAAAGTAAGCTATGTTATACGACAAAATAAAATAACGTTTGTATTAACAACACCACTGAGGCCAGGCAATGTGATAGCTGATCATATTTACCAGCATGGAGATGGAGTAAAAGTACTGGCCTTAAAAGTAAAGGATGCAACTTCAGCATATAACGAAGCCATTCAACGCGGTGGAAAAACTTATATGAGTCCGGTTATTTTAAAGGATGAACAAGGAGAAGTAGTGTTAAGCGGCATTCATACTTATGGGGAAACCATACACCTGTTTGTGGAAAGAGAAAATTATAGAGGTATTTTTATGCCTGGATTCAGGGAATGGAAAACAGCGTATAACCCGCCACCAACCGGGCTTTTATATGTTGATCATTGTGTGGGCAATGTGGGTTGGAACCAGATGAATACCTGGGTAAAATTTTATGAAGAGGTAATGGGATTTAAAAATATCCTGAGTTTTGATGATAAAGATATATCTACCGAATACTCTGCGTTAATGAGTAAAGTAATGAGCAATGGAAATGGTTTTGTAAAGTTTCCCATCAATGAACCGGCAGCTGGTAAAAAGAAAAGCCAGGTAGAGGAATATCTTGATTTTTATAATGGAGAAGGAGTGCAGCATGTAGCAATTGCAACAGACGATATTGTAAAGACAGTAACTGAATTAAAAGGTCGTGGTGTAGAGTTTTTAGTGATACCACCAAGCTACTATGCAACCATACTTGACAGGGTAGGTAAAATTGATGAAGACCTTCAGCCATTAAGCGAATTAGGCATATTGATAGACAGAGATGAAGAAGGGTATCTGTTACAGATATTTAGTAAACCACTGCAGGACAGGCCAACTTTATTTTTTGAGATCATTCAAAGAAAAGGCGCAAAAAGTTTCGGTAAAGGAAATTTTAAAGCACTGTTTCAGGCATTGGAAAGAGAGCAGGCTGCCAGGGGAAATTTATAAACAAAAATCATTGAGTAATTTTTGAATGCTCTGTTAAATAAAAATGCTTTCGACATACTTTTTTGAATAAAAAAACTGAACCATTATTGATCGGGTATTATAGATTTTTGGAATAGAATTCAATCTTTTGCCGGATTTAAAAGGAATCAAAATTCGCGTCAAAAGGTTTATCGTAATTGTGTAAACTCATCTGTTTTAAAATTTTTTGAATTAAGAAATTAAAAACCGATTTTATTTCTTTCAATTTTACCACATTCAATTTTTAATAAGGGTAAAATAAAGGAGAACGGTCTATTTATTTTTGATAATGTTTAAAACAATAGAACGTTTTGAATATAAATCATTTACAAGGCAAAATGTTGAAATTTGACTTTCATTCCGCAATTATTAAATTATTGTTCTTAGATAAAATATTATCAGCTTTTTTGTTTTTTTTTAACGTTTGTATAATAAATACTTCTACCTTTATATCATTATTAACCAAACTACGCTGCTATATGTTAAAAAAACTCCTCTCAGGGATACCTGCTCTTGTCTGTTGTATTCTCTTTTCTACTCAAATTTTTGCTCAGCAAAAAACAGTAACTGGTATTATTACCAATGCTAAGGACAACACTCCTATTGTTTTGGCAACGGTAGGTGTTAAAGGAACTAAAATTGCTGCTGTTACCGGTAACAATGGAGAATTTTCCATTACCGTACCAGCAGGGAAAAACACGCTGTTAATTTCTTCTGTAGGTTACGATGAGGATGAAATTAGCATTTCAGGAATTTCTACAGTTAAAGTTTCATTAAAAGAAAGACAAAATTCTTTAAACGAAGTGGTAGTAACGGGTTACACTGCTCAAAAAAGAAAAGAAATTACCGGTGCTGTGTCAGTGGTAAATGTGAAAGATCTTAAGTCAATTCCTTCAGGAACCGCTGAGCAAATGTTGCAAGGTCAGGCTGCTGGTGTGAGTATAATTGGCTCGGGTCAGCCTGGTGAGGGTAGTAACGTATTTATCAGGGGTATTACCTCTTTTGGAAACACTGCTCCACTGGTAATTGTGGATGGAGTTCAATCTGCACCTGGAGATTTAAGTACTTTGCATGACCTTTCTGCAAATGATATCGAATCTGTACAGGTTTTAAAAGATGCACAGGCTGCTATATATGGCGCTCGCGGTGCATCTGGAGTAATTATAGTAACTACCAGAAGAGGTAGAGGAAAAGCTACCATCACTTATGATGGATATTATGGTACACAAAGAGTACAGCCAGGTAATCCGTGGCACAAGGCAAATCCACAACAAATGGCTGAATTATTCTTTCTGGCTGCCAAAAATTCTCAACAGGTTGATTCTGCAACTGGTAACGTTACTTCTGCACAGTATGGAACTGGGTTAAGTCCTGTTTTACCTGATTATATTAAAGCGGGTACTTTATCTGGCGTATCTGCAGGGAACCCGGCTGTAGATCTTAAAAAGTATAACGACAACTATGCCAAAGGTGATATTTATCTGGTAGTGCCTGCTAATAAAACTGGTACTGACTGGTATCATGCAATATTTAAGCCGGCCCCGATTCAGAGTCATTCAGTTACAGCAACTGGTGGAAATGATAAATCAGCTTATTTATTTTCGTTCAACTATTTCAATCAGCAGGGAACAATGTTAAATACTTACCTGAAACGCTATGCTGCCAGGATTAATACTGTATTTAATGTAAAAAATAATGTTCGTGTTGGAGAAAATCTTTACGTATATTTTAAGGATAATCCAAGAATTGGTAATAATGGGGAGGGTAATGAGGTAAATACCACAGCGTGGGAACAACCTATTATTCCTTTGGTGAATGCAGGTGGTGGATTTGGTGGCACTGCTGGTTCTGGATTAGGTAACTCTTCCAGTCCTTACGCCGCCCGTGTTAGGGCAAAAGATAACAAAGGCCTTGATTGGCAAATGCAAGGTAATGTTTTTGCTGAAGTAGATTTCCTCAAGCATTTTACTGCAAAAACATTGTTTGGCGGAAATCTCGATAATTATTACTACTATTATCATAATTACAGAAGTTATGAAAATGCTGAAAATTCAGCATCTAATTCTTATGGTGAGGGTTCTGGTTACAATAGCAACTGGAACTTTACAAATACCTTAAGTTATAACAATATTTTCGCCCGTAACCATTCTGTAAAAATTCTCGCAGGGTATGAAGCTTTGCAATACAGGGGAAGAAATGTTGGTGGTAATAGGATCAATTATTTCTCTGATGATCCAAACTATCTTAACCTGAGTACTGGTGCCAACACTGGTCAATCTAACTTTAGTGGTGGCTATACAACACATGGTACTGCTCTGTTAGCAAAAGTTGATTATGCTTTTAAGGATAAATACTTGTTAGGGTTAAATGGCCGTCGCGATGGTAACTCTGTATTTGGACCTAATTCCCGCTACGGTAATTTTTGGTCTGTTTCGGCAGGATGGATTGTAAGCGAAGAGAATTTTATGAAAAATGTCACCTTCGTAAGTAATCTTAAATTTCGTGGAAGTTATGGAATACTGGGTTCCATTTCCAACGTACCTGGTGGTAATGCCTTTACTGCTTACACAAGTGGTGGAGGAAGTTCTTATTATGATGTAAATGGAGGTGGAAGTACATCATTAGGATTTTATGCCGGATCTTATGGTAACCTAAACACTTCATGGGAAAAAAATAAGATTCTCGATTTCGGTTTTGATGCCACATTAGTAAAGAATAAATTAGATGTTTCTTTTGACTGGTACAAGAAAAAAATTGAAGGATTATTATTTGGTGATCAAGCTGCTGGTACAGCAGGCTTAGGTGCTAATCTACCAAAAGTGAATATCGGCGATATGCAAAATACCGGTATTGATATATCTGCAACTTATCATGCAAAAATTAATAAAGATGTAAATTTTTCAATCGGCGCAAATTTGGGTGCTTATAAAAATTTAATTGTAAGTATTCCGGGAGCTGCAGGTTTCTTTGAAACTGCTGGTACGCATAATACAGGTCAACAGGTTAGAAACCAAACAGGCCATCCGGTAGGTTCTTTTTACGGCTACCATATAGTTGGTATCTACCAGGATGCTGCAGATGTGGCAAAATCGCCTACAGAAACGGATGCTGCCCCGGGTCGCTTTAAATACCAGGATTTAAACGGCGATGGTAAAATAGATGACAAGGACAGAGGTTTTTATGGTAATCCTAATCCAGCCTATACATTGGGTATCAATCTGAGTATATCTTATAAACGCTTTGATTTTTCCACGACGTTGTATGGATCTTTCGGAAATGACATCTTAAATTACACACGTTATTTCCAGGATTTTTGGCCTCAGTTCCAGAATTCGAAGAGTGCTGCATTATTAACCAATTCATGGGTACCTAAGGACAGGTCTTTACCAAGAGGTCAATGGACTGCTGTTAATCCGGGTGCTTCTTATCCAATCGTTGAAAATGATTCTAAATTTAGTACCAATGGAGTTTTAAATGATTTCTATAAAGAAAATGGTTCTTACTTGAGGTGCAAACAAATGTTGATAGGTTATAATTTCGCTCCTGAAGTGTTAAAGCGTGCTGGTATAGATAGGGCAAGAATTTATTTTCAGGCAGCTAATTTGTTTACAATTACAAAGTACACAGGACTTGACCCGGAAGTGGGTGGTTCTGCTGCAACCTTTGGAGTTGACTATGGTAATTATCCTCCTTCCAAAACTTTTAATGTTGGTGTTAGCCTTACATTTTAATTTAATAATATAAAAAATGAGTTATGAAAAAATATAATTTTAAATACTTTTTACCAGTAGTGCTTACGTCACTGGTGTTGTTTGTTGCCTGTAAAAAATCTTACCTCGATGTTCCGCCAACAGGCTCTTTAAGTCCAGACTTACTTGCCAATAAAATTGGTGTTGCGGGGTTGTTGGTAGGTGCCTATTCCCTGTTAGATGGGGAAGGAAGCGGGGCAGGTACAGGAAATGGTCCATGGGCCACATCTTCCAGTAACTGGGTTTATGCAAGTGTTGCCGGTGGTGATGCACACAAAGGTTCTGATCCGGGTGATCAGAACCTGATTACGCCCATCGAACAATGGAATTGTCTTCCATCGAACGGTTATATAGATCAGTTATGGCAGCAAAGGTATGATGGCGTTCAGCGGGCTAATGATGTATTGCGGATAATGCGCAAAGCAAAAGATTTGACACCTGCAGATACACTTGAATTTACTGCTGAGGCAAGATTTTTACGAGCACATTATCATTTTGAGTTAAGAAAGGCTTTTGGTAAAATTCCATGGGTAAGTGAAGATCAGTCATACTCTGCTGGTAATTTTCTTACTCCAAATTTGGAAGTGTTGCCATTAATCGAGGCCGATCTTGCTTTCGCTTATGCAAACTTGCCAGAGATACAAGCTCAAAGTAACCGTTGTAATAAATGGGCAGCGGCCTGTTATCTTGCTAAGATATACATGTTTGAGAAAAAATTTAATGAAGCAAAAGTGTTATTTACAACTATTGTTGCAAATGGCCAAACAGCAAGGGGGCAGAAGTACGCTCTAAATGCACATTTTGCGGATAATTTCAACCCTGCCTTGAAAAACAGTAAGGAAAGTGTATTTGCGGTACAAATGAGTGTTAATGATGGTACAGGTGGAGCAAATGCTAATCAGGGAGATGCACTAAACTTCCCTTATGGTGGTGGGGCGCAAACTTCGTGTTGCGGTTTCTTTCAACCATCTTATAGTCTTGCCAATTCTTATAAAGTGGATGCCAACGGATTGCCATTGTTAGATGGTAGTTATAACAAAACTGATTTAAAAAATGATCAGGGTATTGCCACCAATGATCCTTTTACTCCTGATGCGACAACGCCTCTTGATCCCCGTATTGATTGGACAATTGGTCGTCGTGGTATTCCTTTTCTTGATTGGGGTATTATGCCAGGCCAAAACTGGGTACGTGACCAACAAAGTGCGGGTCCATATGAAGGCATGAAACACATGTTCTATAAATCGCAAATTGGTACTTATACAGACGCTTCTGCATGGTCTAACGGATTTACTGCTAATAATTATAATTTGATTCGTTATGCCGATGTATTGCTTTTGGCAGCTGAAGCTGAGGCTGAAGTGGGATCATTGGATCAGGCTACTATTTATGTAAATCTGGTTCGTAAGCGTGCACAGGATCCTACTGGGTTTGTACAGGGGTCTCCAGCCAAGTATGTTATTGGACTATATCCTACTTTTGCCAGCCAGGATTTAGCCAGAACTGCTATTCGGTTCGAGCGTAAATTAGAACTTGCAATGGAAGGTCATCGTTTCTATGATATTACTCGTTGGGGCATTGGTGCTACAGAATTGAACGCATACCAGGCTCATGAATTATCCAGTAATTATAAAACATTAACCGGTGCTTCTTATAAAACTGGAAGAAGTGAATACTTGCCTATTCCACAAAATCAAATAGATCTTAGCCAGGTTGGTGGTAAATCTGTTCTGACACAGAATCCTGGTTACTAATAGCTTTTAAAATTGTTAAGTACAATAGAGGTAGGTTAATAGCCTGCCTCTTTTTATTTGGTTTATTTTTATGTAAGTATATTTCTTTTCTATTTTTTCTTAGATTACCTATTTTTAAATTTAGTAAATCAGTAGTCATGCGTTCAGCCTGTTCCTTTTTGGTTCTGTGTACTCTGTTATTTTCGTCCTGTAAAAAAAAGGAAACATTATTTGAAATGATTGATTCCGAACATTCAGGAATTCATTTTAATAACAAGATAACTGAAACAGATTCGTTGAATGTTTTGGATATCTCTAATATTTACAATGGCGGTGGCGTGGGTATTGGCGATTTTAATAAAGATGGGCTTGAGGATGTTTACTTTACAGGCAACAAAGTATCCAATAAGTTATATCTAAACAAGGGAAACTTTAAGTTTCAGGATATTACGGAGGAAGCGGGTGTTACCGGAAATGGAAAATGGTGTAGAGGCGTGTCTGTAGTGGATATCAATAATGATGGATGGTTGGACATGTACGTTAGTGCTACGCTTAGCAATGATAGCAATGAAAGGAAAAATTTACTCTATGTAAATCAGGGACTTGATAAAAACGGTAACCCTCATTTTAAGGAAATGGCCGCGGAATATGGATTAGCGGATACCTCCTTCTCAACAATGGCGTCATTTTTTGATTACGATAACGATGGAGATTTGGATATGTACCTTGTTGTAAATGAGATAAAAGATCCCCGTGTACCCAATATTTTTCATCCGGTTTTTAAAGACAGCGCTTTCCAGAATAGCGGCCGTTTGTACCGAAATGACTGGAATGACTCGCTGAAACATGGCGTATTCACTGACGTGTCAAAAAAGGCTGGTGTATCAGCAGATGGGTATGGCCATAACGTGGTGGTAACCGATATTAATAAGGATGGTTGGAAAGATATTTACGTAACCAACGATTACCTGCCCAATGATCTTCTATGGATTAACAACCATGACGGAACTTTTACCGAGCATTTATCTGATTATTTTAAGCATACTTCATATAACTCTATGGGTAGTGATGTCGGCGATATTAACAATGATGGTTTAATGGATGTTATAACGTTGGATATGGATCCAAAAGACAATTACCGTAAGAAAATGATGATGAAAGCTAATAGTTACCAGACCTATCAAAACAGCGACCATTTTGGATATAACTATCAATATGTCCGCAATACCCTACAACTAAATCAGGGGCCAACGATTAAGCAAAACGATTCACTCGGTCATCCGATTTTTAGTGAAGTGGCTTTTTATGCAGATGTTGCTGAAACTGACTGGAGTTGGACACCTTTATTAGTTGATTTTGATAATGATGGTAACCGGGATTTGATTATTACGAATGGCTTTCCAAGAGATGTAACCGACAACGAATTTATTATGTTCCGAAACAAGGCATTTTCTGTTGCATCAAAATCATTATTGCTGTCTCAAATTCCTGAGGTAAAAATTCATAATTATGGATTTAAAAACAATGGCAATTTAACCTTTACAGACGCATCTGAAAAATGGGGAATCAATACGCCCACTTTTTCCAACGGTGCAGCTTACGTGGATTTAGATAACGATGGCGATCTGGATTTTGTAGTCAACAATATTAACGATGAAGCATCAATTTATCGAAACAATGAAAGAGAGCAAAATCAGGATAGTAGCCATTACCTGCAGGTAAAGCTCACCGGCGATGCTCTTAATAAAGGCGGGCTGGGGGCGTGGGTAGAAATACATTATGATCATGGTAAACAACAGGTATGGGAGAATACACCCTACAGAGGATACCTCTCTAGCGTGCAGGATATTGGCCATTTTGGGTTAGGAAAAATAAAGAAGGTAGATTCAGTGATTGTAAAATGGCAGAATGGCAAAACACAGTTATTGCAACACATCAATGCAGATCAGTTGTTGCAGGTAAATATTGCAACAGCGGCACCGGGCGCACCCGGCAGCAATGCAATATTTGCTACAAACAACTTATTTAAAGAAGTAACCGATTCAGTCGGTATCAATTATGTACACAAGCAAACCGATTTTGTAGATTTTAATATTCAAAAACTTTTGCCGCATAAACTTTCTGAATACGGCCCTGCGTTGGCAGTAGGGGATATTGACGGCAATGGCCTAGATGATATGATAGTAGGTGGAGCCGCAGGTTATAGCGCACAATTTTTTCTGCAACAACCCGACAACCGTTTTTTGCAAAAGGCTCTTTTACCAAATACAACCGGCAAACCCACGGACGACATGGGTATCCTACTTTTTGATGCAGACGGCGATGGTGACCTGGATCTCTATATATCTGGCGGTGGCTATCAAAACCCCTCGGGCTCGGCAGCCTACCAAGACAAATTGTACATAAACGATGGCAAGGGGAATTACACACTGGATTCATTGGCGCTGCCCGATAACCACACCAGCAAGTTCTGTGTAAGAGCTATTGATTATGATAAGGATGGCGATCTTGACCTGTTCATAGCAGGCAGGGTAGATCCCTGGAGTTATCCCAAACCGGTATCCAGTTTTATTTACAGAAACGACTCAAAAAATGGGCATATTAAATTTACAGATGTAACCAATGAGGTAGCAAAAGAATTAAAAAATATAGGTCTGGTATGCGATGCCTTGTTTACCGATTTTGACAACGATGGCTTTCCCGATCTCGTGCTGGCGGGTGAATGGATGCCGGTAACTTTTTTTAAAAATGATAAAGGGATATTCAAAAATGTAACCGCTACAACAGGTGTCAATAAACAAATAGGATGGTGGAACACGATTGTATCCGGAGACTTTGACAATGACGGAGATATTGATTACATAGTTGGCAATGCAGGCCAGAACACTTTTTACAAGGCCAGTGACCAATACCCCATCTCCATCTACGCAAAAGACTTTGACAACAACGGTAGCTACGATGCTTTTTCCACACTATGGTTACCTACTAGCCAATTGGATCAAACCAAAAAAGAATATCCTGCCCAGACAAGAGATGATATTGTAAAGCAGATGATCGGGATGCGATCCAAATTCCAAAATTATAAATCATTTGCTACTGCAACTATTGACCAACTATTTACCAAAGAGCAATTAAAAGATGCCCTGCAATTAAAAGCAAATAATTTACAAAGTAGTTACCTGCGCAATGATGGCAATGGAAAATTTACCATTACGCCCTTACCGGCGCAGGCCCAGCTATCGGTCTTAAACGGCATGGTAGCGGATGATTTTGATGGAGACGGCAATTTAGACATCCTAATGAATGGCAACGATTATGGCACGGAAGTAAGTGTAGGCCGCTACGATGCATTGAATGGTTTACTGCTGAAAGGCAATGGCGACGGTAGTTTTACAGCACAAAGCATATTGCAAAGTGGTATCTACATCCCCGGCAATGGCAAGGCACTGGCAAAAATACGAGGCAGTAATGGACAGTACCTTGTAGCCGCCACACAAAACCGCGGAGCAATGAAGATATACGCTTTAAAGGTAACCCATAAATTGTATGCCCTGCAGCCGGATGATGTAACAGCAGTACTCAAACTAAACAACGGCAAAGTACAGCGGCAGGAATTTTATTGGGGCAGTGGCTTCCTGTCGCAATCTGCCAGGTTTTTATACATCAATAGTAATGTAGTATCTGCTACTATTTTTACTGCCAAAGGAGTATCAAGAATAATTTATTTTTAAATAAGTATATCCCTATGGATAAAGCAAATAGCAGTGTGGGGGCCTTGTCTGATGTTTAAACAATCTCTTCAATTAGTGATTAAGTTAGCAGTTCACAAATCCTGCAATTTTAAAAAGTAAATATCAAAAATCATGATTTCTAAAAATTATGCAGGTTATTTAATTCGTTTTTTGTTTGTGGGTACCATTGCATTATTATATTCCTGCAATTCCCGCAATGATTTTAAAAAGAACCAAACACATCAAAATATTTCGGATAAAAATATTGCCAGGGGTAAAATATTGGCAGCTACTTATTGTCAGAACTGCCACCAGTTACCTGATCCTTCTTTGTTGGATTCGAAACACTGGGAAGAGGGGGTTTTACCCGCAATGGGTCCTCGGTTAGGAATTTTTTATTTTACTGGATTTAAAGAATATCCTTCCAGCAGACGAGACAGAAATGTTGATCAAAATTACTATCCTTCAACTCCACTGCTAAGCTTTGATGACTGGCAATGCATACTGGATTATTATACGGCGCTTTCACCCGATACATTGCCAGCTCAACAAAGGCAATATGCGGTTAAAAAAAATGATGAATTATTTAAGATCGAAACTCCGGAGACTGGTGTAAATTCTGCTGCAACCTGTCTTGTAAAAATTGATACGCTTAAAACGCCGCGTCAATTGCTGGTAGCCGATGCCTTAAGCAGAAATCTATATCGTTTTAATAAACAACTTTCTATATTGGATTCTGTGAACATGAAAAGTCCAATTGTCGATATTGAGATCCGTCCTGACGAAATGTTGGCTTGTGGTATTGGTATTATGAATCCTAATAATGGCAAATTTGGCACAGCATCTTTTATACACACCGGCACAACTGGCAGGATGGTGGCAGATACTATTCACTTGTTTAATAGCCTTGCAAGGCCAGTACAATTATGCACATCCGATTTTAATGGCGACGGAAAACCCGATTATCTGGTCTGTGAATTTGGGCATCTCGCTGGTGCTTTATCCTGGATGGAAAATACGGGGGATGGTAAAAAATTTACAAGACATATATTGCGGAATATTCCCGGCGCCATTAAAGCTTACGTACAGGACGTAAACAAGGATGGTCTTCCTGATATTTGGGCGCTTTTTTCTCAGGGTGACGAAGGGATATTCTTATTTACCAATAAAGGGCATGGCAAATTTGAGCAGGAACAAGTGCTTCGATTTCCTCCAATTAACGGATCCTCTTATTTTGAATTGGCAGATTTTAATAAGGATGGATTTCCGGATATACTATATACCTGTGGCGATAATGCAGATCTTTCATCCGTATTAAAACCTTACCATGGAGTTTATATTTATATGAATGATGGCAGTAACCATTTTAAACAACAATATTTTTTTCCGATGCATGGCTGTTATAAAGCAATGGCCAGAGATTTTGATGGAGATGGTGATCTAGATATAGCTGCGATTTCATTTTTTGCAGATTATGCAAATCATCCCGAAGAAAGTTTTATTTACCTTGAAAATAAAGGTAATTTAGACCTTCATCCTTATAGTATAGCAGGAACAAGTTCCGGAAGATGGCTGACAATGGATGCGGCGGATATAGATGGTGATGGTAAAGTTGATATTGTGCTTGGTAATTTTTCGATTGCACCTGCATTTATACAAGGGGCAGCGAATTGGAAGCAAGGACCACCCTTTATGGTATTAAAAAATATTATAAAAAAATAGCTTTATTTTAATTGTCCCAAAACCCTTGTAAATGAAAATACAAATTAAAAATCTTTTAAAAGTAACCTGTCTTTTATTTATCTCTGCTATTTTGTTTGCCAACTGTCATTCAAAAAAAGCTGTTAAATTATTAGATGCCGATATATTGCATCAAAACGAAGATCAGTTAACACAGGTTATAATTTATGACGTTTTTACACCACCGGTTGCAGCGAGGATATATGTTTATTCTTCTTTAGCATCTTATGAAGCTATGCGCTTTAGTAAAGCAGGAACTCCCTCCATAGCTGAAAAACTGAAGGGTTTTGGAAAAATGCCCCAGCCTGAAAAAGGCAAAAATTATAATTATGCGCTTGCTGCCACAAAAGCATTTTTTACGGTTGCACACAATGTAAAAGTTTTTTCTATTGATTCTTTAAAAAATTATGAAGAATCGGTATATAATAATTTTAAAGAAAACCTCGACGATTCAATCTATCAGTGTTCAATTGCTTTTGGAGATACCACTGGTAAAGTGATATTGGCCAGAGCTAATATGGATGGTTATATTCAATCACGTGGTAAACCTAAGTTCCTGGGTAGTAACGACCCGGGAAAGTGGAGGCCCACCCCGCCAGACTACATGGATGGAATAGAATGGTGCTGGAATACCATGAAACCGATGGTAATGGATTCCTGTACTCAATTTATGTCGCCAAGACCACCTTTATTTAGCACAGATACCAACAGTGTTTTCTTTAAAGCTGTTAAAAACGTTTATTTAATAAGTAAAAATCTTACAGAAGAACAAAAAACTATTGCACGTTATTGGGATGATAATCCTTTTGTGATTGAGCATTCAGGCCACATGATGTTTGGTAATAAAAAAATAACTCCGGGTGGCCATTGGATGGGAATTACCGCCATAGCCTGTAAACAAACAAATGCAGATGCACTAAAAACTGCCAAGGCCTA